>CAXSGV010000338.1:0-907 GCA_964236615.1 uncultured Polyangiaceae bacterium
GGTCCTCACCCTTGAAAGCGTTGGTGACGACCGTCTTGTTCTGAACGCAGCTGATGTCGTTCAGACCCGCTGACTGCAGGGCCTTGATCGTGCCCTCCATCTGCCAGGGCGTCGTGTTCGCACCGGGGAACGGGTAGTGCCAGGAGATGTTGTCCTTGAGGATGGTCGTGTGACCCGCCGCGAGCGCGTCCTTCATTCCCGCGAGCTCGCACAGACGCTGCGTGTCCTGGAGGATCGTCTTCGGCTTGACCTTGAGAACCGCTACCTTCGCCTTGGCCATTCCTGCTTCCTCGGTTGGGGATTGTCGTGATCGCCTAGTAGCTAGTAACGCGTGAAGGGCTTCATGCCCGCGTACGTCGCGCCTTCGCCGAGCTCGAAGCCGATGCGAAGGAGCTGGTTGTATTTCGCGACGCGGTCCGAGCGCGACAAGCTGCCGGTCTTGATCTGCCCCGCGTTGGTGGCGACCGCGAGGTCGGCGATGAACGTGTCCTCGGTCTCGCCCGAGCGGTGGCTGATGATCGATCGGTAGCCGGCTTCGGTCGCCATGCGGATGGCGTCGAGGGTCTCGGTGAGCGTTCCGATCTGATTGAGCTTCACGAGGATCGCGTTGGCGTAACCGCCCTCGATTCCCTTCTTCAGACGCTCGACGTTCGTGACGAAGAAGTCGTCGCCGACGAGCTGCACCTTCTTGCCGAGCGCGACGGTGCTGGCCTTCCAGCCCTCCCAGTCGTCCTGATCGAAGCCATCCTCGATCGAGATGAGCGGGTACTTCTTCACGAGGCCCTCGTAGATCGCGCCGAGCTCGGCGCTGGTCACGGGCTTCTTGTCGTAGGTGTATTTTTTGGTCTTGCCGTCGTAGAACTCGCTCGCCGCGACATCGAGCGCGATGAACATGTCCTTGCCGGGC
>CAXSGV010000338.1:917-7871 GCA_964236615.1 uncultured Polyangiaceae bacterium
CTGGATGGCCTCTTCGCTGGTCTCGAGGCGCGGCGCGAAGCCACCCTCGTCGCCAACGGTGGTCGCGAGGCCCTTCTTCTTCAAGACCGCTTTGAGCGCGTGGAAGACCTCGGCGCCTGCGCGCAGCGCCTCGGGAAAGGTCTCGATCCCGGCCGGGACGACCATGAACTCCTGGATCTCGAGCCCGTTGTCGGCGTGCTGGCCGCCGTTGAAGATGTTCATGAGCGGCGTCGGCAAGACGCGCGCGTTGGCGCCGCCGAGGTAGCGCCAGAGCGGAAGCCCGACGACGTCGGCCGCGGCGCGAGCGACGGCCATCGACACGCCGAGGATCGCGTTCGCGCCCATCTTCGCTTTGTTGGGCGTGCCGTCGGCCTGGAGGAGGAGGCTGTCGACCTCGGCCTGATCGAGGCAATCGGTTCCGATGACCGAGGGGCCGAGCGACTGCATGACGTTGGCGACGGCCTTCTGCACGCCCTTGCCGAGGTAGCGCTTCTTGTCGCCGTCACGAAGCTCGATGGCCTCGTGCTCACCGGTGGATGCACCGCTCGGCACCGCGGCGCGCCCGCGACCGCTCTCGGTCTGGACCTCGACCTCGACCGTCGGGTTACCGCGTGCATCGAGGATTTCGCGCGCAAAAACAGCCGTGATCTCGCTCATGCTCAAGTCTCCTGGAAGGCGGCCGAAGTAGCACGGACGGCGCGCGGAGGAAATCGGGCCTCACACGCGATTCGGGCCTCGCACGCAGAAAGCGTGGAGGCCCGAGCACCGCAAGCGGCGAAGAAAAGGGCTAGTGCTTGACGCAGAGGCCGGCTTCGCACTTCACCGTCACGCCAGCGCACGGCTCGCGGAGGCACTGCACCGGGTTCGAGCAGGTGACCGGCTTGTGGTTGTAGCCGAGCGCATCGCACGCGCAGCCGCCGCAGTAGTTGTCGTAAAGGACGCAGTCGGCGTCCTGCGTGCAGCCGCCCGGGTTGCGAACGCACTGGGCCGTGGTGCCGTTTGCGTCGGGCGTGCAGGTGGTGCCCTGCATGCATCGCATGACGGCGCAGGGGTTCGCGTCGGGAACGCAGCCGACCGCGTTGCCAGTCGCCTCGCAGTGGGTACCGCCGCCGCACTTCACGGTGGCGCAGAGGCTCATGCATCCGCAGACCTCGGGGCTCGCGTTCCACTGCGAGCCGGTGATGCACTTGCCGAGCGCGGTGCACTCGCACGCGCCGGTCGTCGGGTTCTTCTGGGCGGCTCCGTTGCAGGCCGGACCGCAGCTCTTGATGACGTCCTTCGCCGTGTAGCTGACGTAGAGCGCGCTCGGCTGCTTCGGGAACTTCACGAAGACGTGCGGGTTCGTGATGGCCATCGTGACCATGCAGTCGGGGCCCGGCGACGAGAGCGACGTCGTGATCTTGATGGTCTTGCCGCTGAGCGAGCGCGACACGCTCGGGATCGACGCCACGTAGCCGCCCGAGGTCTTCATGCCGGCGCCGTAGAAGGCGACCCAGCTCTTGTTGAAGTCGACCGAGGGGGGCGCGTCGTTGCCGAAGTAGAGGCGGTAGGAGCGCGCGGAGGTGAAGATGCGGTGGGCCGGCGTGGTCGGAACGTCGGCGTTCGGATCGCTGAACTCGGTCGCGGTGATCGTCGTGGTCACGGCCTCTTCGGAGGAGCCCGAGCCGTCCTCGGAAAGATCGTCGCCGGTGCTCTCGTCCGACTGCACGGCGCAGGCAACGAGGGTGAGGCTCGAGAAAGCGACGGCGACCAGCGAAGCGAGGAACGAGCGTTTCATCAACAACCTCCGGAAAGTGGCTACCCGAGATGTAGGGCAGATGTGCGCGGAGGTATGACGCCTAGTAAGCGATCGGTCAAGGGCGGATTTCGCTCCAAAACGCGCGCACCTCGTCGAGGGTCGTGACTCGACGCGCGGGGGGCAGCGCGGCGAGGAGTGCCTTGCCGTAGCCTTTGCTGGTGAGTCGGCGATCGAGGATCGCGACGATGCCGGCGTCTTTTTCGGTGCGGAGCAACCGCCCAAAGCCCTGCTTCAGCGTGAGCGCTGCCGTCGGAATCGCGTACTCCGAAAAGGCGTTGCGCCCTTCGCGCTCGAGCTCGGCGGAGCGCGCGGCGACCACGGGATCGGTCGGCACTGCGAACGGGATCTTGTCGAGGATGACGAGTCGAAGCGCGTCGCCGGGGACGTCGACGCCTTCCCAGAAGCTCATCGTCGCCACGAGCACCGCGTCGTTCTTCGCGCGGAACTTCGAGAGGAGCAGGTGCTTGGGGGCGCTGCCCTGCAAGAGCACCTCGTGCCGTGCGCCGACGTGACGCACGATCGACGCGTGGAGCGATCGCATCGCGCGGTTCGAGGTGCACAGAACGAACGCGCCGCCGCGCGTGATGTCGACGAGCTCGGCGATGCGATCGGCGCACGCGCGATCGTAGCCGGCCTCGTTCGGTTCTGGCAGATCGCCTGGAAGGTAGAGCGCCGATCGACGCGCGAAGTCGAACGGCGAAGGGACGACCATCTCCTTGGCGTCGTCGGGGGCACCGAGCCGCGCCTTCGTGAACTCGAACGCGCGCGCCGTCTTGGCGCTCGTCGCGAGCGTCGCGCTCGTGCAGATCACGGTGGGCACGCGATCGAAAAGGGCCTTGCGTAACGTCGGCGCGAGATCGACGGGGCTCGCGCCGATGACGACGCTTCGCTCGCGCATCTCGAGCCACGCCACGTTCTCGAGGCGACGCGGGAGATCCTGCGTGTGCTCCTCGTCCTCCGCGCGCTGCGACGCCTCTTCGGAGCCGCGCACGATGCGATCGAGATCTTTCCGTAGATCGCGCGTGCGCCGCGCCACGAGCGCAATCGACTCGTCCATCGCGTGGGCATCGGCGTGGCCCGCGAGCGCCTCGAGGCACGCGTCGAGCTTCGCGTAGCGCTCGAAGGTGGTGCCCGAAAAGTCGTCCTTCCTGAGCGAGCGCCGATCGCTGACGCGCTCGAGACCCGCGGCCACGTCGCGTCCGCGGAACGACGGCGGCGCCGAGGTGCGTGCGGAAGCCGACCGCGCGAGCGCGTCGAAGAACATCATCGACGCCTCGTCGACGAGCTCGAGCAGCGTCTTGGCCTCCGGGGTGGCTTTGACGAACGAGCGGCGTGCGTCGCGCGTCAGCGCCTCGATGCGCGCGGTCGAAGCGCGGACACCGAAGAAGTTCGTCGCGACGTCCTCGAGCTGGTGCGCCTCGTCGAACACGACCGCGTCGTAGGCGGGGATGACGCTTCCGTAGTCGCCTTCGCCGCGCCCTTTGCGGAGCGCGAGGTCGGCGCAGAAGAGGTGGTGGTTCACGACGATGATCTCGGCCTGCTCGGCCTCACGCCGCATCGCGGTCACGAAGCACTCGCGGAAGTACTTGCACTCTGCACCGATGCGCGTCTCGGTCGACGAGGCGACGCGACGCCACGACTCGGCGTCCTCGGGCAGCTTCACGAGCTCGGCGCGATCGCCCGTCTCGGTGTCCTTGGACCAGTGCTCGATGGCGAGGAGATCGCCGTCGTAACCGAGCCGCGCGCCCTCTTCGCTCGAGCGGAGCTCGTTGAAGCGACGCTTGCACAAGTAGTTCGACAAGCCCTTCATCATCGCCGAGCGAAAGCGGATGCCGTGCCCGCCGAGAACCTCGGCGACGAGCGGCAGGTCCTTCACGAAGATCTGTTCCTGAAGCGCACGCGTCGCGGTCGAGATCACGACCTTCTTCCCCGACAGCACCGCCGGGACGAGGTACGCGAGCGTCTTGCCGGTGCCAGTGCCGGCTTCGACGAAGAGCGGACGCTCCTCCGTCAGTGCGTCCTCGACCGCCTCCGCCATCGCGAGCTGACCGGGGCGCTCCTCGTACGTACCGACCGCGGGTGAATCCCAGATCGACGCGCGCGACAGGATCCGACCCGGACCCATCACCTCGCGAACGCGCATCGCGCTTACATAAGCGAGAATCGGCCGAGAAGTCGAGGTCTGGAGGTGCGCTTGCTACGATGACTTCCAGTACCTCCGTGCCTCCGGCCAAGCATCGACCCACCTCGCAGGCTCCGAAGCGCGTCACCGTGCTCCCCGGAACGACGCCGCCACCGCGCCCACGCGGTCGTGCGGGCGCGAGCGCTCCGCCGATCGAGCTGCAGCTCGCGATCGGCAAAGACGGTCTCGGCATCGAGCTCGGCCGCCCCACGGCGCTCGGGTGCCTGCACGTCACCGAGTGCGTGGTTTCGCTCCCGCACGTTCGCTTTCCGCTCGACGTCTCGGGTGGCGTCTCGCGTTTCCGTCACCGCCGCGGCGAGCTGCTTCGTCTCTCCTTCGAGCTCGGCGCGGAAGCGCTTCGCAAGCTCGCGACGCCACGCCTGCGCGGTCTCGTCGCGCCGGGCCCGTGCGAGGTGTGGATCGCGGTCGGCAAGGCGCAAGCGACCATCGGCATCGCCGGCACCGACGAGCGCGGCGGGGTGCTCGCGTTCGATGTCGTCGCCGAGCCGCACGGCGAGGACATTCGCCTGATCGTGTCGCGCGCGCGTGGCAGCTCCCTGCCCGCCCCTGCGACCGCGCTCGCGATGACGGCGCTCGACGCGGTGCTCGGCGATCACGCGCGACGCGAAGGCGCGATGTTCATCCTCGACCGTGCCGCCGAGCAGGTCGCGCGCGCGCTTCTCCCCGACGCCGGCGCGCGCGCACCGGCCACCGACGACGTGCGCTGGACGGGGCTCGCCGCCGCCGCGGATGGTTGGATTCTACACGCATCCTGGGGCGGCGTTCCCGCCGAGACCACGACGCGCGCGGCGCTCGCCCGCGAGTCCGCCGTTCTCACGCGCGCCGGTGACGACGCACGCCACGCTCGCGACTTCGAGCGAGCGCGGCCCCTCGACGTTGCCGCCCTCGAGCGCGCGCCGCGCCACCCCGACATCTGTGGCCGCATCGCCGAGCTCGACGCGCACGCCGGCGGCCGCGCCGAAGCCGCGCTCGCCACCTTGGTCGACTCCGGCACCGACGCGTCGCACGGCATCCTGCGCGCCGAGCTACTCGCCGAGATAGGCGACGTTCCTGCGGCAATCGCCGCGTTCACGCGCACTGGCGATCTCGAGATCGTCCCTGCCCTCGCCGCGCGTGCGTTCGAGCGCGCGGCCGATCTCACGCGCGATCCGATCGACGCGCTTGCATGGCTCGATCGCGCCATCGCGCGCGCCCCGTCGGTGCTGCGCCTCCGCTGGCAGCGCATCGCCCGACGTCTCGTCGTGGGTCGTGTCGAGGACGCGCTGGCCGATGTGGAGCACGTCGAAGCGCTCTCGGTGGGCTCGCTCACGCGGTATGCCGTGTGGTGGCGTGCCGGCAAGGCGTGGCAGAAGGCAGGCCTCGTCGCCGATGCCGCGCCGCTCTTCGAACGCGCCCTTCGCTTTGTTCCCGACGAGCCGGAGGCGCTCGCCGGGCTCGGCCGCGCGCTCCTCGCGCAACAGCGTGTTCCTCGCGGCGTTGCGCTGCTATCGCGCTCGGTCGAGATTGCGGACCGCGCCGACGTCGTGATCGATCTCGCGCGTGCCCTCGCCGAGCACCTCGGCGATCGGCCGGCGGCCATCGCACGCGTGCGGGTCGTTCCGCGGAGTGCACCCGAAGCCGCGCTCGCGCGTACGCTCGAAGGACATTGGCGCGCCGAGCTCGGCGATCTCGCAGGCGCGTCGCTCGCCTTTGCGCAGCTTCGCGATCATGCCGAGAGTCGCCTCGACGCCGATCGTGATCCCGCGGCGGTGGCGGCGATGACGGCGCTCCTCGTCGAAGCGGGCTCGTTCGAGCGCGACGTGCGTGGCGATCTGCTCGGCGCACAACGTCTCTTCGGCGCAGCGCTCCGGCTCGCACCGGCCGACACCACGGTGGGCGACGCGTACCGTGCCATCGGCGCGCGCATCGTCGGCATCGCGCCCCCGCGCGAGCCCCCCTCCGAGTCGGAGTCGTACGACGACGCGGATCACGAACGCTCCGACGAGACCGTCGCGCCGTCAGAACAGTACGTGCACTCCGAGCCACCGCCGCACATCGACCTCGCGAGCGCCGACTTCGACTCCGACGACGCGGAGCTCGACGCCCGCGTCGATGCGCTCACGCGTCGCTTGCAGGGCGACCCCTCGAACGACGAGGTTGCCGGCGAGCTCGTCGATCTGCTGCTCCGACTCGAACGCAACCACGAGCTCCTTGCCCTCCTCAGCGCGCGCCTCGAGGATGCGACCGCCACTGCACGCGGCCGCTGGGTCCCCGCCCAGCGCACGGTGCTCGAACGCCTCGAGAAGGACGCACGCGCGCGCGGCTCCGAGGTCGAAGCCAACTTCTACGCCGATACCCGCGCGCGCCTATAAGACGGAGGGCCAGGCGCTTTGTGCGGGCGGCCGTGACGTCCCCCGTATCCGCCGAATCAAGCTACGGGTGCAACACCACCATGCTCGAGGGCTCGTCGTCACCCGGCACCCGGCGCACCGAGTGCCATCCCGGCGGGACGATGGGATCGGTGAACTCGAAGAGCCACTTGGCGTCGATGGGGGCCATGTTCACGCAGCCGCCGCTTCTCCCCTCGCCCCACTGGTCATGCCAATACGCGGTGTGAAGCAGGTAGATCCCGAGGAAGCGCTGGCTCCAAGGGACGTCCTGGTGGACGTAGTCGGAGCCGTCGTCGAGGCCGCTGACGAGCGTCGTCGTGAGGAACTTCGTGTCGATGTTCCAGGTTCCGAGCGGCGTCGTCGCGGGAGGCTGTGGCTCGTGCGGAACGTGCTTCACCGCGCCGAGCTTCCCCGCGGAGATGAGCGTCGCGAACACGGGCTTGTCGTCGTCGTAGGCGATGAGCCAACCGGCGAGCGCGGCGACCTCGAGCCAGTGACGGCGATCGCCGTGGCCGCGCGCGGGGCCGGTCCACGGAGGCTTCGCTTGCGGCTCGACGATCGTGGCGTCGCTCTTCGTGATCCAG
>CAXSGV010000339.1:0-3300 GCA_964236615.1 uncultured Polyangiaceae bacterium
GCGGTAACGAGCTCACGGCCGCGTGCCAGCCTGCGGGCTCGGGCAACAAGCCCGTCGGCGCGAAATGCTGCCCTGATCAAGCCAACCAGTGTGTCGCCGGCCTCGAGTGCGTCGGCGCGCCCTGTGGAAACACCGACGGCGGCGGCGGTCAGATTACCGCCCGCTGCACCCCGCACTGCTGCGACGGCGACGACACGTCGTGCGGCGCGAGCCTCCCTGAAGGCTTCAAAGGAACCTGCGATACGCAGCTCGTCACCGAATTCGGCGACGCGAGCGTCGCGATCTCCAACGTCTGCACTTACAAAGGCGTGTGCACGCCTTTCCAGATCCAGCCGTGCCCCACCAACTTCGCCTGCCTCCTCCAGGGTGACGGCGTCAGCTTCCGTTGCAGCAGCATCTTCAGCCCGCCCGGCAAAGCCGCGGGCGTCGCGTGCTCCGTGGCCAACGACTGCGGCGACGGCATGGAATGCCTTGGGCCGGCCGACGGCGGCGCGACCTGCCGCACGATTTGCTACCGCGCAGACGGGGGTGCACCGTTCGACGGTGGCGGCCTGGGCGATGCTGGTCCCGGCAAGGGCAGCTGCCCGCCGACCAAGGGCTGCGGCGGCTCGATCACGGGCGCCCCTGCGTGGCTAGGGTTCTGTACGCCCTGAGGATTTCGTGCGTGATTTTCGCGCGCGTCGATTTCCTGCGACTGAATGTTTTTTTGCGGCTCCTCGTCTGAGCACGCACCTCGAAAGGAATCATCCCGATGCGCTTCAGGAATTTCGGCGTTCTCGCCGGCTCGATCTTCGCCCTCGTCGCCACGACGACGGGTGGTTGCAGCAGCACCAACGCCATCGTCGACGCGCTCAACGCCGACTCGGGGATCGGTGCGAAGCCGGATAGCGGCACCGAAGACGACGATGGCGGCGACCCGCTCGTCGGCGACGACTCTGGAACGCAGAAGGACACGGGCACCCTCACCGATTCGAACATTCCGCTGAAGGATGGCTCGCTTGTCGTCGTTCCCGACAGCGGGCTCGACGCAAGCAAGCCGAAGGTCGATGCATCGCCGCTCGCCGACGGTGGCACGTGCCCCGGCGTCGCGCCCACGTTCACCGAGCTCGAAACGGCCGGCGGCTGGAACCCGCCTGGTGCAGTCGCGGTCGGGGCGTGCTCGCAGGCGAACATCACCCAGTTCGAAAACAACTTCGCGACGGCGCAGACCTACAACGATCTAAAGACGGGCCTGCCCACGAGCTGCTCGGCGTGCATCTTCTCGACCGAAACGAGCTCGACCTGGAGCTTCGTCGTCACCGACGCTACGGGGACCAACGGCTTCTTCAACTACGGCGCCTGCTACGCGCGTGCGCAATTCGGGTCGAACGCCTGCGGCAAGGCGGTCCAGTACAGCGAGTTCTGCCTCAACTCGTCGTGCGCCGACTGCGATACCACCGCCGACAGGTCGGCCTGCACGAGCGGCAACCAGGCTCAAACCGCGTGCAGCGCGAACTTCGCTGGGCAGGTCCAAGCGGGCTGCGGCACGAACCAGACGCAGCTCGCGGCGCTCGACACCGCGTGCGGCAAAGCGACCAAAGCCGTCAACGTCCTCTGCGGGACGGGCCCCTGATCGTCGTGTAATGTGCCGCGCGTGAGCGGCGATTCCACGACCAAAGCAGCCTCGACGAGCAGCGACGACGAGCAAGAGCTCCGCGAAACGGATCCCGACGTGGGTCTGTTTCGCGTGATGGATGATGCGGGGAACGCGCGTGCGGAGGTCGATCCCAAGATCCCGCGCGACGCGCTCCTTCGCGCCTACCGCGAGATGCGGCGCCTGCGCGCAATCGACGCGCGCATGATCGTGCTCCAGCGCCAAGGCCGCGTCGGCTTCTACGGCGCGTGCACCGGACAAGAAGCCGTGCCGATCGCCACCGGCATGATCGTGAAGAAGGAAGACTGGGTCTTCCCGGCGCTCCGCGAGCAGAGCGTGATGCTCGTTCGTGGGTTCCCGCTCGAGGCCTTCATTGGCCAGGTGTTCGGCAACACGGCCGACGTGCTCAAGGGGCGCCAGATGCCGAGCCACCACTCGGGTCGGCAAGTGAACCAGGTCAGCTGGTCCTCGAACATCGGACCGCAGATCCCGCAAGCCGTCGGCGCAGCCTGGGCGATGAAGCTCCGACGTGCGCACGACAAGGCGCAAGGCATCGAGCCGATCGCGATCGCGTTCCTCGGTGACGGCGCGACCAGCGAGGCCGACTTCCACATCGCGATGACCTTCGCGGCGAAGTACCAGGCTCCGGTCGTGATCGTCTGCCAGAACAACCACTGGTCGATCAGCGTCCCGACGGCGCGGCAGACCGCGTCGAAGACCCTCGCCGTGAAGGGGCGCGCTTATGGCATCCCGAGCTTCCGCGTCGACGGAAACGATCTGCTTGCAGTCTACAAGATTCTCTCGGACGCCGCGGAGCGCGCGCGCACCGGCGGTGGTCCCACGTTCGTCGAGGCGCTGACCTACCGCATCGGCGCGCACTCGACGTCGGACGACCCCACCAAGTACCGCTCGAACGAGGAGGTGGAGTCCTGGCAGAAGAAGGATCCGCTCGATCGCCTTCGCCGCCACTTGGTGACGCTGGGGGCAGTCGACGACGCGTTCGACAAAGCTCTCGACGAGGAGCTGGCGCAGCAAATCGGCGACGCCGTGCGTACAGTCGAGGCGATGCCGCCCCCCGACCGCGCCACGCTGTTCGACGACGTGTACGAGACGCTGCCGTGGAACCTCCGCGAGCAGAAGGCGGAGTTGATGTCGCTTCCCCCCGTCCCTACACAACACTAGACAGACCGAGAGACACAGCCCAAGAGGACTCATGGCGACCGAAAAGAAGACCTACGATGCAGTGGTGATTGGCGGCGGCCCCGGCGGCTACGTCTGCGCGATCCGCTTGGGGCAGCTCAAACAAAAAGTGCTCTGCATCGAGAAGGACGAAGTCGGCGGCGTCTGTCTGAACTGGGGCTGCGTGCCGAGCAAGGCGCTCATTGCCGCGAGCCACACCTACGAGAAGGTGTCCAAAGAAGGCGCGTCGATGGGCATCGTCGTCGACGGCATCAAGATGGACGTCGGCAAGATGCAGGAGTGGAAGGGCGGCATCGTCAAGAAGCTCACCGGTGGCGTGCGCAGCCTCCTCAAGGGCAACGGCGCGGACCTCCTGATGGGCGAGGCCAAGGTCACCGGCCCGAACACCGTCGAGGTCAAGACGAAGGAAGGCGCGACCGAGATCATCGAGACCAAGGCGATCGTCATCGCCACCGGCTCGTCGACGA
>CAXSGV010000339.1:3310-7839 GCA_964236615.1 uncultured Polyangiaceae bacterium
AGAACGACGGAGCGATCGTGGCGTCGCAGTCGCGCGAGCAGGCGACGATCGAGGCGGTCATGCTCGAACAGGCGGCGCAGTACCACTTTGATTGCGATGACGCAGGCGGCACCGAGATCATCGAGGCCACCAAGGCGATCGTCATCGCCACCGGCTCGTCGACCATCGAGATCCCGACCTTCAAGTTCGACGGCAAGCAGATCATCGGCGCGAAGGAAGGGGTCAGCCTCAAGGAGGTTCCGAAGCGTCTGCTCGTCATCGGCGGCGGCGTCATCGGCCTCGAGCTCGGGACCGTCTACCAGAAGTTCGGCGCCGAGCTCACGGTCGTCGAGGCGACGGCCACGCTGCTTCCGGGCGTCGACCCGGATCTCACCGCCGTCGTCGAGAAGAAGCTCGTCAAGCACGGCGCGAAGATCTTCAAGAACGCCAAGGCGGTCGGCTACGAGAAGAACAAGGACGGCTCGGTTGCCGTGAAGATCGATCTCGGCGACGGCAAGCACGACACACTCGTCGTCGACGTCGTGCTCGTTGCGGTCGGCATGCGCCCGAATGGCGCGAACCTCGGCCTCGAAGCGCTCGGCGTGAAGGTCGAGCGTGGCTTCGTTCCGACCGATCACGCGGGGCGCACCGCGGTGCCGTCCATTTACGCGATTGGCGACGTGTCGGGGCAGCCGATGCTCGCGCACAAGGCGAGCAAAGAGGGCGAGGTCATCGCCGAGATCATCGCGGGCCACAAAGCTGCGAAGGACTGGGTCGCCATCCCCGCGGCCATCTTCACCGATCCCGAGATCGCCACCGCCGGCGTCACCGAGACGCAGGCGAAGGAGAAGGGGCTCGACTACAAGGTCGGAAAATTCCCGTTCGCCGCGCTCGGCCGCGCGATGGCCGTCAACGAGACCGACGGATTTTTCAAGGTGGTGAGCGACAAGAAGACGCACGAGCTGCTCGGCGTTCACATCGTCGGCGCCGAGGCTTCCAACCTCATCAGCGAAGGCGCTCTCGCGCTCGAGATGCACGCGTTCCTCGAGGACATTGGCCTCACCATTCATCCGCACCCCACGCTCGGCGAAGGCTTGATGGAGGCCACGCTGAACGGCCTCGGCCAAGCGATTCACATCCTCAACAAGTGACGGCGTCGCTAGCCGCGTGCTGACTGGTCCCGTGATGACGGAGCTGCTCGCGCTCGCCGCGCGCGTGGCTCCGACGCTGCCGGCGCAGGCGTTTCCGAACCTCGGCTACAAGGGCCACTTCCGCCTCGACCTGCTGGGCGCGCGTGACGACGACGTGCCCGAGCACGTTCACCCGTTCGCGAGCGATCACAACAGCTACTACGGGTTCTTCACGAAGGACGAATCCGCCGCACCCGACGCCTGCCCGATCGTCTTCGTCGACTGGGGTGCGGAAGACTTCGAGTACGGCGAGCCGCCGGTGCGCATCATCGCTGTCGACCTCGTGACCTTCCTGAGTCAGCTCGCGTTTGGTGAGCATGACGACGCCGCCGAGGTCGAATACGACGACGACGATGACGACGGCGACGGCGACGACGAAGCGACAGCGCTCCGGAACGACGTCCTCGAGCAGCGCGCTCACCTCACGGGCATCACCGGCGTCAGCGAAGAGAAAGCGCGCGCCGAGGTTCCGCGCAAGCTCGCGCGCCTTCGCTTCCAGCACGAAGCGATGCTGGCCTACGACGAGGAATTCGGCGGCGACGAGCCGGAAGAAGACGACTAGCGGCGGCCTTTGAAGCCCATCATGTTCTGAACGACCGCTTCGCTCGCCTCGGCCACCTCGGCGGTTTCGCGCGCGCGATCGGCGCAGTCTTCACACATCTTCTTCGTTTTGCCGTCGACCTTCATGGAGACGAGGGTATCGACTTCGTCGTCGCAGACCTTGCACGTGGGCATGGAAAGCCCTCCTTCTCCGTTGCATGATAAACTGAGAACGAAGCGCGCGGGACCAGGCAGAAGCAGGAACAGAGCGAGGCGTCATGGGCATCTTCGATCGGATGGGGAAAGTCATCTCGAGCAACGTGAACGGCCTCCTCGACAAGGCGGAGGACGACCGCAAGCTCCTCGAGCTCACTGTCGAAGAAATGGACGCGCAGCTGAAACGCGGCCGCCAGGACGTGATCTCGGCGGTGGCCGCCGAAAAACAGCTCAAGAAGAAGGTCGAGCAGCTGAACGAGGAGGCCGCCAAATGGGAGAAGCGCGCCGAGCTCGCGCTCAAGACCAACGACGAAGCGCTTGCCCGTGAGGCACTGAAGCAAAAGAAGCGCGTCACCGCGGAGGCCACGTCCGCCGAGTCCGCGCGCGAGACGCAGCGTGATCAAGCGCTCTCCATGAAGGAAGAGTTCGAGCGCATGGAAGCAAAGCTCGAGGAGATCAAGCTCAAGAAAAACACGATCGCCGCCCGCGCCGCTGCCTCGAAGGGGTCCGACGGCCTTGGCTCGAAGGGTGGCTCGAACGCCTTCGACAACTTCCGAAAGATGGAAGAGAAGATCGAAGGTCGCGAGGCCGAGGGCTCCGCGATGGACGAGGTCGAAGAGGCTCTCGGCAAGGGCGAGAAATCGCGCGATCTCGAGGCGAAGTTCCGCGATCTCGAGCGCGGTGGCACCAGCGGCAAAGGCAGCAAAGCCGACGCCGAGGTCGACGACGAGCTTGCCGCGCTGAAAAAGCGCATCCGCATCTAAGTCGCCGACGTCACTCGCTCCCCGTGGCCGATAAGATCGTCGTCTGTTGTCGGTTCTCCCACGAGGGGATCCGCGGCGCGAACGCGAGCCATTACCTCACGCGTGCGCGCGCACTGACCACGCGCGCGGAGGCGCTCGGCGCGACGCTGTGCGCCTGGAGCGCGTTGACGATGGCCTTCGCGTGGGACCCCGACGGACTCGAAGAGGCGGTCGATCTCGTCACGACACTCACGGGCGACGCCGGCGATGCATCTCCCGGCGAGCCCCCGACGCCGTGGGCGTGCGGCATCGCGCAAGGTGAGCTCGAGCCACTCGCGGACACGGGCTCGCGAGCCGACCTCGCGTGGGGCACCGCGCTCGTGATCGCTCTGGCTCTTTCGCGCATCGCGAAATACGGCGAGGTCCTCGTGCACGGCAGCCTCGCGGCGGTGGCGAACGGAACCCTCAATACGCTCGACGCACGCACCGAAGCCGACGTCGGCTTCGAAGCCCGCGGTCTCCGCCTCGACCGTAAAAACCCGTGGCAGCAGCGGCGCAAAGTCTCCACGCCGAACCTCGATGCGGTGCGTCCGCCGCAACCCCCGCCTCCACCGCTCGTCGTCGCGCCGCCCCCGCCGCCGATGCCGCAAATCCCGTCTCCCGTCGCGACGAAGCCCGCCGCCCCGGCTCCCCCGCCGCGCCGCTGCCCGCGACCGCCCCGCCCGGCGCCCCGCCGCTGATGGCGCCACCGCCGATGGCGCCACCGCCGATGGCGCCACCGCCAGTGCAACCCCTGCCGCCGGTGCCGATGCCCGCGCTGTCGGGCGTGCCGTCCCCCGTGATCTCGGCGCTTGCGCCGATGCGCCCGCGCGCCCAAACCTTCCCGAGCATCCCCGCGACGCGCTACTCGACCCCCTCGAGCATCGACACCGAAGAGGTGGACCCCGAAGCGCTAGCCGCGCGGTTGATGCAGCTGTCGAAGGACGCGCTCCTAGGCGGCGACACAGACTCGCTCGAGAAATGGAGCGAGGGCCTGATGGCCACGGGTGAGAAGGACAACTTCGCCGAGCGTATGCGGGCGATGGCGCGTCTTTCGAACGGGCGCGTCGGCGACGCGCTGTGCGCACTCGGCGCTGCCCGCAAGAACGCCGACTCCACCACGCCGACGAAGCGCTGCCAGGCCGCACTAGCGCTCGCGGTCGGCTTCGCCTTCGCAGGCCGCACCGACGAAGCGCTCCTCGAAGGTCTCGACGCCCTCGCACGTGCGCGCGAAGGCAAAGACGATCGCGCCACCCGCGCTTGCCTCGCTTTCCTTGCCAAGCTCTACACGAGCGTCGGCCGCACCGCAGACGCGACCCACCTCTCGGCCGCCGCGTCGCAGCTGGTGACGATCCCGCCCGCAGCGCGCTGAAGCCAAGGCTTTCTCCCGCGCCCGCGCCCGCGCGTGTGCCGCGGCCCTCCCGCTACCCGCGACCCGCACGCCCCGCACGCGCGACTGTCGCGGAGCCCGCACGCGTGACTGTCGCGCGGCCGCACGCGTGACTGTCCGGAAGACGTCCGTCCCCTGTCCAGGCCACGCCGCCACCCCGCTCCACGCGCGCGGTGCCTCTCTGAAGTGCGTTCTTTGCCATGGCAAACGACGGACTTTGTGGCCCTCCCGTGCGTGGCGGCGTGCGGCGGGTCGCTTCGCGCGGGGGCGCGATGGGGGTGGCATGGGTGGTGCTCTGAAGCCGAGAGCGCTGCGCGGGGCGGCGCGAGAGGAGAGAGGGCATGCATCGCGTTACTTGGGACGTCAAACGCGTGTTTTGGGGGCTGGCGAAGGTGCGGCGGCACTTGATGCTGCGGTGGGGGCTCACGCCCG
>CAXSGV010000340.1:0-1731 GCA_964236615.1 uncultured Polyangiaceae bacterium
CCGCGCCCGTCCAGCTCTCGGTCTACGAGCCTGCTTGCCGCGGCAAGAACCTCGTCGTGCAGGCGCGCACCGGTACGGGCAAGACGGCGGCCTTCGGCCTCCCCATCATCGACAAGCTCGTGCGGGGCGGCCTCCCGAAGGTCCAAGCCCTCATCCTCACGCCGACCCGGGAGCTCGCGCTCCAGGTGTCGCGCGAGCTCGTGCAGCTTGCACAGTTCCGCGGAACCAAGGTCATGGCGATCTACGGCGGCGCGCCGATGGGCAAGCAGATCGACGAGCTCGCCGCTGGCGCGCAGGTCGTCGTCGGTACGCCCGGCCGCGTCCTCGATCACCTTCGCCGCGGCACGCTCGACCCGTCGAACATTCGCATCTTCGTGCTCGACGAAGCCGACGAAATGCTGTCGATGGGCTTCGCCAAGGAGCTGCACTCGATCGTCGAGACGCTGCCGAAGGAGCGGCAAGGTCTGTTCTTCAGCGCGACGATTCCGCCGGACATCGAGCGCATGGCGATTGCGCAGCTCAAAGATCCCGAGTTCGTCACGCTCTCGAGCGATCAGATCGGCGCGCTGTCGATCGATCACTTCATCTACATGCGCGGCCTCGGCGACAAGCGGAAGGACCTCGTGCGCATCCTCGAGGTCGAGAACCCCGAGAGCGCCATCGTCTTTTGCAACACGAAGGACGAGACCGAGCGCGTCGCCGAAGCCCTACAAAACAAGGGCTACGCCGCCGATTGGCTGAACGGCGATCTCGAGCAGAGCCAGCGCGAACGCGTGATGGCAGCGACACGCGAGGGCAAGGTTCGGTTCCTCGTGTGCACCGACGTCGCGGCGCGCGGAATCGACATCTCGCACCTCACCCACGTCATCAACGCCGACTTCCCCGAGTCCGCCGAGCAGTACGTCCATCGCACCGGTCGCACCGGTCGCGCGGGCAAGACCGGCATGGCGATCTCGCTCGTCGGTCCGAAGGACATCGGCAACCTCTACATCCTGCGGCTCACCTACAAGATCCGTCCGATCGAGAAGCAGCTTCCGAATGCTGCCGATATCAAGACGCGCAGCGAGCACGATCTCGTCGCGACCTTCGCCGAGGCCTTCGGCAAGAGCGTGCCGCACCCCGACGATCTGGCGCTCACCCGACGCCTCCTCACGCACGTCGACTCGGAGCAGATCATCGCTGGCCTTCTGCGCACGTACCTCGGTGCGCGCGAGACCGCGGGCGAGAACCCGGCACAAGCCGCCGCCGAGATGCGACGGGCGAAAAACCCGCCGCCGTTCCGCGAGGCTCCCCCCGAGCGCGCGCCCGCCGTCGAAGCCCGCAGCAGCGAAGCTCGGCCGGGCGCCCCTGCGCCGCGTCGCGAACGCGCTCCGCGAGAACGTGGCGAGCGTGATCGCGGCGAGCGTGATCGCGGCGAGCGCGATCGTGGCGAGCGCGTCCCTAGGCCCGCGCCTCCCCCGCTCCCGAACGTCTCGACGGGCCCCGCCCCCTCGTACGGATCGACGGCTCCGTCGGCTGCTCCGACCGGCGGTCGCCGTCGCGGCATGCCCCACACGAGCTACTCCACTTGGGAGCCCACCGCGGAGAAGGACGACGATCAGCCGATCCTCGCTGCCGGCGCGCCTTCTCCAGCAGCCGAGCCGATGCGGGCGCCACCGTCAGCGTCAGCGTCAGCGTCAGCGTCAGCCTCGACCAGCAGCAGCAGCAGCAGCGGCGGCGGCGGCGGCTCGC
>CAXSGV010000340.1:1741-7818 GCA_964236615.1 uncultured Polyangiaceae bacterium
CACCAAGCCGAGCGACATCCAGCAGCTCCTCGACGCCGGCGGAGTCGGTGGGGTCGAGGCAGGCCGCATCCGCATTCGCGACCGCATCACGTTCGTGAGCGTCAAGAAGGAGCTCGTCGAGAAGGCGGTCGCCGCCCTCGTCGGACAGGTCGTCGGCGGGCGCAGCATCGTGGCCGAGCTCGCCCGGGCGAGCGATCCCCGCGAGCGCACGCGCTCCGGCGTCGAGCCAACCGGCTGAGCAAGAACGCGCTCGGCGTAAGCTGGGCACGCAGACCGGCCCACACGCGCGCTTCGCGATTTCTCGCGCGGCGCGTGTTGAGCGGCGAGCGCGTTGGCCGTATTCTTCGGCTCCATGTCCGTCAACGCCGCCCCGGTTTCGCGGGGTAACTCGCTGCCTGCTTCGCTCCCTCCTGGCCAGAGTCTTCGTGCGCTCATCGAGGCACGCCGCAGCGCACGCCAAGTGCTGTCGCTTCAAGAGGCCATCGCGATGGTGGTTCCTCTCTGCCTCGATCTGAAGGCGCGGCATGCGCGCGGGGAAAGGGTCTACCTGCATCCGTCGTGCGTCGTTTCCGGTCCTGACGGGCTCGCGCGCCTCGATCCCCGCGCGGCTCTCGTGCCGACCAACCCGCGCGACCGCGCCTGCCTCGCGCCCGAGCTGCAAGCGACGCTCGCGCCCGGCGACGCGCGCGCGACTGTGTTCGCGATCGGGGCGATGCTCTACGAAGCCGTCACGAGCCAGATCGTCGGCCCCGGCATGCAGCGCCCTCGCGCCGTCGTTCCCAACTTGCCCGAGGCGTTCGAGACCCTGATCGCGAAGGCGCTCGTCGCCGATCCCGTGCACCGTCCGGACGATCTCGGCGCGCTTGCATCCGCTCTCCACGACCTCGCGCCGCAGCACAGCATTCATCCGCCCACGGCCGACGTGTCACGGCTCGATCACACCGAGGACTTCGACGTCGACATTCGGTTGTCGATGCTTCCCCCGAGCGAGATCGAGGACGCCGCTCACATTCCCCAGGCACGAATGCCGCAGATCATCGACCGCAGCGACCCCTTCGGCTCAGTGCCTCAGTCGAGCCCGTCGCGCCCCGGTATCAACAACCCGACCGCCGTCCTCGCCGCGCTGAAGGAGCGCCTCGAAAGCGATCCGCGTCCGCGCTACGTCGTGAACAAGGACCGCATGGACCACGGCCCCTTCGCCGCGGTCGAGCTGCTGCAGCAGATCATCTCGAACAAGTTCGTCGGCACCGACGTTCTTCGCGACGAGCTCTCCGGCCAGTCTCACCCCATCAAGGAATGGGACGAGTTCGCGCAGTTCGCCGACCAGGCCGCACTGAAGCGCGAGATCGTCGCCGAGAAGGTCGCGGTCATCGCCGTCGAAAAGAAGGAGAAGGCTGCAGGCATCGCGAAGTTCCTCATCGGCGGTGCCGTCTTCGCCGCCATCGCCGCGGGCGCAGCGATTTGGTTCTTCACGGTTCGTGGCTCGCGCAACGACGACGTCGACATCTCCGACGACCCCAACGCGATGGACCTCGAGCTCAGTGGCGGCGTCAACGGCCAGAAGCGCGCGGCCGGCGGTCGCGGCGGTCGCGGCGGCGCGGGCGGTGGCGGTGGTGGCGGTGGTGGCGGTGGCGGAATGACCTACGAGTCCGCGCTCGCAGCCAACGTGCAAGAGATCAGCATCGGTGGTGGCAAGCCGAGCGGCCCCGACCTCACCGACGCGCAGCTCGCGGGGCCGATGAAGAACGCCGGGTTCATCTCGTCCTGCGGCGCGCCGGACAGCATGAAGGTCACGGTCAAAGTCGCGATCAAGAACGGTCGCGCGTTCGGCGTGAGCGTCTACGCGAACCCGCCCGACGCCCGCGTGCAGTCCTGCGTCGCCGGCGCGGTGCGCAACATCTCGTGGCCGTCCAACCCGAAGATGGACTCCTTCGTCACGACCTACTGATTCGGGCTTGCGGTCGAACCCTGCTTCCCGAGCACCGCGCGCAGGCGCGACTCGGGAAGTCGCCACGCGTCGGGGTTCGCGGGGCCGGCGTACGCACCGAGCTCCGCGAGCAGCTCGTCGAGCGGGCGCGTGCGGTCGAGGCGGGTCGGCAAGGCGCGACCGGTGCTGGCGTCGGACGCCTCGACGGCCATCACGCAGTGCTCGTCGAACGAGAGCCGCAGCGTCACGGCACCGCTGTCCCGAAGCGACTCGTCCTCGACGACCACGGTGAAGAGGTACTCGTTCCGGCGCACGTCCGGCGACTCGCCCTGGAAGATCGACATCGTGGCGATCCCGCGGACATTCGCCTTGATCGTGATGTCTCGGTGCATGGGCAACCTCGAGTTGCGCGGCGCGATGGGGACGAACTTCAGACCGGCAATTCCCTGCCCCACGCTCATCGGCAGGACGTCGAGCAACGTTGGCGCTTCGGATGCGCCGATTTCGTCGGCGAGCAAGGCGGCCCCGAGCGCCACGGCCTCGTCGGGGTTGATGCGTTTGCTCGCCTTGCGGCCAAAGAGCTCCGCGACCGCGCGTTGCACGGAAGGAACACGCGTCGTCCCGCCGACGAGCAGGACGTCGTCGATCTCGTTGGGCACGATCCCAGCGGTGCTCATCACCTCGAGCGCGACTTCGATGGTGCGCTCGACGAGCGGGGCGGTGATCGCGTCGAACGTCGCACGCGTGACTTCGACGCGTAGCGTGCGCTTCGGATCTCGCGTGAGGTCGGGAAGCTCGACGAGGTACTCGGTCTCGACGGAGAGCGCGCGCTTGGCGAGCTCGGCGGCCTGGCGTAGTCGCGCGATCTGCTGTGGGTCGGGCTCGACCTCCGTCGACTCGGCGCGTTCGAACTCGGCGAGCAAGTAGGACGCGATCAAGTTGTCGAAATCGGCGCCGCCGACGAAGTTGTCGCCACCTATCGTCACCACCTCGATCGCGCCGTCGCTCACGTCGACCACGGAAAAATCGAAGGTTCCACCGCCGAAATCCCAAATCGCGATGCGCGCCTTTGCTTGCTCGCGCGGCTGCCCGTGACCGTATGCGACCGCGGCCGCAGTGGGCTCGTTGACGATCCGGTGGACGTGGAGACTCGCGTCGCGGGCCGCGCGGCGTACCGCCTCGCGCTGCACGTCGGAGAAGTACGCCGGCACGGTGATTACCGCGGCCTCGACCTTCACGCCCAGGTGCAGCTCCGCGGTGTCGCGAACCTCCTCGAGGATGTGCGCCGCGATCGTGTCCATGCTGACGACCGAGCCGTTGATTTGCGCACCGAAGCGTTGCTCTTCAGCCTCGCCGAGCGGGTACGCGAAGTGCGACTGGAGATCGGCGGCGAGCTCGGCCTGGAACGTTCGCCCGAGGAGCCGCTTCGAGCCGTACACCGTGCGACGTGGCTCGAGGATCTGCCGATCGGCTGCGCCCTGACCGACGTGGAAGGTGCCGTCGGCGTCGAACGTCATCATCGACGGGACGGTGTTGGTGCCGCTTCGACCGGGGATGATTTGCGGACGGCCGTCGACGACGTACGACGCGCGCGTATTCGTGGTGCCGAGGTCGATCCCGATGATCATCCCGGTTCGACGGATGGCCAACGGCTCGATCTGCGGTGCGAGCGCATCGTCCTCGTCATCTTCGGCTACGCCGACACGCGGCGGCTCGGGAGACTCGCTACCGTGCACCGGCATCGGCGGCGGACCCCCGATGACGCCCGGGAGCGGTGGCGGCCCCTTCACGCGAATGGCCGGTGACCGCGACGGTGCCGCAAGCGCGGCAACGACGGCCGCGTCGACGCCGAGCGCGAGAAAAGAGATCCCCATGCCCCGGGCGGGGTTCACCCAAGCCACGCGCGCGAGGCCGGTCGCGAACTTCTCACCACGCTCGTCGAGGAGATCGAAGCGGATCTCTTCGCCCACGCGCGCGAGCGATTCGGTAGCCACGAGCGCGCCCGACGCGCTCACGTCGCGGAAACGATCAATCTGCACATCGTCGCGGCCCGCGAGCGACCATAGGATGCGGCACGACGAGGCGAGACGCGGATGGACGCGACGCTCGTCGGCGTTGCTCACGAACGTGCCAATGGCGGTGCGACCGGCGCAATCGTGCCCTGCAGCCGTAGTCGCACGAGCTTCAGCGGCTCGAGCACGCCCTTCACTTGCGCCTCGAAGCGCTCGACCATGCGCATCGCCCCGAGCTCGGCTTGTCCGAGCTCATCGTAGGTCTCCGCGGTCAAAATCAGCTCGCCCGAGTCAGCTAGGTGCTGCACGCGCGACGCCACGTTCACCGTCTGGCCAAAGTAGTCGAGCAGCCCGTTCGCCGACACGACGTAACAAGCGCCCCCGTACATGCCGAGCTTCAACCCGGTGTGCTCGCCGTGCTCGCGCCCGCGGCGGAAGGTCTCGAACTCGCGAAGGGCGTCGATTGCCGCACGCGCGCAGCTCGTCTCATCGACGAAGGCGGCAAGCACTGCGTCGCCCATCGTCTTGACGACTGTGCCCTCGTGTCGCGCGATGGCCTTACGGATCACGTCGAAGTGATCGTCGACGAGCCGGAACGCCGCAGCATCGCCGACATGCGTGTAGAGTGCAGTTGAGCCGGTGAGGTCGCTGAAGAGAATCGCCACCCGCGAGACCTTGAGCGGCGTACCGGCCTTCAGGAGGTCGCCGGAAAACAGACGACGGAAGTCGGGGAGTGTCGCCACGATGTGGGCGGTCGCGGCGCTACTGGCGTACCCGAAGCGTTCCAGCTTCACGTGACGCTCGTCGCCGGACGCGTTCTCGACCTCGACATGACCGCCGGGTGAGACGCGCGCTTCGCTCGGCGTCCCGTGTTCTGCGTCGAGCTTCACGCTGGCCGTGTCCGGCGCGCCCGGGTCGACGTCGAGGCTCACGAAGGCGCCGCCGCGAGCGAAGATGCGGTAGCGGCCCGATTCGAGCGGGACGTCGAGCATCTTCTTCGCACCGGCCGCGACGTTGGCCTGCTGGAACACATGCGGGGTACGCGCCGGACCGCCAATGCAGAACATCTGGTCGGGGACGATTCGCACCGAGGCGTGGGGTACGAACGTCGCTTCGACAGCGCGATCGAGCTCGAGCCCGAACGAGATGTCGCAGAGCTGGCAGTGACCGTCCTCTCCAATCTCGGAGAGCGACGTGTGCTGCTGGCTCGCGGTTCGGCAGCTCGGACAGATGACGCCCCAGCGCAGCTCGGTGAGGCCTGCCGGCACGGCGTGAAGGAACGCGCGCAGAACACTGAGGCGCGGCACCCCCCACTGATCGGCGAGCTCGAAGGGACGGATGCGGATGCAGTCGGCGTCGGGACCCGTCCCGAGCAAGTCGCCAATGTGCTTCACCATCGCCGCGTCGACGCCGCTCTTACCGAGCGCGTCGAGGCCGCGGCGCAGGGCGTTCAGATCGGGAACCGAAGCTGGCCGGAGAAACGGGCTCGGCGCGGCATTCTTGACGTGCGCTTCGACGTCCTCGGCGAGCCGCAACATCTTCTGCGCGGTGCGGCGCAGCGCGAGCCACGCGAGAGGGCGCGCGAGCGGAGTACGCGGCACGACCGACAGCACGACGTTCACGCGCGTGCCGTCACCTGGTTCGGTCGTCCCTTCGCCTTGCGGCTTACCGCCGCCTTTGATGGCGTCGAGCTTGAAGCCGACCGACAGGGACTCGAACGGTCCGCCGATCATCTTGCGGAAGACCTTGAACTCGCGCTCGCTGATCCACTCGAAGGGGAACTCTTCGTAGGACGTCGGGAGCCCCGCTGACTTGGTGTCGATGATGAAGCGCGCGGCCGAGTGTGCGCCCTCGGTGACGGGTCGCGGGCGCACCGGTGGAAGGCCGAGCCAGCGGTTGATGCGATCGGTCTCGCTCAAGAACGGCCAGACTTCGGCGGGCGTCACAGCAAGGTTCACCGACTCCGAGACTGTGACTGCGCCCATGTCTCGATTCCCTCGTCAGCCTTCAGCCCGCACGGGCGAACAGCTTGCCGTAGTGATCGGTGATGGCCTCACCCGTCAGCTCACTGAAGAAAGACGAGTACGCCATCCAGATCGCGAGCCCATTGAGATCGCGGAACATCGACGGAAGGTAGC
>CAXSGV010000341.1:0-4266 GCA_964236615.1 uncultured Polyangiaceae bacterium
CCTGGCTCACACGCTTCTTCTCCGATCTGCCGTCGCTGCGGCACATGTTCCTCGTCTCGCCCGCGGTCGACGTCAGCGTGCACCAGGTGTTTCTCCCCATCGTGCGCGGCGACACGCTCTATTTCCCCTCGCGCGACACCGTGCTCGACCCGGCTCTCCTGCGACGCTACGTCGAAGAGCACCGCATCGACGTCGTCGACTCCGTGCCGTCGTTCGTTCGCGAGTTTCTACTCGCGTCCGATCATCCGCTGTCGCTCGTCGTTTTGTCGACGGGTGGCGACGTTCTCTCGAAGGACGTCCTCGAGCTCGCCACCGCGCGCGCCCGTGTGCGCCGCTTCGTGAACTACTACGGCCCTACCGAGGCCTGTCTGAACGCGACCGCGTGGAAGAGCGAAGACTGGTCCACGATCGACGAGGCACCGATCGGCGAGCCCTGCGACGGCTACCGTGTGCTGGTCGTCGACACTGCGCTGCGCCGTGTTCCCCCGGGCGTAGTCGGTGAGATCATGATTGTTGGAAGTGGTATCGCGTGTGGTTACGACGGGTTTCTCGCGACCACCGCGTCCGCATTCGTTCCTGCGGCCGACGGCACCGGTCGCATGTACCGCACCGGCGATCGCGGCCGCTGGCGTAGTGACGGCGCGCTTGTTTTTGCTGGGCGCTCCGACCGGCAAGTGAAGCTTCGCGGCTACCGCGTCGAGCTCGGCGAGATCGAGCGCGTGCTCGCTTCGACACCCTCGGTCGCGCAGATCGTCGTCGGCGTGCGTGAGCGCACCGCCGGCTCGAAGTCGCTCGTCGCGTACGTCGTCTCCACTTCCGCCGCACCGCTCGACACCGCGATGTTGCGCGCTGTCGTCACCGAGCGGCTCCCCGTTCACATGCGGCCGGACGTGTTCGTGAGCCTCGATAAGCTCCCGCTGACGGCACAAGGAAAGATCGACCACGCAGCGCTCGCGCGCGTCGCGCTCCCGATGGTACGGCGCGACGCCGCGACGACAGTGGCGCTCGACGACACCGCGCGCGCCGTCGTCGAGGAGCTCTCGAGCCTGCTCGGGGTGAGCGATATCGATCCTTCGCAGTCGTTCTTCGATCTGGGCGGCGACTCGCTGCTGGCGATGCGCTTCATGTCGCGGCTGCGCGCGCGGCTCGGCGCAGACGTCTCGGTGCGTAGCCTGTTCGAGGCCGGGTCGGTCCTCGAGCTTGCGGCGAAGCTCACCAAGTCTTCTGCAGGCGCGGACGACGCGGACGACGCCGAGACGGACAGCACGCCGGCGGGGGCCGACCACGGCTACCTCGTCACGCACGCGCAGCGGCGCCTGATGGTGCTCGACGCGCTCAGCGGCGACACGCCCCTCTACAACATCGCGGGCTACGTCGAGATACGCGGCTCGCTCGACACGAAGCATCTTGCCGCCGCGCTCGCGCACGTTGCTCGTCGTCACGAGGCGTTTCGCACGTCGTTCGAAATGCAGGGCGCGCAGGCGCACGCGGTCGTCGCTGGCGAAGGCTCGATTCCGCTCGAGCTCCGCGATCTTCGCGGCGAGAGCCCGCCTTCCATCGACGATGTCCTCGGCGAGCTGGCGAAGCGCCCCTTCGCGATCGCACGAGCCCCGCTCGCGCGCGCCGCGATCTTCACGCTCGGTGATGCGCACCATGCCTTTGCGCTCTCGATGCACCACCTCGTCTCGGACGGGTGGTCGCTCCGCATTCTCATCGAGGAGATCTCGGCGCACTACGCGGCGCTCGCGGCAGGCTCCACGCTCGACCTGCCCGACGCCGCGCCATTTTCCCGTTACGCCCGCTGGTCTGCGTCACCGAGCCGGGCGGCCGTGCGCGCGCAGAACCTCGAGGTGTTCGTCGCACGAGCCGCGGGCGTGGCGCCTCTCGAGCTTCCGTCCGATCGTCGCCGTCGAGAGCTCAGCGGATTCCGAGGTGCCGAAGAGATCCTCGAGGTTCCGGCGGCTCTGCGCGACGCCCTCTGGGCTGTCGGCAAACGCTTCCACGCAACCGAGTTCGTGACCGTGCTGGCCGCGTTCGCCGCGACCGTCGCGCGCTACACCGCCCGGAGCCGCTTCATTCTCGGCACACCGGTCGCAAACCGCGAAGGCCCGGGGAGCGCGAGCGCCGTCGGCTGTTTCGTGAACACCGTTCCACTCGTCATGACCATGGCGCGCGAGACGACGTTCGCGTCGCTCCTCAAGGACGTCGCGTCGGTCACGCTCGAAGCGCTCGAGCATCAGGACTATCCGTTCGAGGAGCTCGTCGCCCGCGTGGATGCCGAGCGCGATCTCCGTCGGCCGGGCGTCGTCCAGGTCCTGTACTCGTTCGACGAGGCTCCGGAGATGGAGCTCGAGACCGCGGGCCTGCAGTTCACCCCGCGCACCGTCGACACGAAGACCGCGAAGTTCGATCTCAGCGTTGGCGTCTTGCCCGCGCCGGGCGGAGGCCTTCGCGTGACGTTCGAGTACTCGACCGATCTCTTCGACGCCTCCACGATCGTGCAGCTCGGCGCGCACCTCGTCGCGACGCTCGAGGCGATGGCGGCCGACCCCTCGGCGCGCGTGGCGAGCTCACCCCCCGTTCCGGCAGACCACGCACGCGTGGCCGCCCTCGCGCACGAGCCCGCGCTCACGCGACCGGCGCCGCTCGTGCTCGAGCAACTCGCGTTCTTCGCACGAGAAACCCCCGACAGCCCTCTGCTCGTGAGCCGCACGCGCGTCCTGTCGTACGCCGACGTCTGGCGCATCGTCCTGGGAACCGCGGCGCGTCTTCGAGAGCTCGGAGCTCGCCCGGGCGAGCGCGTCGGCGTCGTCATCACCGATCGCCTCGACGCCATCGTCGCCTTTCTTGCGACGCTCGCGGCAGGCGCGGCTTACGTGCCGCTCGATCCGGCCTTTCCCGAGGAGCGCCTCGCCTACGCGCTACGCCTTTGCGAGGTGCGCTTCGTGCTGGCGAGCGGCGACGCCGCATCGGGGTGGAGCTCCCTCGAAGGCACCACGCTCGTCCGCCTCGCCGACCCCGCCGCCGCCGCCGTCGAGACCGCAGGCCCACCTGCCACCGTAAATCCGCCGATTCATCCTGAGCAGGCCGCTTACGTGCTCTTCACTTCGGGCACTACCGGCGAGCCCAAAGGCGTCGTCATCTCCCACCGCGCGCTGGCGAGCTGGGCGACAGCGACAGCCGAGCTTTATTCGCTCGGTCCGCGCGATCGCGCCGCAGTCGTCTCGTCGCTCGCGTTCGATGCGAGCGCCTGGGACATCTATCCGTTTCTCGCCACCGGCGGATCGATCGCCATCCCGTCGGACGAGGACCTCTCGAGCGGCCGTGCCTACGCCGCTTTTGCCGGCGATCTCGGCGTTACCTGCTGCGGGCTTCCGACCGCGTTCTGGGCGCAGCTCACACGCGAGATGACCGATGGCGTCACGCTGCCAACATCGACGCGCGTCATGAACGTGGGCGGCGAAGCGATGCCGGCCGCAACCGCGTGCGAATTTCTGGACCTCGTCCGAGGCAAGGGCATCGAGCTCTACAACGACTACGGCCCCACCGAGACGACGGTCGTCGTGACCTCCGCCAACCTGTCGCGTCTCCCGTGGCGTGAGCGCGGCGACGTCCCGATTGGCAAGGCGATCGGCAGCGCGCGCATCTACGTGCTCGACGCCGAGCTTCGCTCCGTACCCGTCGGCGTCACCGGTGACCTCTGGGTTGGCGGGCTCTCGCTTGCCAGCGGGTACGAGAAAGATCCGCACACGACCGCGGCGCGCTTCCTCCCCGATCCCTTCGCCACGAGCGCGGGGAGCCGCATGTACAAGACGGGCGACAAGGGTCGCCTCCGCGCGTCGGGGACGTTCGAGATCCTCGGCCGCGACGACGATCAGGTGAAATTTCGTGGCTTCCGCGTCCACCTCAGCGAGGTCGAACGCGTGCTCGCACAACACCCAGACGTGCGCGAAGCCGTCGTGATCGTCGCGCGCGGCACGGGGCCCGAGCGGCTCGTCGCCTACGTGACGGGTGCGTGCGATCGCGACGCCGTCCGCGCGTTCGTCCGAAAGGCACTGCCGCCGTTCATGGTGCCCGGCGTCGTCGTCGTCCTGAAGGCGATGCCCGTGACGCCCACCGGCAAGATCGATCGCCGCGCGTTGCCACCGCCGCCCGAGCCTTCGATCGAAGTGCTTCGCCCGCCTGTCACGGACACCGAGCGCTTGCTGGCGAGTCTCTGGCAAGAAATCCTAGGGGTGCCCGCGGTCGGCCTCGACAGCGAATTTT
>CAXSGV010000341.1:4276-7817 GCA_964236615.1 uncultured Polyangiaceae bacterium
TTCCTCGGGGTCCTCGCGGTGGTCGCCGTCGTCGAGATCGGGCTGCTGCTCGCGGGCGACGCGATCACGGGCATCGCCTCGCTCGTCCTCGCCATGCAGCTCGTCGCCCGCGTCGAGAGTCTTCACGCGAAGAAGCTCGAGCTGCGCGCGCTCTACGAGAACCCCACGCTCGAAGGGCTCGCTCGCGTCCTCGAAAGCGTCGCGGTGCTCGCCGAGCCGACGAAGGCCATTGCGCGCGTCGACCGCTCGGCCGCTCGACGCAAAAAGCCGGCGACCTGAGTCGCGGCGCCTGCCACCCACGCAGGCCCGCGCCCCTCGAGCTCACTCAGGGGAGCGCGTTCGCCGACTCGAGCTCGCGCGCGGGGCGCGAGCGAACGAGCCAGCATGCACCGGCGACGGAGACGACGCCGAGCGCGAGGGCGATGAGGGCGGGCGCGCGACCTTCGCCGGCACCGAAGAGCGCGACGGTCCACGCTTCGATCCGGCCACCGGCGTGCACCGCATGCTCGAGACGATCGATCGCGGGACCGGAGGCCATCTGCGCGAACGGGACCACCGACGACGTCACCGCAAAGCGCGCAAGGAAGACGCGACCCTGCCACTCGGGTGCGATGCGCGCCTGCCAGATCGTCTGACTGAGCGCGCCGATGAGGACGTAACAGGCCATGTACACCGAGGCGCCGACCAGGAGCGCGATCGGTCTATCGACCGCGGTGCCGACCGCGATCGCGACACCCGAGAGACCTCCGAGCACCGCGATCGTGCGGACCTCGCGCTTGGAGGTGACGACCCCAGCGAGCGCGCCTCCCGCGAGCCCGCCGAGGCCGCTGACGATCATGACCGTGCCGAGAAAGGACACCGAGTACCGCGAGAGCACGAGTGGCGTGAGCAAGACTTCGATCGCGCCCATTCCGACGTTCAAGATGCAGATGAAGACGAGAAGCGCGCAAAGCCCGGGCTCCTCGCGAAGCCTGCGAAACCCCGCGCCAATCTCGAGCGGTCGTCGATCGCTCGGTGGCGAGGGAACGTGGGAGCCGATGACGACCAGCACCGAGAAGACGAACGTCCCAAGATCGATGACGAGGAGTGCCGTGAGCCCGTACGTCGCGAACACCGCCACCGCGATGAGGGGCGCGACGATCGGGACGGTTCGCGCGACGCCGAGAAGCGCGTTGGCGCGCGAGAGGTGCTCGCGCTCGACGAGGTGCGGGACCGAAACGTCTAGCGCACCCGTGTGGGCCGCCGCGAAGATGCCGAGAGTCCCCGCGCCTAGGACCATGGACGCGATACCCAGGTGATTCGTATGCGCGAGCAGAGCGAGCACGCCGACGACCACAGCGCTCGCCGTGTCGGCCAACAACATCAGGCGAAGGCGTCCGAAGCGATCGACCGCGTGGCCGATGAACGGCGAGAGGACCACCGAGGGGAGTGCGGTCGCGAACGGAAGTAACGCAAAAAAGGACGCGGAATGCGTTCGTTCGTAGAGCCAGACGCCCATGCCGAACGCAGAAACGTTCGTGCCAATTTGCGACACGACGAGCGCAACCCACAGGCGAAGGAGCGTGCGGCCCCCCTTGGTCTTCAGCACAAGCCGACTCGTCTTGCCATGCGCGCGCCGACGCAGCCGTAACACCATCGGCATTCCGTGGCGACACGCCTTGCGCTAGGGTCTTCGGTCCTCGCATGAGCGCAGAAGGACCCGAAGAGCTCGTATTTCCCGCGTCTTTTTCGCAGAAGCGCCTGTGGTTTCTCGAGCAATACGCGCCGGGCGGCAACGCGTACAACGTGCCCGTCGCGTTCCGCGCCCGCGGTGAATTCGACGAGCGCGCGTGGCGTGCGGCGCTGAACGATCTCGTGACGCGGCACGAAATCCTGCGCACGCGGATCGAGCCCGACGGCGACGACGTCGTACAGATCGTGAGCGACGAGGCGACGCTCGAGATCGTGACCGAGGATCTGCGCGGCGCCTCGGATCCACGCGCGGCTGCATTGGGGTTCGCCGAAACGCTCGCCCAGCGATCGTTCCGCCTCGACCAGGCCCCGCTCTTTCGCGTGGGCGTCGCGCGTGAAGCCGACGATGCGTGGACGCTCGTTCTGTCCTTCCACCACGCGATCTGCGACGGGTGGTCGCTGGCGCTCTTGTCGCGCGAGCTCTGGACTCTTTACGCCGCGCAAGTCATTGGCGCCGACGCGGGCCTGCCGGAGCACGAGCTCGCCTTCCTCGATTTCAGCGAATGGCAACGCGAGTGGATGGCAACGCCCGAGTGCGCGCGAGAGCTTGCCTACTGGAAGAGCGCGCTTGCGCCGACGTTGCCGGTGCTCGAGCTGCACCCGGATCGAACGCGCTCCAAAGATGCATCGCCGGCCGGCGCCACCCTGCATTTTTCACTGGGTGAGGCGTTGTCCGGGTCGATCGACGCGCTCGCACGCGGCCTCGAGACGACCCCGTTTGTCGTCCTCTTGTCGGCCTACGCGATTCTCCTCTGCAGCGAAGCAGGCCAAGAAGAGATCGTCATTGGCTCCGTCATCGCCGGTCGAACGCGCAGCGAGTTCGAGCACATCGTCGGCTTCTTCGCGAACACGCTCGCCCTTCGCGTGCAGGCGCCGCGACGGGCGACCTTCGCCGAGGTCGTGCGCTCGGTACGTGAGCGCGTGCTCGACGCGCAATCGAACCAGACGACCCCGTTCGATCGCGTCGTCGAGGAGCTCGAGGTCGAGCGCGCGACGAGCCACATGCCCGTCTTTCAGACGCTCTTCGTTCTCGACAACCAGGAGTCGCTCGACGCGCACCCTCCCGGCTTGCAGCTCGAGCCCGTCATCATCGAGTCGGGCGAGGTGCCGTACGACATCATGGTCTCGCTCGCGAAGATTGGCGCGCGGTACGACGTGCACTTTCGGTACGCCTCCAACGTCTTCGACGCGAGCCGCATGCGCCGCCTGGGCGAGCGCTTTCGCACGGTGCTCGAGCGCGCGACCACGTCACGGAGCGCGCGCGTAGCCGAGCTCGATCGCGTCACGGCCGAACAGCGGAGTGTGCTCGAAGCGGCGTCGCGCGGTCCCGTGCTCGCGCCTGCGAACGACACCGTCGTCGAGCGCCTCCTGCGCGCCGCTTCGGCACATGCGGCGCTTCCCGCGATTTCCTGGCGCGACACGACGTGGACCTACGCCGAGCTATTCGCGCGCGCGAACGCGGTAGCCCATCGACTGCGTGCCGAGTCGATCGGCCGCGACGATCGCGTCGGCATTGTCGTCGATCAGCGGCCCGAGGTGATCGCGGCGATCCTCGGCGTGGTCCTCGCCGGTGGCGCTTATGTGCCGCTCGATCCAGGCGCGCCCGCCGAGCGCCGCGCGTTCATGGTGGCCGACAGTGGGTGCCGCCACGTCCTCGGCTTTGCCGAACGTCGAGGCGCGTCGCCGTCGTACATCGAGCTCGATCACCTTGCTGCGCCCGAGGGGCCCATCGTGCCGCCGGTGGCGGTCCATCGTCGGGACTCGCTCGTCTACGTCATCTACACGTCGGGCTCCACCGGGATGCCAAAAA
>CAXSGV010000342.1:0-375 GCA_964236615.1 uncultured Polyangiaceae bacterium
GCTGCGGCGCGGCGGCGCGCACGTTCGCAATCGGCACCCACGCGGGCGCGCCACCCGCGTCCCATCGGATCTGGATGAGCCCCTGTGCGAACGCACAGACAGTTGCAGGATACATGCGACCATCGGTCCAGGAGACCTGGACACGCGAACCCAACGCCGGACCTTGCATCATGGGCCGGAGGGTATCGCAGCCGCAATCAGGCGAGGATGGCGAACGTCTGGTGGTTCAATCCGACGAGCGTCGTCCCGTCCTTCGTGCGCCGCCAGAGCTCGCGCGTCTCGGCGAAGAACCCCTCGTGCAGCGACTCGACACGCCCTGCGAACAAGAGCGGCTCGTCAGCCGGGATCCCCGTGGGATCGGGCACGAGCTCCATC
>CAXSGV010000342.1:385-7812 GCA_964236615.1 uncultured Polyangiaceae bacterium
ACCGCCGATGGGACGCGGGGTGTCGTCGATGGAGAAGAGCGCCGGCCACCATGAATCGAGGAGGGCGACGACCGCGGCTGCATCGAGGCGTGCGCCTGCTGGAGGATTCTGCTCGCGCACCCATCCAGCGGTGACGGGCGCAGCGGCGCCGCTGAAGGGGAGGGGTCCCGTCGATCGGTACTCGTAGTGCGCGGCGAACACAGGCCCGAGCGGCGGCGCGATCGGAACGACTGGCACGTCCTTCCAAGGTGCAATCTCGGGCGCGGCGCGCCCTCCACGAAACGCGATCGAAGGTCCACGCGCCAAGGCGAATGCACCGCTTGCACGTGCAGCAACGCCGCCTTCTTGAACGACGCGCGACTCGAGGTACGTCACCCCTCGCCCGCGGCGAAGCGTCGCCACCGTGATGTCAGCGCGGCCCGGCAGGAGCGGCGCGCAGAGCTCGCCCGACAGCGATCGCAACCGCCGCGCCGTATCGACCTCGGTCCGCTCCATCGCACGCGCGAGCATCGCGAGCACGAGCCCGCCAAACGCACCGCGCCCCTGCTGCCACCGATCCGGCACGTCCGCCCAAAACACACCGTCGGCGCCATCGACCGCCGAAGCCTCGCGAAACCCAACGCTCATCCCGAAACCCTAGGGCCACCCGCCCGGTTTCTCCACCAAGCCCGAGCCCGTGCCCGTGCCCGAGCCCGTGCCCGAGCCCGTCTTCTTACCCTCGCCCGGAAGCTCGCCTACATGTGGGTCGAGGTGGATACTCTGGTCACCACATTTGGATCTTCCCCGATCCATTGCGGCCTTTCCCCCCACCCAAATCCCGCGGGCCATGTAGGCAAACGTCCCGAAACACGCCTACATGTGGGACGGCATCCTTCCTGCTTGGAGCGGAGTCACCATGACGAAACTTCGCCACCTCGCGCTCCCGGCCCTTCTCCTCTGCGCCACCACGATGGCGTGCTCCGCTGCCAGCGACGCAGGCAGTGACGACGACACGACGGAGGACGCGCTCACGAGCCTCACGGCTCGGGCCCGCACGCTGAAGTTCGACGCTTACGTCTACGTCAGCGCGAACGCGCAGGACTACGAGATCCTCTCCGCGATCAAGCACCAGAACCAGTCGGCGTTCGGCGCGCTCCGCACCGCGGACATCGGCGTCAACAGCCGCGAGCTGAAGGACGTCGACCCCTCGACGTTCGTGAAGTCGCAAGTGAAGGTGATCGACACGTCGAAGCCCGGCGATGTCGGTACGGCGATGATGCGCGTCAAGTACCGCTACACCGACACCGCGCTCGTCCCGAAGCCGATGGCCTCACGCTCGGGCGTCACGCTCGCCGTGCTCGCCGGCGCCTACCAGAACCAGTCCGAACGAATCCTCAAGGAGTGCACGGAGAACGGCGAGCACGATCGCGAATTTCAAGGCTCGATTTGGTACGTCTTCAACCCGTCCCTCTCGTCATGTCAGTCGGCCATCACGGCCGAGCAGAAGACAATCGACACGGACCGCGCGAAGCTTGGCAACGACAACACGAAGGTGGCTCTCTCGGAGGTCAATCGCCTCTATGTCCCCATGACGCTGAGCCTCACGCGTGCACGCAACAACGGGAGTGCCTCGTACCCCGAGTACGATCGCCTCGACGCCGGCGGCGTGAAGCCGGGCCGTCTCGTCATCAGCATGGTCAACGGCAAGATGGCCGATTGGGCCGCGGGCGAGAAGAAGGAGTCGATCGACGACTACGGCTACCCGATGTACTTCGAAGGTCTCCGCGAGATCTTCCAGGACCGCCCCGAGTTCAAGCTCGTGAAGACGGAGCCGGCCGAGGACCTCACCACGTTCACGACGGCCAGCGGCAAGACCTACAAAGCCCCGGGCGGCATCATGGACATCATGAAGTGGGAGCTCGATCACACGGGCTTCCCCGACGGCATCCAATACGCCGAGCAGCACGAGCTCCGCGTCGCGGCGGGCAAGAAGCTCGCGCACCACTGGGTCACCTTCGAAGCGCCGGTCAACGTCACGATCGGCAGCGGCGAGACCAAGCAAGTCGTCATCGAGCTCAACACGTACCTCGAGGCCGAGAGCGACTCGACTCCCCATAAGCGCGCAATCAAGAACAGCGACATCTTCGTCTACAACGGCCACTCGTACATCGGGTACGGCCCGCTCGATCCCAGCCGCTTCACGGCCGGCGACTTCCCCGCGAGCTACCAGATCATGTTCATCAACGGCTGCGTCTCGTACAACTACTACGAGAAGGACTACGTCCCGTTGAAGGAGGGCGGCACGCAGAACCTCGACCTCGTCACGAACGGCCTCGAGAGCTGGGTCAACGGCTCGGGACCGGCGATGGGTCGCTTCGTCGGCTCGATCATCAACGGCAAGCAGTCGAGCTACACGGACATCCTCAAGGCTTCGCAGTTCACCGGTTACGGGTACGAGTGGGGCCAGGACGCGCTCCGCGTCGTCGACGGCGAGCTCGACAACAAGTACTTCCCGAGCAAGGTGAAGATCACGGTTCAGTGATTCGCTGAACGCTTCGAAACACGCGACGCCGCTCGGTCCCCGGATCGAGCGGCGGTTTGCTTTTGTGCGCGCCCGTCAACGCGCCGGTCAGGGGCAGAGCGTCGGATCGCCCGCGGCCATCTTCGCGCACATGCTCGGATCGACCTGACACACGCCGCACGCGCACGCGTAGGCGGTGAAGGTGTCAGTTGGGCCTGCCTCGGCGGGAGCTGCGTCGGCGCCGGCGTCCTTCGCGGGGCAGCTGCAGCAGATGCCAGCGCAATCGAAGCTCGTCTTGCACGCCTTCGTATTCGAGCGGCTTCCCGCGTCACCCGCGTCGACGTCGGCGTCGGGGCCGGCGTCGAGCACGACCACGCACGAGCGCGCTTGGCTGTAGTCGATCGAGAGGCAGCTGCTGGGCCCGTCGGCCGCGGCCCCGTCCGTGTGCGTGGACGTTCCGCCGTCGTACGCGCTCGCGTCCGGGTAATAGCCCGTGGATGGGTACCCGACGTCGTCCTCCTCCGTCGTGCCGCAGTGCACGAGCGCGCCCGCGGCGACGAGAGTGAGCCCGAGGGTAACGACCGAGTGAATGCGCTTCATGCCTTCAGGATGACGGCGCGGCGCACCGCCGGTCAAGCCTCGAGCAGCTCGCGCGCGATACGGAGGATCTGGATCTCGTCGGTGCCGCCGCCGATCTGGAAGAGCTTCGCGTCGCGCGCCATCATCTCGACGACGCTGCCGGTCATGTAGCCTGCGCCGCCCATGATCTGCACCGCCTCGAGCGCGCACTCGGTCGTCATCCGTGCACAATACAACTTGGTGGCGCTCGCCTCTTTACCCGTCAGCGGGAAGTTTTGCTTCTCCGCTTCGAGCTGCCGCATGAGCATCGCCTGCATGAGCGTGCGCGCGGTGTAGATGCGCGCGATCTTCTCCTGCACGAGCTGGAACGTGGCGATGGGCTTGCCCCACTGCTCGCGCTGCTTGGCGTACTTGATGGCCTCTTCGAGGCAGCGATCGACCATGCCGAGGCACATGGGCGTCATGCCGAAGCGCTCCTGGTTGAGCGAGCTCTTGGCCGCGGTGCGCGCGTTCTCCGTCGCTTCGCCGCCGAGGAGGCGATCGTCCGGCACGAAGACGTCGTCGAGAAAGACCTCGCCCGTCGGTGACGAGTGCATGCCCATCTTCTTCATGGGCGGGCCGGAGGTGAGGCCTTTGTCGGTACGCTCCACGATGAAGGCGCGCACGTCGCCCGGCGCGAAGCCGTCGCCGACGAGCCGCGCGTAGATGAGGAAGACGTCGGCGAACGGCGCGTTCGTGATGAACGTCTTGCTGCCCGAGATCCGCCAGCCGCCGTCGGCCTTCTTGGCGTGCGTCTTCATCGACCCGAAGGCGTCACTTCCGGCGCCGGGCTCGGTGAGACCCCATGCGCCGATCTTGTCCATCGTGAGGACCGGCAGCGCCCAGCGCTCCTTTTGCTCGAGCGTGCCACGCGCCATCACGCCGCCGGCGAAGAGCCCGAGCGTCGCGCCGAACGCGAGCGCGAAGCCGGGGCACACGCGCGAAAGCTCCATCGAGAGAATCGCCATCATGCCGGCGTTCTTCCCGATGCCCTTCGAGAGCCCGCCGCCTTCACCACGCTCTTTCGCCTTCGCGAACATGGCGCGCGCCATGTCGGGAATGCCGAAGGTCGCCGCCATCTCGCGCATGGTCGGGTAGACGGAGAGCTCGCCCGCCTCCATTGCGAGGACCTTCGGCTCGAGATGCTGCGTGCAAAAGCTTCGGATGGCTTGCTGGGCCATGCGCTCTTCTTCGGTGAAATCCAGCATTCGGCGGAGGATACTACTGGGGATGGCAACCACAGCGCTCCTCGGGCAAATCGAACCGGAGGTGATCGCGCTCTGCGCGCGCCTCGCCGAGAAGGGCAAACGCGGCTGGGTGGTGGGCGGCTGCGTGCGCGATCTGCTCCTCGGACGCGAGGTCTCCGACTGGGACATCGCGACCGACGCTTTGCCCGAAGAGGTCGTGAAGATCTTTCCTCGCGTGATCCCGACGGGCATCCAGCACGGCACCGTCACCGTGATGGTGAAGGGCCGCGGCTACGAGGTCACCACGCTCCGCGGCGAAGCGGCGTACTCCGACGGGCGACGACCCGACGAGGTCAGCTTCGTCGACGACATCGTGAAGGACCTCGCGCGCCGCGACTTCACGATGAACGCGATCGCGATCGATCCCACGAATGGACAGGTCGTCGACCCGTTCGACGGGCAGAAGGATCTCGCTGCGCGTGTTCTTCGCGCCGTCGGTGTTCCGGAAGAGCGGTTCTCCGAGGATGGACTTCGCGTGCTGCGCGCTGCGCGCTTCGTCGCGACCCTCGAGGTCACGCTCGATCCCGCGACCGAGCGCGCGATTTCACCGACGCTCGACACGTTCCGCAAGGTGAGCCAGGAGCGCGTGCGCGACGAGTGGGTGAAGGCGATGAAGGCGAAGAAGCCATCGCGGGCCTTCGAGGTGATGCGCTCGACGGGCATCCTCGCGATCACGTGCCCCGAGCTCCTCCTCGGCGTGGGGCTCGAGCAGAACAAGTGGCACGAGTACGACGTGTGGAAGCACGGTATGGAGTGCCTCGACGCGTGCGTCGGCGATCCCATCCTTCGCATCGCCGCGATGCTCCACGACGTCGGCAAGCCGCAGTCGCGCGCCTTCAGCGACAAGACGAACGACTGGACCTTCTACGATCACGAGCGAATCGGCGCGGAGATCGCCGATCCGATCTGCACGCGTCTCAAGTTCTCGAACGAAGAGCGGGCGCGCATCACCGCGCTCGTGCGCCACCACTTGTTCCACTACACGGCGGAGTGGAGCGACTCCACGGTGCGCCGCTGGATCCGCCGCGTCGGCATGGATCGCGTCGAAGATCTCTACCGCCTCAACGAGGCCGACGTGCGCGGCAAGGGGCGCGATTGCACAGCCGATCTCGAAGCGCTCGCGCTCCTTCAAGCCCACGTCGCCAAGGTGCTCGCCGCGGGGACCGCGCTGTCGACGCGCGACCTTGCGATCAACGGCAGCGATCTGATGAAGGAGCTCGGTCTCAAGCCGGGCCCCATCCTCGGGAAGATCCTCACGGAGCTGCTCGAAGAGGTCACGAATGATCCCGACCTCAACAACCGCGACGCGCTCCTCGGCCGCGCGAAAACGCTTGCTGCCGAGGCCATCACGCAAGGCGGATGACTCGTGGTAGCGTCGCGCCGTGCGCTGCCGGACGAGATTCGGAGGGTTTCTCTGCCAGGCCCTCGCCGTCGGCCTCCTTCTCACCGCCGTGGACGCCGAGGCGCAGTCGCCGCCGGCCGCGCCCGAAACCATCCCGCTCGGTGACTGGCAGATCGCCCCGACGCTGCAGATCCGGACGCGCGGCGAGCACCGTCACGATCCGGTCGAGATGGGCGGTCGCGATCTCGCGGGCAACGACAACCCGCGCATCCGCAACGCGTACCTCGTCTTCGAGCGCACACGCCTCGGCCTCGGCGCCGAGCGCGGCGCCCTTCGCGCGCAAGTCACGCTGCAGGACTCGCACGCGTGGGGCGATCGGTTCTCCGCGGGCGACGGCGGCTTCGGCCAGTTCGGCGCTTACGAAGCGTGGGCCGAAGCGCGCACGAGCGCTGCGCGTCCGTCGTGGATCCGTATCGGAAGGCAAGCGGTCACGTGGGGCGACGGCCGTCTGATCGGCAACGCCGACTGGCATCCGATTGCGCGCTCGCTCGACGCCGTGCGCGGTCACCTCGCGCTGGGCCCCTTCGAGATCGAGGCGCTAGCGTCGCTGCTCAATCTTTCGCAGCCCTCGAGCCCCGCCTTCGCCAACCGCTTCGGTCCCGAGATCACCGGCACGCAGCTCTACGGCGTGACCGCGGCCTGGCCACTCGATCCGCTCCTCAAGCTCGAGCTCACCGAGCTTCTCCGCGTCGCGCGTGACGGCCTCGGCGCGTCGCGCTTCGAAACCGCGCGTGCCTCCGGCGAGACGTTCACGACGTCGCTGCGCGCGTCGGGCGATGGCCGCGGCTGGAAGTACAGCGTCGAAGGCGCCTACCAACACGGCACCGCAGCATCGCTCGCGCCGGGCGGCCTCGATCGCTCTGCCTACGCCTTTGCGGGCCGCGTCGGTCGCACCTTCGACACGGTGGTGATGTCGCCGACGCTCACCGCGCTCGCGTCGTACGCGTCGGGCGACGACGGCACGGGCAGCACGTACACGCAGTTCGATCCCATCCTCCCCGACGTGCACCTTCACCACGGCGCGATGGATCTCTTCTCGTGGTCGAACCTGATGGATATCGGCGGCAAGCTATCGCTCGTCCCTTGGACCGACACGCAGCTCGGCTTCGAATACCGCTACGCGACCCTCGCCAACGGCCGTGGTGAATGGCTCAACGCGTACCTCGCACCGGTCGCACGCCCGAACGCGAACGACGAAAAAGATCTCGGCCACGAGCTCGACGTCGTGTTCGCGTGGCAGCCCTGGGTGCCGCTCGATCTACGCGCCGGCTGGTCGACTCTGTTGCTCGGCGACGGCGCCCGCACCGCGGCGGCAGGCCAAGCGCGCGGCTTCAACCGCGGCGACGGCACCTACGCGCCTGCGCGCTTTTCGCACCTCGCGTACCTGCAGGCGACGCTGACCGTCCCCTGAGGTTTGCTGGCCACGGGGGACGTGAGCCGCGAGGCTGGGACGCTGGACGGTCCATGGTTTGATGGCCACGGGGGACGTGAGTCGCGAGGCTGGGACGGTGGACGGTCCATGGTTTGGTGTGGCTACGAGGTAGAAACACGCGAGGCTGGGACGGTGGACGGTCCATGGTTTGGTGTGGCTACGAGGTAGAAACACGCGAGGCTGGGACGGTGGACGGTCCATGGTTTGGTGTGGCTACGAGGTAGAAAC
>CAXSGV010000343.1:0-7760 GCA_964236615.1 uncultured Polyangiaceae bacterium
GTGGGCATCGACGAGCGCCGTCTTCGCGAGCTGCTGCTCCGTCATCCCGCTGTCCGTCGGGTGGTGCCGGGGACGAAGATCGTCGGCATTGAGCCACGCGATCTGCTCGAGCTCCTCGAGACCGAAGGTAGCGAGGCGCCCGTGCTGCGCGTCGTCGAGGACGAGCTCGACTCTGCAGACGCGGTGCTGGCCTCGATCGGGCGCAAGCGATCAGCGGGAGGCACCCGATGAAGCTCCACGAACTCCTCGGCATCCGTGAGGACGAGGTCCCTCTCTTCCTCCACGCCTTCGCCTGCCACAAGGTCGCCCGCGTCCTCCTCGGCATCGAGCTCCCCGGCTCGCACCGGCCACGCCACGCCGAGCTCCGCGCCGTCGTCGACGCAATCGCCGCCGTCGGCGCACCGCTCGGGCTCGAGGGCATGCGGGTATTGTGCAACTACCTGCGCGCTCGCCATCCCGGGTACATGTGGCCGGAGCTCATTCGCTACCTGATCGAGACGTGGGACGATCGCGAGACCGCTTTCGCGCGCCTCGGGCCGTCCATCGAAGCGGCGGTGCGGCGCGATGCACTCGTCGCGCGCTTCGACGACGCGGAGCGCGAGCTCGGTGAGCTGCTCGGCCGCGCCATCGAGCTCGTCGAGCTGACGCACACAAACGTCGAGGACAGCGTCGACACCTTCGCGGACTTCGTTCGCGCCTCGGAGGCCGCATGAACCCCTGCACGCTCGCCTCTCGGCCGCTGTCTTTCGCGGCGATGATGCGCGCCTTCACCGTCGTCGAGGACACGCGTGAGCAGACGCCGTGGGATCTCGTAGGCGTCAACGTCGTGCGCGCGTGCCTTCCCGCGGGCGACTACTCCATCCTCGGCTACGAGACGCGCGTCGCGCTCGAGCGCAAGGAGCTCGGAGACTTCGTTGCATGCTGCACGCATGAGCGCCCGCGCTTCGTACGCGAGCTTGAGAAGCTCCGGGGCTACGACTTCGCCGCCGTCATCGTCGAGGCGGACATGGCGGATGTCTTCGGGCACGCCTACCGCTCGCATGCGACGCCGCAGTCCGTGATCGGCTCCGTCGCCGCATTCACGATCGACTACGTACCCTTCATCTTCGCCGGCTCGCGTGAGCACGCCGCGTCTTTCGCCCTGCGGATGCTTCGGAAGTACTACGAGCGCCAGGTCCGCGCGGGAGTCGCAGCGTGACGTCGAACGTCGTGGTGATGAAGCAACGCACGGCGCGCGCGACGGCCGAACGCACGGATCTCGGAAACTCCGAGCGCCTCGTGAAGCTTCACGGCGCCGGACTTCGATACGTGCCCGAGTGGGGAAAGTTCGCCGTCTACAACGGAACGTGCTGGGCGGTCGGAGACTCGTCGACGGCACTATCGCTCGCCACCGACACGGCGCGCGCCATGTTCGCGGCCGCTGTCGCTGCGCTCGAGCGATGCGGCAAGGCGGCCGGAGCAGATGACGAAGGCCGATCGAAGAAGCTTGCCGCCGCGCAACGCGCGATCGCCTGGGCCATCAAGTCGCAGGCGGCCTCGCGTCTCCACGCGATGCTCGACCTCGCGAAGGCCGACCCTTCCGTCGTCGCCCACCATCACGAGCTCGACGTCGACGTGATGTTGTTGAACTGCCAGAACGCGACGATCGACCTTCGCACCGGTAAGCCTCGCGCGCACCGGCCAGAGGACCTCATCACGAAGCTAGCGCCGGTCATCTTCGACCCTCGCGCGAAGTGTCCGACCTGGGAACGCTTCCTCGCCCGATCGATGCGAGACAACGCGGAACTCCTCGCGTTCCTCCGCCGCCTCGTCGGCTACACGCTCACCGGATCGATTCGCGAGCACGTGCTCGGCTTCTTCTTCGGCGACGGCGCGAACGGGAAGAGCACCTTCATCCGCATCGCGCACGCGCTCTTCGGCAGCTACGCCGCACGAGCTCCTCGAGGGATGCTCTTCAAAGCGAAGGGCGAGAAACACACGACGGACATCACGACGCTGCATGGCGCTCGCTTCGTCTCCTGCGCGGAGGTCGAGGAGGGCGAGGCGTTCGACGAGGCGCTCGTAAAGGACCTGACCGGTGGCGACCCAATCACCGCGCGGCGGATGCGTGAGGATAACTGGACGTTCCCGCCGACGCACAAGCTCTTCTTGGCTGGCAACCACAAGCCGAGCGTCCGCGGCGATGACGAGGGCGTGTGGCGACGCGTGCTGCTCGTGCCGTGGACGAATACAATCCCCGAGGCCGAGCGCGACGCAGACCTCGCCGAGAAGCTTCTGGCCGAGCTGCCAGGCATTCTCAACTGGGCGATCGCTGGCTGCCTCGAGTGGCAAGCAAGCGGTCTCGGCGTGCCACCCCTCGTCCGCGAGGCGACGGCGGCCTACCGCGAGGAGTCGGACCCCGTTCGTGAGTTCTTCGACTTGTGGTGCGTCTTCGGCGCGACCGAGGAGGCAAAGGTCGCGCGACGAGTGCTGCGCAAGCGCTACGAGGCGTACTGCGACGAGAACGGTGCTCACCCCGTCGGTGCGCACAAGTTCGCCTCGCGCCTTCGACGGCGGATCGCCAAAGACGCGGGATACGAGGGCGCCGATCAGGAGACGAAAGTACGCGTCGACGGCGTCCCGAACGACGCGTGGCGAGGCGTGCGGCTCAAGACGGACGAAGAACGAGGGAAAACACCGACAAACGGCGTAGGGAGTAGCGAGATTGTAGGGGCCAGTTCTCGGATAGCCGAGTACGTGAGCAGTGAGATTGGGGACGATGGTGGAAACCCTCACTACCAAGTCACTACTCACTACAAGCCGGAAGACGCGCAGAACTCCTTCGGCGACTACCTCGATCGCGAAGGCGTTGGAGGACCGAAATGAGCCCCTGGGAGCCGCGCAGCGGGGCACCCGCGCGTCCGTTCGCGCCGCCCCGGAATCGCGAAGAGGACGATCTCGACGATCTCCTCCTCGTGGCTCTTGTCGTCCTCGTCCTCGGCTGCCTCTTCGTCCCGATCGGAATCCAAGTCGGGTGCGCGGCCGCGACTTCAAGCCGGAGAACGTGCTTCTCGGGTGACGTGTGCCCCACGGCATGCCCCATGGCGCAGGCGATCACCCTCGTTGCACCCCCAACCCTCTCACCGCACGCTGAGGCCTCACGATGCTTTGGAAGTTCGCCGACGGCACAACCTTCACCCTCTGTGGCTGCAAGCGCGAAGACGGTTCTGCCGTTGGGCACGTGGACATGCGGTCGGAGTTCGGTCCCCCATCCAAGCTCCGCCACCGGCTGCGCGCCGATCTCTTTCGGCTTCGCGAGTACGCCGGTGCTGTGCGAATCGACGTCACGGCGCCCCCTGGCGGGGACGTGGGGCTCGACCTCGATGTCCCCTGGCTCGTGGACGCCTGGCTGCGTCAACGCGGTGAGGCGTACGCCGTGGCGCTCGAGTGCGGGCCCGACATTGGGATCGACGACGCGCCCCCCCATGTTCGCGCCCTGCTCGCCGACCGTGCGGCGGACGAAGAGCTCGACGGTGGGGACGGTCGCGACGACGTCATCTTCTGACGTAGCCGCTTCATCCCGTGGCCGCGTTCATTCGCAGGCGCGATCGTTCACCTGCACCCGGTCCGCGTTCACGGATCCGGGCGTTCGTTCATTTCACCCATCGAAGGAGCAGGACCCCCATGCCCAAGCGAACCGCGAGAAAGAAGCCCGAAGAGAAGAACGACCTGAACCAGCGCGAACGGAAGCTATCGTTCTCCTCGCCGCACGCGACGTTCACCCTCTCGGCGCAGCTCTCCCAACGAGAAGCCAAGGAGATTGCGAAAGAGGTCGTCGACTTCATGGAGGAGCTCGAACGCTCGATCGAGATGGACCGCGATGCGCCGCTGCTGGAGGACCCCCTGGGGAGGTTCGTCCCGCGACGCTGAGCCTGTCAGCGCCGAGCTCGGGGAGGCCGTCATGAGCATCGTGACGCCCGGCTTCGAGCACCTCGACGGCACCGCCCTCGACGCCTACCGCGCCGCGACGTGGCGGGCGGTCGCCTCCGTTCCTCGCGCCCGCTGGTCCGAGGTCGTGCTCGTGCTCCGCCCCGACGAGGAGCCGTGCGTGATGCCGCGCGCCGAGCTCGCCGCCGACCTTCGTCGCGCCGGCCTCTACCGCCTCGCTTCAAGCGTTCTCGTCATGGTCGTTCGGCCCGGTCGGATCCTGATGTTCCTCGACGGCGAAGGCGAGACGTCGCTTGCGCCCGTCGTTCCTCCTCCCTTCGCCGAGCTCGTCGACGCTCCTGCGGCGCCGTCGTGCTTCCTACCTCGAGGTTGCCCGTGATCCTTCGTGCGTCATCCGGCCGCCGCTACCGCATCGAGCTGCGCCCGATGGAAGAGGACATCCTGCTCGTCGTTTTCGTCGAGCAGAAGTGGCCGGCTGGTCATTTCTCCCTGCTCAAGTATCCCGATGCGGCGGAGGGAATCCTTTACCTCGCGCTGCCCTACAGCGAGCCGCATTTCGCGGCGAAGCTACTCGGGATGCAGGGCATGCTCGTCGCGGCGGCCGAGCAGCACACGAATGAGGTGCAGCGGTTCGACGCGATGTATCCGAACGCGGGACTGCTCTGGGAGCAAGCGTTCCTCTCCGCGGTCCAGCGTGATGCCACCAACGACGAGGCGAGCCGGCGGGCCGACGAGCTCGTTCGGCTGCTCACGGGCTGGTCAGCGCTGCGCCTTGCGCAGGAGCAGACGCGATGACCGTCGAGACCCAACAGGGCAAGCCTCGCCCCCGCACCCCTCGTCCTGGCGAGCACGCCACCGCGCTGCTCAATGCGGTGAACGCGGCGCCGTTGCGTGACCCGAAGACCGGACGCTGGCTCGCCGGTAACCAGGCCGGGCGGCTCCGCACGCTCAAGAGGACGCAGAGCCTCATCACGCTCAACCCCACCGAGTGCGCCGCGTGGGTCCGCCCCTACGTCGAGCTCGCGCCCGATGAGGCGGCGGATCTCGTCCTCGAATGCGCCGCTGAGTCGAGCCCCAGCCTGAAGGCCTTCGCCGAAGATGCAGCGAATGCGGCCGCGTTCTACCGCGCTCTGCTCGCGATCGCCGTCGACCCTTCGACTGATGCGAAGACAGCTCGAGAGGCCCGCTCCGAGGCGCGAGCCTGGCTCAAAGAGCGCCGGCAAGCACTTCTGTCGCTCCGCGCTGAGGCCCGCGCCGGGCTCCGCACGCGTGACGGTGGCGAGGCCGGCGGCGGTGATGGCGAGATCGAGCTGACCGTCGAAGAGACGCCGGCGGAGGATAATCGCGAATGACCAAGCTGATCGCCCCCACGCGTCGACCGATCACCTGCGTCGAGTTCTGCCGCAAGACCATCGGGCTCGAGCTCACGCTTGGGCAAGAGGCCTTCCTCGCGGTCGCCGTCGACGGCCGACTCCCCCGCGAACTCCGGCGAGCCGTCCGCGATGCCGCACTCACAATGTTCGGTGACATCGAGGAGATCCCGCCCCTCGCGCGTCACGTTGCGCTCGCGGTGCTCGGCCGCGACTCGGGCAAGACCGAGCTCGGCGCCGCCGTCGCTCTCTTCAAGCTCTTCACGGTCGACCTCTCGCGCGTTGGTGAAGGCGACATCCCCGTCGTCGCGCTCGTCGCGCCTCGCGAGAAGACGGCTCGCATCGCGCTCCGACGCGCCTTGGCGCGCGTGCGCGCACGCTCCGCGCTGAGGAGCCGCCTCGAGTCGTCGAGCAAGGACGGCTTCACCCTCCGTCGTCCGGACGGCCGCCTCGTCGCGTTCGAGGTCTTCGCGGCCTCCCGCGGCGGCGCTTCCCTTCGTGGTCCCTCCTTCATCGCCGTCGTCTTCGACGAGGCGGCGCAGTTCCGCGACGCGTCGTCGTCCGTCGTGAACGACGAGGAGCTCTTCGCGGCCGTCATGCCGCGGCTTCTCCCCGGCGGTGTCGTTCTCTTCCTCTCCACGCCATGGAGCGAGGAGGGCCTCTTCTGGACGCTCGCAAGCGAGAACCTCGGCGCGCCGGCGACGGCGATCGTTGCGCAGGCCTCGACGCTCGTGATGCGGGACAACGATCCGCACAACGTCGCGAAGGTCGAAGCCGAGCGCCAGCGCGATCCCGACAACGCGGCGCGCGAGTTCGACGCGCAGTTCATGGTCACGGGCGGCTCGCTGCTCTTCGATCCGCAGAGCATCACCGACGCGATCGACGACAGTGCAACCGGCGCGCGCGGCGCGGACGAGGGGATCTCGTGCGGCGCCGACCTCGGGCTCATCAAGGACAGCTCCGCGATCGCCGTCGTCGCCGCGCGCGAGGAGAAGCTCCGGCTGCTCGAGCTCGTCGAACTCCGCCCCACGCGTGAAGCCCCGCTGAAGCTCTCCGCTGTCATCGGCGCGTTCGCCGAGATCTGCACGCGGCACGGTGCGAGCTCGTTCATGGCAGACGGCCACGCGAGGGAGCCCGCGCGCGAGTACACCGATCGCCACGGGATCGAGATCACGTCGGCGCCCGAGGGGCGCGAGGCGAAGTACTCGAGCTACATCGCGCTCCGTCAGGCGTTCAGCGAGCGGCGCATTCGCATCCCGAATCACCCGCGCCTGCTCGTGCAGCTCCGCGCGGTGAAGAAGAAGCCGATGACCGGCGGGACCTTCGCGATCTTCACGCCGCGGCGTGCCGGCCTCGCCCACGGCGACCTCGTGAGCGCGCTCGTGCTCGCGGTCTGGTCGGTGGGTCCGGGCGCCGAGATCACCTTCGACCCGAGCTTCGACGAGTACCTCCCGCGGTGGCGCGACGCACCCGGGCAAGAAGAGGACACCAACGATTGGTCGCTCGATTGGAGCGGCTACGGAAGATGAAGGAGCAATTTCCCATGAAGACAGAGACGATCAAGCTGGCCTGCGAGAACATCGGCCTCTCTTACGAGGAGCACGAGAAGGACTGCGCCACGCTGCGAGCGCGCGGCTACGTGCTCACCGCGAAGGGCGAGTGGGTCCCGGCGCAGATGGCGCGCGCGACGGGAGTAGTGGACGTGGACACGGTGGCGCTCTCCCGTCCGCCAAAGGATACCGAGACCGTCACCGACTCCGTTCTCATCAATCTCGGTTTGACGCGCGAGGAGTACGACGAGAGCGTCGCGACGCTGGTGTCGCGTGGCTACGTCATGAACCCGCGTACGAATACGTGGGAGCCGCGCGGCAACGCCAGCAACACCGAGGTCGTCTCGCTCGACCGGGAGGACGACTGATGGACGCGACGCAAGCAGCCGCCGAGCTCGACGCCGCCGAACTTGCAGCGGTCCGCGCCGGCGAGCTCGTCGACGCGACCGAGAAGATCATCGCCGAGCTCGATGCGAACTACGGCGCTACGCCGACCGACGCGACGTGGACGCGTCTCGAGAAGGAGCGCAGCAAGCAGCGGCGCGCCCTCGCGGACCTCGACCTCGCAACCGCGCGCGTCGAGGTCGCGCGCGAGAACTTGCTCGACGTCGAGCGCGCGGCAAAGGAAGAGCGACTCGCCGAGCTCGAGGAGAGACTCGATCTCGGGCGCTTCCACGAAGAGAACGCCGGTGACTTCCGCCGCATCGTAGAACTCGACGCGGAGCTCGATGCCGTCACATCGCGCATCGCCGCGCGCGCGGCGGCCCATACCGCGGTGCGACTCAGCGCCGAGGAACTTGTGAAGGAGCTCGGCGGAGTCGTCGACTTCGAAGACATCGACACCCGGCGATGCCAGGCGATCGCGCGCGAGGCGATCGATCGATCACGTGCACGCTCGGGTCGTGAGTCGCTC
>CAXSGV010000344.1:0-2748 GCA_964236615.1 uncultured Polyangiaceae bacterium
ACGGCCCGGGGTCCCAGAGGATGTCGACGACTTTGCTGATCTTCGCCTGCGACGCGAACTTGTACGCAATGGCGCCGCGCGGGCGGTTCGCCTTCTCGCCGAGCATGTGCGCCGCGTGCACGTCGTTCGTGCGGATGACGAGGCCATCGATCTCGTAGTCGAGGGAGCCGCGTGTCTTCTGCGCGTACTTCTTGTGGAGCGCCATGGCGCCGTCGAGGTCGGTGACCGTCCACGTGGGCACGGTGAGCCCGAGCTCGACGAGGCGCTCGAACTTCTCCGCTTCTGTCTTCTGCTCCTCGCCTTCGAGGTCGTAGAAGAACACCGAGAGGTACTCGCAGTTCTGACCGTCGAAGCGCTTGCTCGTACCCGCCGCCTGGTTGCGCGGATTCGACGCGTCGGGAAACGCCTTCTTCATATCGGAGAGCTTGAGAATGATCTCCCCGCGCACCGAGACGCTGACCGGCTTCTTCAGCTTCGGAGGCACGCCCTTCATGCGCCGCGCGTTCGACGTGATGCGCTCGCCCACCTCGCCGTCGCCGCGGGTGATCGCGTCTTTGAAGACGCCCTTCTCGTAGATGCACTCGAGCGAGAGCCCGTCGAGCTTCTCGGTGACGAGCAGTTGGCTCGCGATGTCCTTGAGGCCGTCCTTTTGGCCGAGCTCTTCGCACCTTGCCGCCCACTTGCGAAACTCGGGCTCGTTGACCGCCTTGTTGAGCGAGCCCATCGGAATGGCGTGACGCGCCTTTTCCCACTCGGTGGTCTGTTCGCGAACGACCTCGGCCTTGGATTTACCTGGCAAAGGCGCACCGACGCTCGCGAGCACCTCGTGCTCGGGCGCAAGCGTGCGCAGCTCGTCCTCGAGCGCGTCGAACGCCGCGTCCGACACGAGCGCTTGCCCGTTGTAGTAGGCGTCCTTGTAACGACGGATGAGCGAGGCAAGCTCGTCGATGCGCGCGGTATCGTTGGCCATGGGATCGGGAGTGTACCGCGCTGCCCGAGGCCCGGCGGGTTGACTTTAGGCGGTGATATTCGTAACTTGGCCTAATTCAAGATGGCTGCCAAAAAGAAGCGCTCGAAGGTCGCCTCGAAACGCGCCTCGAAACCTGAGAGGCCTAGTCCGAAGCCCGCCGCGAAATCACCGGCCAAGCCGAAACCCAAGGCCAAGCCGAAACCCAAGGGCGCGTGGGGCGGCAAGCGCGTCGGCGCCGGTCGAAAGCCCGGGCCCGATCCGCGACCGGAGCCCCACCGCGGGCGCCCGCCGCACGAGGGCACGTTGCCGATCCACGCGATCATGAAGGCGGACATCCGGGGGCTCGGCAAGCCGGCGCTCGTCGCGCACATCGCCTCGTGCGTGAGCCGCTCGAACGGCGACCCGTTCCGCATCGCGTACTTCGCGGTCGACGACGATCGCCTTCACCTGATCGTCGAAGCGGACGACGAAGTCGCGCTCACGCGCGGCATGCGCGGGTTTGCGGTCCGTGCCGCGCGCGCCGTGAATCGTGAGGTCAATCGCGCCGGCCGCCTGTGGGCCGAGCGCTACGCCTCGCATCCCTTGACCGATACGGCCGCAGTCCGCAAAGCGCTCGCCTCCATGGCGAACCTCCGCGGCTCGGCGCGCCCTGGTGCGTCCCCCGCGAAGGGCGGCGCCGTGGAGGCTGCGCCGAAAACCCGCGTCTTGCGTGCGGCCTGGCGGGCCGAAGGTCTCGGCGCCGACGGCGAGGGAGCTAAATCCGCTGAAACCGCGCCTGCGTCTTCGGGCAAGTCGCGCTCATCGGGAAAATCGCGCCGATCCCGACCACGCTGACCAAGATTGCTGCCGAGAACACCGGGCCGAGAATCAAAAACAGGTTGTCGAACAAGGGTGCGTCTCCTTTGACGAGGGCCGGTCGATTGACCGAATGACCAGTTGTTGTTCCTGGTCATACTCCCAGGCGCCGCGAACGCAAGGCCTCGCGCACCGAATTCGGTCGCATGGCAAAGAATTCGCTCGGGTGGGCGGTGCGGGTCAGCTCTCGTCGTCGTCGCGGGCCACCGGCAGTGAAGCCGGGGGTCGAACCGTCGCGCGGCGCGGGTCGGTCGGAAGGGCGCGGGTCTTTCGGAGCCATCCCTCCTGCTTTGCGCGGTCGCCGGGGAACAGACTGTCGAGCATGGCGCCGAGGACCTGCGGGAGCTCGGCGGGCTTGGCAGTCTCGGCGAGGAACGCGTCGAGCGCTTGCGCGAAGTCGAGCGCCGTGTCGTAACGGTGGGCCGCGCTGCGCTCGAGCGCCTTCTTCGTGACCGCCGCGAGCGTCGCCGGGATCTGTGGGACGATCACACGCGGATCCGGAATGACACCGGTGCGCACGGCCTTCACCGTCTCGATGTCGTCGTCGCGCTTGAAGAGGCGCTTCATCGTCGTCATCTCCCAGAGCGTGGCGCCAAGAGTGAAGACGTCGACACGGCGATCGAGCGGGAACTGCATGACCTGCTCGGGCGAGAGGTACGGCAGCTTCCCTTTCACGATGCCCGCCGAGCTTTTCGCGGTTCGGCCGAGCGCCTTGGCCAGGCCGAAGTCGAAGAGCTTCACGCGTCCGTCGTAGGTGAGGAAGATGTTGCTCGGGTTCACGTCGCGGTGAATGAGGTGGAGCGGGGCGCCGTCAGCGCCGGCAAGCTCGTGCGCGCAGTGAAGCCCCTCGGCGGTGCGCGCAGCGATGAACGCGCTGAGATCGAGCCGAAGTGCGAGACCGCGCGCGGCGCAGAGATCCCAGA
>CAXSGV010000344.1:2758-3349 GCA_964236615.1 uncultured Polyangiaceae bacterium
ACGTCCATCAGCGTGCGACCGAGCAGGAGCTCCATCGCGATGAAGTGGTGCTCGTCGTCGGCACCGTACTCGAGTGTCTGGATGACGTTGGGGTGCGAGAGCCGCGAGAGGATGCGCGCCTCGTCGAGGAACATGTCGATGAAGTTGCCGCTCTTGCGTAGCTCGTTGCGAATCACCTTGATCGCCGCGACCTTCTCGATGCCGGTCTTCGGATCGCGTGTGCGACCCATGTAGATGGTCGCCATTCCGCCGCCGGCGATCTTGGCGACGACCTCGTACGGACCCAGGCGCTGAGGTCGCGAAGGGAGAGGCACCGAGCGGAAGCCTACCAGCTTTAGAGCGGCCGCCCGAACGTCGAGCTGAGGTCGGCTGCCAGCGGGACCTTGGGATTTCCCGCGAAAAGGAAGCCATAGAGCTCGTCGTACAGGCGATCGAAGGCACGCGCCGAAAGCGCCGATGAAGGCAGGAGCGCCGGATCGGCGTCGTACGAGAGTCGGTACAGGCTCTTGTCGCGCAGCGTCGTGAGAGGCTTGTCGGGCTTCGGCATCGTGAGGCGAACGACGACGGCCACCAGCACCACGGTCGCCACCA
>CAXSGV010000344.1:3359-7752 GCA_964236615.1 uncultured Polyangiaceae bacterium
GGCGAAACACGAGGCTTGCGGCGTCGGCGTGGGGCACGACGAACCGCGCGTCGAACACGAAGGTCACGTCCTGGTCGGCGCGCCGATCGACGTGGTAGTCGACGAGGATCCGTGGCGCGGTCGCGGTGGCGTCCGGCGTGTCTTCGGTGATCACGAGAAGCCCCGCGGGGATCGTCTCCGAGAGGATCACGCGCAGCGCAGCGATCGTCGTGCGCTCGAAACGCCCGAGGCCTTCGCCGGCAAACCACGCGTGACCGGGATCGCTCGCGGGCGAGGCATCGGCGACGGTGCGCCGGAAGCGAACGCGGAGCCGTGGATCGCCTGACTCGCTCGCCCGCGTGAGCGCGGCGCGCATGATCTCGACCGCCTTCGGCGAAGCCGCGCGTGCTTCGAAGCGTGCCATCGCGGCGGCCTGCGCGTTCGCGCGCGCCGAAGCTTGCTCCGGCGTCAGCTTCGCGAGTCGCACGTTACCGAGACCGCTGACGGCCGCGAGCGAGTGCTCGGCGATGTTCGAGTCGACGGCCTGAGGCTCGGCAGCCGCGCGTGCCGCCGCGCGATCTCGCTCCTCGTGCTCGCGCTCCTTCTCGAGCAGCACAGTGCACGCCGCACGTGCCTCCGCTACGTGGCGCGTGCCGCCTGCCGCGAGGTAATCGGAGTAAGCGCGAAGCGAACGAACGTCATGTGCGTCGGCGAACGCCGCATCGTCGAGCGTCACGCGCTCGGCCGCAGCGACCGCCGTACCGAGCGCCATTCCGAGCAGCACGCATCCCGCGACGACCATCGCGCGCTCGGCGGTACGCCGGGACGGACGAGCCACCGCGGGCAACGGGTCGTTCCACAGCGGCTCGGAGCGCAGCGCGAAGAACGGATCCGAGTCGAGCGCGACTTCGAGATCGGTCGTGTGTGTGAGCGCTTCGAGCGTGATTTGCGCGTTCTCGAGAAGCTTGTACGCGTGCTCCGCAGCGCGCTCGTCCCTCATTCGAAACAGAAAGCGCGCGCCGTCCTCGAACACGAGGACGAGGGTGACCTGCTTGCCCACGTCGTCTCGCGAGCGTTCGATGGTGGCGCGTCGTACGCCGCCCATCGGAACCACGCGCAGTGTGCCACCGACGCCGTCGAGCTCGACGATGTCGAGCGGCAGGAGGTAGCGGCCGCCGTGCGGGAGCCGAGGGCGCGTAGCGAGGACGAAAAACACAGCTCCCAACGCGAGGACGATCGCACATGGTGTAAACGCGAACGCCATCGCATCGGCGCGCGGGATCCCCGACGCGTTCGCGAAGTGGTTCCACACGACGACGAGCGCGACGAAGCCACAAGCGATCATCAGCGCCGGTGCGAGCAGCCCAAAAATCGATCGACGCGGCGGGCCGACGTTCTCGTCGACCGAGATCACCTGCGGTCTCCCCTTTCCGGAGAGCGCACGCGCGAGACGCTCCTTCACGTGCTTCGGAACGCGGTCGAGCGCAAGCGTCCGTGCCTTCCCCGTGTAGGGGCCGGATCGGACGCCCGAGACGGTTCCGATGGTGCCGAGCTCGCGGTACATCCTCCGAGGATACGACGGCGAGTCAGTGCATGTTGGCTCGTCCGTGCACGTTCACGTGGGGTGCGACGCCAAGCTCGCGCCGGTAGCGCTCGAAGCAGCGCGCGCCCGCCGCAAGTCGCATCAACGCGCCTTCGGCGATCGCCGGCGCCGTGCGCGGATCGGATTCGACGAGCGGGACCAGGACTTCACGGTTCCACGCTTCCGAGTGCTTCACGTCGAGGGTGGCGTGAAGGGCGTAGTAGCGCCGTACGTGCGCGGGCACGTCGAGTCGTTTCAGCCCCGCGTTCACCTTCTGCGCGCGGCTTGGCGCCGTCAGCTCGATCGCGCCCAGCGCGCCGATGGAGTGAAAGGTGTAAAGGCGGTCCGACGCCAGCGCGAGCATCATGTTTCCGAGCGCGAGCGACTCCCACACGACAGTGTCGTTGGTCGGGTGGAGATCGAGCTCGCGCGCGAGGTGCTCCAGCATCGGTCCGTGCATTCCGCCGGGATGCCCCTGCCCCATCTCGTCCCAGTAGTTCCTGGCCATCTCCATCTTGGGACGCGTCGGCAACTTCACCTGCGTGAGGGCGACGAGATCCTCGAAGCCCGCCTCACCGGCAACCTCTTGGGTGAGAAACCAACGAAAGTCGGCGAGCGTCGCTTCGCTCTCCAGCCAGTCGAAAAGAGGATCGTGCTGCCCCGGACCGTGATCGTTCAGCGCCTCGAACCAAGCGATGAAGCCCGCCGGATCGGTCGGCGCCCTTGCGGCGTGCGCCGTAACAGCAGCGCGCTCCTCTTCGAGCAGCTCACCCTCGAGGACCCGTTGACGAAGCTCGCGCGCGAGCCGACGGGACCAAGCGGCGGGAAACCCAGGGCTCAAGCGCTCGGCGTTGAACGCGGCCAACGTGCGGTGAAGTGACTCGGGGCTTTCGATTCTGCTCATCGAGGTGGTCACGACGACCGCCAATGCAAGACCGACACCGCGCGCGTGACGGCTGCGCTCACGCGGCGGTGCGCGCGATTCACGCTAGGACGTAGGTTCAGCTGGACGGGCGCGAAGACGGTACTGAGGCAACATTGCCGAGGCGTGCGGTCGCGTACAAACCGACCACGGCGATCCGCTCGACCGCGGCGTAGGCGGGACGGTCGAGCTCCTCGCCGAACACGTCGGGGTCGAGCGTCTCGTAAGTGTAACTCGCGCCGACGGCATCGAGCGCTGGGCGCACGGCCTCGAAGAACGTGTCACGCCCACCGACGATCGGCGTGCCGGTGTAGAGCACCAGTCGGCCACCTGGGGCGAGTCGCGCGAGCGACTCCGCTGCGATGCGCACCGAGAGCGCTTCGCCTAGCTCACCCCCGCCGTCGCGGTACACCCTAGCAGCGGAGTCGGCGATGTACGGTGGATTCGCGAGCACGAGATCCACAAGCCCCTCGACGCCGTGGAGCACGTCGCTCTGCACGACCTCGATTGACATCGGATCGCGGCCGGCGAGCGCAACGTTCACGCGCGCGAGGGAGAGCGCGGCTTCGTTGATGTCGGCGAGGACGACGCGCTCGGCAGCGTGCGCGAGGGCGATTCCGCCGGCACCCGATCCGCACCCGACGTCGACGAGACGGCGCGCGCGCGGCGACGATTGCAACGCACGCCGCGCCATGGCGACGAAGCGGTACGTGTCGGGCCCGAAAAACACCGCCGAGGAATCGGTCGTCGGGTAACCCGAGTGCACGAAAATCAGATCGTCGAGCGTCGAAAACCGGACCTGCGCGACGACGCAATCGTTGTCGGCGGCTTGCAGAGCGCCGGCGGACTCGAGGAGAAGGACGACCTCGCGCGGCACGAGGGCGCGACGAAAGGGGCGATTCCAGCCGAGCACGTCACGGAGATCGCCGGCCTCTCCGGAACGGGCCAAGACGCGGCGGTGGGTCTCCGGCGTGGGCGTCACGAAGTGATAGCCCGCGCGCTGGAGAAGGCGACCAAGCTCGACAAGCCGTGCTTCGACGAACATGCGAGAGAGGATAAGCCAAGGTGCGGTCGAGAAGAGAGAGCTCTCGTTCGCCGATCACTCCACGATGAGGCGATCGCCGGCGCCGCGACCGAAGGTCTCGGGGCTGTACATCTCTTCGGCCTTCGGCGGCGGCACGACGAAGGTGCCCGGGGTCGTGGCGCGCGCGACGTAGGTGTAGTCGTAGACGCCTTCCCACACGAGCGAGGCAAACGCTTCGACGCGCTCGTCACGCAGGTTCTGGTGCTCGTACCAGGTCCGCGACCACCACCAGCGCGAGGCGTTCGCTTGCTCCTTCGGATCCTGCGGAATGGCGCCGGTGACCGCGAGCGCCGCGTTCATCGGCTCGAGCCCCGCGGGGATCGGATCGACGAGCGCCACGTGGTAGCGCCGCGAGGGCACGACCATCCCGATGCGCACGCGCACCTTCGTGCCCGCCTTCACGCGCCACGTGCCGTCGGCGTCGCGGCGAACGTCCCCTGGCGCGTCGACACCCTCGTAGCTCCGCGTGACCGTGAAGCCGTGATCGGCTGGCGGAGGCTTGAGGTCGGCCGGCGCGTATTGCATGCCGATGCGGAAATACATCCGGCCCGGTCCATCTTTCGCGAGCACGACGTTCGAGCCGCCGCCACCCTGCGCAGCTTGCGTGGCGAGGAGCTGCATCGGCACGTTGACGGCATAGCGCTCGGTCGTACGGCCCTTGAAAGCGTGCTCGCCCGCGAGCGTGTTCCCGAGCCAAGCGCGCGCGACGAAGTCTGGCGTCGTCTTCTCGTAGGTGTGGAAGTAGAGGTCGAGCGCGAGCAGCGCGAACGTGTTCTCCTGCGTGTTGAGCCAGCGGCCGGCCTTGCGATGAGCGAGGAGCCCCGTC
>CAXSGV010000345.1:0-3162 GCA_964236615.1 uncultured Polyangiaceae bacterium
GTTGATGCCCGTGATCGCGCCGTTGGGCGAGCGCGACGAGTTGCCGCCCATCAGCTGCTCGCCTCGGCCGAGGCTGCGCGCTCGGTCTCCTCGGGTTCGTTCGCGATGTGCGTGAGCACGACGTGACCGAGGGTGTCCGCGTTCGAGAGCGCCGCCGTCAGGAGACCCTGGAAGTAGTTGAAGACAGCGACCGCCGGGATCGCGACGAGGATGCCGACCGCGGTGGCGACGAGCGCCTCGGCGATCGTGCCCATCACGCGCTCGGGCGCGAGGCCCGTGGCGGCGGCGCCCGCGACCGGAGCTTTTCCGAGCTCTTCGAACGCACCGACGACGCCGATGACGGTGCCGAGCAGCCCGATGAAGGGCGCGTTGTTTCCGAGTGTGCCGAGGAACATGAGGCGGCGCTCGAGCCGCGAGCGTTCGACGCCGGTCGCCGCGGCCATCGCTTCTTGTGCCGCACGTGCGCCACGCGTCCAATGCGCGAGCCCAGCCAACGCGACCGCGGCTTCGACACTCGGCGACTGACGAAGTCGCACGCGCGCGCCGCTCACGTCCCCCTTGCCGAGGAGCTGGTGCAGATCGCCGACGAGCTTCGCGATGTCGTCCTTCATACGAAGGAAGACCCAACCGCTTTCGATCATGATCGCGATCGAGACGACACTGAGCGAGAAGAGCAACCAGAGCACCCAGGCCGCGCCTGCGCGGACCATGATGTCTTTGATCTGTTCAATCATTGAGCCTCCGAATCAGCCATATCAGCGCGCAAGAGCTCAGCGCACGTGCATTGGAACCTGGATCCAATTCACGCCTCCGCGGTTGTCGTGAACGACAGCCCATAGCGTGTGCTCGCCCGCTTCCGCAGGCGCCTCGAGATCGTCGGCCGAGTTTGGCACTTTTCCAATCCCGACGTCGTAGAGGAGGCGCAGGTCATTTTTCACTTTGCCGTCCGTCAAATAGTAGCTCACCCAAAGGCTCTCCCGCCCCGAAGCTCCGCCGACGCTAGGGTCTCGTTCCTGGCTCTCGAGCGGCACCGCAACGTCGATCGGCTTCGTCGGGCACTTCGGCGCGCGCTGGCTCGCCGACGCGTTGGCAGTCGCGCAGTGATCGATCGTGATGCCGGCCGCGAGATCGACGGGCTGACCGTCGAAGGTGAAAGCGCCGATGACGGGGTTCTGATTTTGCCGATCCGCGAACACGAACATGCGCGAGAACGCGAAGACGAAGTCGTCGGGGCCGAGTCGCTGTCCATTCTCGTCGAAGCAACCGAACGGAATCGACTGCGGGCTGGCCGCGCTCACGCCGACGAACTGGACGTGCCCCGCACACGCCATGCTGAAGACCACGGCGGTGCCGAACGCCGTTCCGCCCTGCGTCGAGCCGGGGTGGGCAAGCGTGTCGTCCGGCACGCGAACCGAGACCTTCGGACCGCTCACGAGCTGGGGCGTGAGATCGACCCCCGTCTTGAGCGTGGCTTGAAACGTCGGGTAGCAGTTGTAGTACGCGTCGCCCTTGGGGTTGATGCAGGGCGCGGGGATCCAGTACAGCGACATCGGCCGCGTCTTGTCCTTGCGCGCATCGGTCGCCAGCATCTCGAGCTCGATGGTGTCGCCAGGCTTCGCGTAAGGCTTGTCGGCGCGCGTCGCGAGGATCCGAACGCTCTGGATCTTGCTCGCCGGATCGAAGTCCGGGGCGCACGCGCTAGCCACACCGAGCGCGAGCACGAGGAGGACGGAGCGACCTCGCATCAGAATTCTCCTCTCAGCCCGAGGCTCGGCAAAATGGGCAGGCCGCCGATGTAGCCGGACTGCGTGTAGTTGTAATTGTAGGCCACGCCCTCGGGGCTCTGGTGGATGTAGACGTTCTGGATGTCGATGTAGAACGTCAGCTTCCAGCTCGCGTACGTCCAGGTCTTGTCGACGCGAAGGTCGAGCTGGTGGAACGGCGGAAGGCGCTTGCCGTAGGGCGGGTACGTCGGAGCCGCGAGGTTGGCGCCCGTGGTCGCGTCGAACGCGCCCTGCGTGTCCGTCGTGAAGAGGTTGCCCGAGACGAAACGGAACCGACCGCCGAGCCGCCAGCCGCGCCCGAGCTTGTAGCTTCCGAGCACCGTGAGGATGTGCGTCTGATCGTACTGGAACGCGCGCAGCGGATCGGTCGGCGAGTCGCGCCGCTCGCTGCGCGAGAGCGTGTAGGCCACCCACCCGAAGAACTTGTCGTCGGACTTGTACTTGAGGAGCCACTCGGCGCCGTAGGCCGTCCCCTCACCCGAGTTCCCGAGCCCCGTCACGACCAGGCGATCGAGCGCCTTGTAGAAAACGTCGGTCGAGAGCTCGATCTTGCGCGAGAGCTCCTGCTCGACGCCCACGTCGTAGTGCACCGAGCGGTTCGATTTGAGCCCGGGCTGGCCGAAGACCGGATCGGTCTCGAGCGGGTTGGGCGGCTGGTAGAAGAGGCCCACGCCACCCTTGAGCGACGTACGCGGGAAGCCGCGCGAGAGATCCTGCTTCACGTTGATACGCGGCGAGACGTCCCAGTTTTCGGTCGCGCTCGAGTAGTCCGCGCGAAGGCCGGGCACGAGGCGCGTGCCCCGCACCGGCACGATCTCCCATTCCGTGTAGAACGCAGGCATCGTGCGCGAGCCGGACTGCAGGCTCTCTTGCGGTACGTCGAGTGGGCCGCCCGAGGGGACGCCCGGTCGGCGCGGCGGAGGAAAACGGAGGTGAAGCTCGTAGGGCGCGACGATGACGTCGGCGCCGATGTTGGCTTGGACGCCTTTGACGATCTTCTGCGAGAGCTCGACGCGGCCCGTGTAGGGCGTCTGCGAGATGTTGAAGAAGAGCGCGCCGATGCCGAAGTCGATCGCGTCCTGACCGACGGCACCGATCACGCGAAGCTCGGTCGAGTCACTGAACTTGTTCTGGTACTTCGCGTGCACGCGCCAGAAGCTCGTGTGCGCACCGATGTTGCCGGCGAACGTCGGGTTCGACGCGCTCGGGCTCTGCGACAAGATTTCGAGCTTGTCGTCGGACCCGAAGAACGTGAGGCGGAACGACGACTTCTTGTCGAAGTCCTTTTGAAGCATCGCCTGGTAGTCGTAGTAGCGCGGCAGGGTCGTGACGGACGTGCCGGCGGACTCGAGCGCAGGACCGAGCCACGCGTCGAACC
>CAXSGV010000345.1:3172-7736 GCA_964236615.1 uncultured Polyangiaceae bacterium
GACGCCCCGCCACGAGGAACTTCCAGCCCGTCTTGAAGATCGGACCTTCGGCCATCAGGCGCACGTCGATGAGATCGACCTGCGCCATGCCGTGGATCTGGTCGCCCTTCGGGTTGCGCAGCCCGACGTCGACCATGCCGCCCATGCCGCGCCCGTACACCGCGCTGTAGTTCGCGGGATAGAAGTCGATCTTCTCGATCAGCTCGGTGGGGACGACCGAGCTCAGACCACCGAAGTGGTAGACGAGCGGAATATCGACGCCGTCGACGAAGATCGTCGTGTCTTGCGGCGCCGAGCCGCGAACGACGAGCGCGCCGCTGAACGGCGGGGGGCGCGCGACGCCCGGCAGCGACTGAATCGAGCGCAGCGCGTCTCCGTTCGTGCCGGGGATGAGCGCGATCTCTTCTTTGGTCAGCGTGCGCTTCGTGACCTCACGCGGCGGCCGCTGTCCGCGGACGGTGACCTCCTCCGGCTCCTCTTCGACGCCGCCGTCGGGCGAGATCGCCGGAGCCGCCTTCGGCTTCGCGAGCCGGAGCACGACCGACGTCTCTTCGCCGGGCGCGAGCTCTACGTCCACCTCCTGCAGCAAATAGCCGGACGCCGTGATCGCAACGTGGACCGCTCCGGGGTGGAGGCCCTCGAGTAGCCACGAGCCATCTGCCGCAATCGCCGGCGTCCGTTCTGTTCCGTCCGCGGCGCGCACGACGACGGTGGCAGCGGGGAGCGGTTTGTCGGTCACCTGGTCAGCGACGCGGCCGACGAGCCGCGGTGCAGGTGCCGCAAAGACGTACTGGAACTTGATGCGCGCCGCGATCGCCGTGCCGCCACGCTTGGCCGGATCGAAGACGAGCTTGCTCGCCGCCGCGATCGCGGCTTCGTCGAAGCCATGACCTTGCGCAGCGTCGACCGTCGCCTTGCGCACGGTACCCGTGGGATCGAGCTCGAGGGTGAGCGTGACTGTCACGAGCCCCGCGACGCGATCCTTCAGCGCCTGCGCAGGGTACGCGGCCGGCGAATCGGCCTTCAGACGCGGTGGCGTCACCGCGGCATCGGCGGCGGCGGCGGCGGCGGCCGGCGTCGCCTGGGCAAACGCAGGCACGCTCGTCAGAAGAACGAGGGCAGCTACCGTGAGTGCAGTGAGGCTTCGCATTGGCGAGTCGGACGGCGCGTCCCTTCTGGGCCTGGCCGTCGTGCCTCTGCACGAATAGGACGAGACCCCAGCCTGACACCTCTTTTTCCGACCGGCGGTCCGAGGGCAGCGACGAAGCGTCCGCAAACGCGTCGCAGCGGGGTGCTGCACTCGCGCCGCATCGTGCACCGTGAACCGTGCAGAGAACCTTCGTTCTCGTTCGGTTCGTGAACGAGCTAGGTTTCCAGCGTGGCACGCCTACCCGCCGAACGCTCCACGCCCGGCAGCACCCGGCGCCGGCGCTGGCTCGCCTCGTCGACGCTCGTGCTGATCGTCATGCTGATCGGCACGGTGCCGCAGATCTTCTCCCCACGCCCCGGCGCGACCGCGCGGCTCCTCTACTTCGCCGTCGAAGCGCCGCTCGTCATGGTCGCCCTGTCGCTCTTCTACGAGCATGCCTCGCGCCGCCAGGCCGACACGCGGCGCGTGCTTCTCGAGAGCCTCGGAGCTTCGGCGCTGCTTGGTGCACTCTACACGGTTCTCTTCATCGTCGTGGCGCGACGGGTTGGTCTGACGCTCGAAGATCCTCCTTCGCTTCCGCGCGCGGCCGCGGTCGGCGTGACCTCCGGCCTCTTGCAGTGCGGGCTGTGGGCGCTCGGGTTCGTCTATCCCTTCGCCGAGGAAGACGCGCGACTCCGCATGCTCGAAGCCGACAAGCTCAAGCTCGAGGCCGAGAAATTGAAGCTCGAAGCCGAGCAGCTCCGTGCCGCCGCCGAGCTCGCCCTCTTGCGCTCGCAGCTCGAGCCGCACTTCTTGCTCAACACGCTCAACGCGATCGCCGGTCTCGTGACGAGTCGACCCAAGGACGCTCGCCGCTTGCTCGGCTGCCTGGGCGATCTGCTGCGCGACGCGCTCCGCGATCCCGAAGAGATGCAAACGCTGAACGAGCAGATCACGTGGTTGCATCGCTACGCGGAAATCCTCGAGTCCCGTCATGCGGGCCTTTGCTTTCATTGGGAGGTCGAAGGCGACGCGCTGGGCGTGCTCGTCCCTCGTCTTCTCCTGCAGCCGCTCGTCGAGAACGCGGTCAACCACGGCGCGTTGCAGCGCTCCGGCGATGGTGAGGTCACGGTACGGATCGCGCTCGAGCGCGAGCAAGGGATCGTCACCGAGTGCGTCATCTGCACAATCGAGGACAACGGCCCCGGGCTGCCCAACGGCGAGCCGCGCTCCGGAGCCTTCGGGCTTCGGTCGGTGCGACGCCGGCTCGAGCTCAAGTACGACGATGCGCACCTGCGCCTCGAGTCGTCCGCGAAGGGAACTCAGGCCATCGTTCGGTTGCCGCGCATGGTGCGCCAGGCATCGCTAGCCGAGCTGTCGTGAGCTCCGACCTCTCACTCCTGCGCACGCTGATCGTCGAGGACGAGCTACCGGCGCGCGAATACTTGGTCGAGCTGCTCGAGGGGTCGAAGCTTGCCGAGGTGATCGGCGCCGTGGGCACGGTGGACGAGGCGCGCCAAGCTCTCTCCGCCTCGACGCGTCTCACCGTTGATGCCGTCTTCGTCGACATCCGCCTCGCCGGAAGTGGCGACGCGAGCGGGCTCGAGCTCGTGCGCGGGCTCGTCGGCAAACCCAACGCGCCGATGTTCGTGCTGGCCACGGCGTTCAAGGAGCACGCGGTCGAGGCGTTCAACCTCGACGTCGTCGACTACCTGCTCAAGCCCTTCACCGAAGAGCGCGTCGAGGAGTGCCTACGACGTCTGCTCGCGCGACGTCCCTCCCGGCCCCCGCCGGACGCGACCGCGCGCCCGCGCATCGTGGCGCGTCGTGGCAAAACACTCGTGTTCCTCGAGCCCGAGGAGGTCTGGGCGTTCGAGGCGAGCGAGCGTCTGACCTCGGTGCACACACCCCATGGCGTGTTCGACGTCGACCTCTCGCTGGCGGTCATCGAGCTGTCGTTCGGTCGCGCGCTGATGCGCGTGCACCGCAACTGGCTCGTCAACGCGGCCTACATCAAGGAGCTCGATCGCGAGGGCCGCGAGACCCGAATCTTCGTAGGCGTCGGCATTGGGCCGGATCAGCGCGGCTTGCGCATTCCCGTCGGACGCGACCGCGCGCAAGCCGTGCGGGACATGCTTCTCACCGGCGCGACCGGGGTGCGTCGCGGCGTTTGATTCAGCGGTATATCGCGACGGAGGCCTGCATCGCGTTCTGGAGGGTGGTCACGAACTTGCGCACGTTGCTCGCGTTGCGTCCCCAGTCGACGCACTGCGTGGGCATGCCGCACTGGCTGCGAACGTGAAGCGCGTTGGGTGCGAGCCACGTGATGGCAATCTCTTCGCCCCATGACGCGAGGGAGATCGAGGACGAGCAGCGCCACACCGCGCCGTGCGTGGAATAGAAGGGGCGCGAGAATCCAGCCTGCGCGCAGCCGTAGGCGATCCAGTCGTGGGTGACGGGACCGGGAAGCGTGACGTTCTCTTCGTGGTAGGCGGGGAACCCGAACGACATCCCTAGAGAGTGCATCGTCCTCCATGCGATCGGCAAGCTGCTACAACGCGTAGCGCACGAGACGCGCGATGGAGCCTTCGAAGCAATCCCCCGACACGACGCGCACGGTCGACGCGCTTCACGCCGCGGTCGATCGCGAGACCAAGCGGCTCCATGTTCTTCACGCCCCGCGTCTCGCATGCCGCCGCGGGTGCAGCTCGTGCTGCGTCGATGAGCTCACCGTGTTCGAGGTCGAGGCCGAGCCCATTCGACGCGTGCACGCCGACCTCCTCGCCACCGGCGTTCCGCACCCCGAAGGCGCGTGCGCTTTTCTCGACGCCGAGGGGGCGTGCCGCATTTACGAAGAGCGCCCGTACGTCTGCCGGACCCAAGGGCTCCCGTTGCGCTGGCTCGACGAGGACGACGGCCAAGCCGTGGAGCTGCGCGACATCTGCCCGCTGAACGAGGCCGGCGAGCCCATCGAGGAGCTGCCCGCCGAGGATTGCTGGACGCTCGGCCCGTTCGAGGAGCGCCTCGCGGCGGCGCAGCTCGCGACGCCCGCGTCTGCGACGTCACCCCGGACGTCCCTTCGCGCGCTGTTCGTGAGATGATCGGCGAACACGCAGTTTGAAAGGGCGAGCTCCAATGGGCGACAAATCTCCGAAGGCGAAAGACAAATCCAAGAAGCAAGACACGGCCGGCAAGGATCAGAAGAAAGCCGCCGCCAAGAACAAGGCGAGCTCGGCCGGCGCCCCCAAGAAGGGCAAGTAGTCACACTCTCCGGCTGCCCCGCGATGAAGAGAGGTGGACCAACCAGGCCGACCTCTCCTCCTCGTGCTTCTCCTCAGCGCCGCCTCGGCGGCTTGCCATCCCGCGCCCCGCGCGACGGCGGATACCCAAGCGCAGCGGGCGGAGCCGGGCTCGGCCAATCCACGCGAAGAAAGA
>CAXSGV010000346.1:0-7734 GCA_964236615.1 uncultured Polyangiaceae bacterium
TGTCGGATGCCGTCGACTACACGCCCGCGACTCCCGCAAGGGCTAAGAAGTGCGTGAAGGAGATGATGGAGTTCCTCGAGACGCTCAAGCGGAACCTTGGCGACACTTCGCGGTTCGAGCATGACGATGCGGGCGGTAGGCCGCCTCCGATACCGCATCCGATTTTCGAATCGGACCGCGATGAAGAGGGGAACTGGCCCGGCGACGATCCGGCGCTGTACTTCTGGATTGGCGAGAATCTGCCTCTGCCGAAGGCTGCATGACGTGGCAGGGAGGTCGCCGCGCGTGCGGTGGCCGCGGTACACTCCGCCTGCCATGGCGGAGAACATCGGAATCATCGGGTACGACTCTTTTCACTTCGTGGTCGAGAATCTCGACCGGTCCCGGAAGTTCTACGAGGACAAGCTCGACTTCAAAGAGGTCGCGCGCGCTGGCAATGACCTCGTCGCACGGAGCGGGCAGCAGTCGGTCGTGTTCGGCGCGGGTGATGTTCGCGTCTGCGTGTCCACGCCGCTCGCGCAGACGTCGAAGGCTGCGCGCTACATGAAGCGCCATCCTGCCGGCGTGATGAGCCTCTCCTTTCGCGTCGAGAACCTCGACGCCACGATGGCCTACCTCGAAAAACGCGGCGGCACCTTCCTCAGCGAGCCGTACGAGGCGAAGGATGACAAGGGGGGGCGTTACCGCACCGTCGAGATCGCCACGCCACTCGGCGACGTCGCGTTCCGCTTCGTCGAGCGCACCAATTTCACCGCGTTCGCGCCCGGCTTCGTCGATACGGGGCCCGGCAACATGTCGAAGCCCGACAACTTGTTCGGCATCCACAACATCGACCACATCACGTCGAACGGCCTCACCATGCAGCCAATCGTCTCGTGGTACCGCGAGGTCCTCGGCTTCGAGCCCTTCTGGGAGATCAGCTTCCACACGAACGACATCGCCGCGGGGCGCGCGTCGGGATCCGGCCTTCGCTCCATCGTCATGTGGGACAAGGAGAGCGGCGTGAAGTTCGCCACGAACGAGCCGCTGCGTCCGTTCTTCCGCGACTCGCAAATCACGAAGTTCGTCGAGGACAACTGCGGCAACGGCGTGCAGCATGTCGCGTTCGCCGTCACGAACATCCTCTCCACCGTCGAGGAGCTCCAGCGCCGCGGCGTCGAGTTCCTGAAGACGCACGAGGCCTACTACCGCGATCTCCCCGAGCGTCTCGCGAAGCTCGGCATCACGAACGTGAAGGAGGAGCTCAAGGAGCTCGAGCGGCTACAGATCCTGCTCGACGGCGGGAACGACAAATACATGCTCCAGATCTTCATGCGCGAAGCGTCTGCGCTTTACGACGAGTCGCGCGCGGGGCCGTTCTTCTACGAAATCATCCAGCGCGCCGGCGATCCCGGCTTCGGCTACGGCAACTTTCGCGCGCTCTTCGAAGCCATCGAGCGCAACCAGCTCGGCGCCCCGATTGCGCCCGCTGCGGCCGGCGTCGTTCAGGGAACGAAGCCGTGATCGAACGGAAGTACGCCGGCATCCTGCCCGCGAAGCCACACACTGCTTTCCGAGACGCCGACGGTCGCCTCTTCTACGAAGAGATGTTCACCCGCAACGGGTTCGGTGGTGCGTTCACCTATTTCTACCATCGCTTCCCCGTCACGCCGCACCGCGAGGTCGAAGCGGCCAAGCGCGGGCCCGCGCCGGCGGTCCTCGACGAGAGCTCCGTGCATCCCTTGAAACGGCGCCTTTACTCGACCGACAAGGTCGAGCCGGGCGGCCAGCTGCTCGATACGCGCGTCCCAGTGCTGTTCAACGCCGACGTCACCGTCGTGCTCGCGCGCCCCGACAAGACCGACGACGCTTACTTCGCCAATGGCGACGGCGATGAGCTCTGGTTCGTCTACGAAGGCAGCGGCCGCATCGAGTCCGCATGCGGCTGGCTCGAGGTGAAGAACGGCGACTACGTCTTCATTCCGCGGTCGCTCGCGCACCGCTGGCACGTCACCTCACCGATGAAGCTCCTCTGCATGGAGGCGCACGGCGGCGTGCACATCCCGGTCGAGTTCCGGAACCCGGTCGGCCAGCTCAAAATGGATGCGCCCTACACGCATCGTGACTTCGTGCATCCGGTCGGTCCCATCGCCACGCCCGACGCACCGCTCGATGGCCCCACCGAGCTCTTCGTGAAGAAGAACCGTCGCATGACCCGTTACGTCCTCGAACGCCCACCGATGGATGTCATCGGGTGGGACGGATTCGCGTACCCGTTCGCGTTCGCGATCGAGAAATACCAACCGAAGACGGGCCTCATTCATTTGCCGCCGACCATTCACAGCACGTTCGCCATGCGCGGCGGCCTCGTGTGCTCGTTCGTTCCCCGCATGACCGACACGCATCCGGACGCGATCCCCTGTCCGTACCCGCACTCGAGCGTCGACTGCGACGAGGTCCTCCTCTATTTGCGCGGCAACTTCACGAGCCGCAAAGGCGTGGGCCCGGGCTCCATTTCATTGCATCCTGCAGGCATCGCGCACGGCCCGCACCCCGGTGCCTACGAAGGCAGCATCGGCAGCAAGCGCACCGACGAGATGGCTGTGATGCTCGACACGTACCTCCCGCTCCAGCCGACGACGGCGGCTGCGGCGCTCGAAGAGCCGGGCTACCACGCGAGTTGGTCGTCGCATTGACGTCGACCACGCGAGCTACGAAAATCATGCGCGCCACGCCAGCGGGGCTTCTCCTCATTGTCGGGCTCGCGAGCTGCACGAAGACCGCCGCGCTCGATGGCGTGATCGTCGACGGTCGAAGCCCGCTCGATGGTTTGCAGAAGCCGCTCGCAGGCGCGACCGCAAGCGTGACGTGTCCGGATGGCTCGGGCGCTCTCGAGCCGATGACCTCCGACGTGTCAGGCCACGTGAAGTTCATCCTCGGACACCGCTTTGCGCGCGTGTGCATCCTTTCGGTCGCGATGACTGGTTTCGAGCCGACGCGCGTCGTGCTGGGCGACGCGTGCCCGCCCCACGAGGATCAACCGACCGAGCCGTACTGCGGCATCGAGACCGTGATCGTGGTGCGTCTCGTGGCACTCCCCAAGCCTTAGGCCGCGTTCGCGCGCGGATGCGCGTTACGCACCGACGCGCGTTAGCGCACGGACGCGCGTTACGCCTTTTCGCCGAGAGAAGCCTGGAGCATCACGAGCAGGCGCCCCATCGGGATCGGTTTCGCGAGGTAATCCGTGGCACCAGCGCCGAGGCACTTCTCGCGATCGCCCGACATGGCGTTCGCGGTGAGTGCGATGATCGGCAGCCTCGCGAACCGTGCGTCTTCTCGGATTCGCCGTGTCGTCTCGTACCCGTCGAGGTCGGGCATCATGATGTCGATCAGCACGGCATCGACGTCGGGGTTGGCGTCGAGCACGTCGAGCGCGCCGAGCCCCGTCTCCGCGACGAGCACGACGACCCCCTTGGCGCGGAGCGCCGCCGATAGCGAGAAGGTCGCGCGTGCGTCGTCGTCGACGAGGACCACCTTCCGTCCCTCGAGCGTCACGCCGGGCGGCGATGCGTCGTCGGGCCGCGGCTCGCCGATCGAAACGCGGGCCTCGCTGACATGCGCACGCGGAAGAAGGAGGACGAACGTGCTGCCCTTGCCCGGTGCGCTCTCGAGCTGCAGCTCGCCGCCGAGAAGGGCAGTCAGCTGGCGCGCGATGGTGAGGCCGAGGCCTGTCCCGCCGTGCTGGCGGTTCACGCCCGCCTCGACTTGCTCGAATGGGGCGAAGACGCGCTCTTGGTGCTCGTGCGCGATGCCGACGCCGGTGTCGGTGACTGCAAAAGCGACGGCGTGATCGAGCCGCAAGTCGCCCCCGCCAACGCGCGACTCGAGCTTCGGGCGCGTGATGCGTAGCGCGACCTCACCCTGGTCGGTGAACTTGATCGCGTTGGTGAGGAGGTTGTTCAGGATCTGCACGACCCGCCGGCGGTCGGTGTCGATCGTCTTGGGTAGCCCAGGCTCGACGTCCACGACGAAGCGCAATCCCTTGTGGCGTGCGAGCACACCGAAGATCCCTTCGCAGTACTCGGCCAAATCCTGCAGGCCGATCGCGTCGATGTCGAGCTCCTCTTTGCCGGCCTCGACCTTCGCGAGATCGAGCACCTGGTTGATCAGGGCGAGGAGATCCTTGCCCGCGCCGTGGACGGTCTTTGCGTATTCGACCTGCTTGGCCGTCAGGTTTCCGGCCTCGTTCTCCGCAAGCATGTAAGAGAGGAGAAGCATGCTGTTGAGCGGCGTGCGCAGCTCGTGCGACATGTTCGCGAGGAACTGCGATTTGTACGTGCTCACCGTGGTCAGCTCGACTGCCTTTTGCTCGAGGTGGCGACGCGCCTCGTGGAGCTCGACGTTCTTCTCTTCGAGGTTTCGCTGCTGCAGGGCGAGCTCGTTGGCGTGGCGCTCGAGGCTCGCCGCCATTCGGTTGGCGTGCTTCGCGACCGCTGCGAGCTCACCGCCGCCGCTCAACGCGATCGCCTGTTCGAAGCGGCCTTCGCCGAAGCGCTGGAACCCTGCCCCGAGCTCGGCGACGGAGCGAAGTGGAGCGCGACTCAACCAGAGCGAGAGCGTGAGCACGAACGACAGCGAGGCTACTGTCACGAGGAGGCGGAACCGCGCGCCTTCGTCCTGCGCCTCCTTTGCTTCGGAGAACGTCTTCGCGAGCTCGCGCTGATCGAGGGCCGCGGTCCGTCGAAGCAGGTCGCTCGCCCGCGTCTGCTTGATTTGCATCGCCGCCATCACCTCGACGATCGGCTCACCCGTCTCGCCGCCGAGCATGCGTCGAGAGACGTCGTACGCGGTCGTGAAGTAGTCCTCGATCGCGAGCCGCAGCGCGGCGGCGTCGTTCGTGTCGACCAAGTCTTTGGCTTCGTCGAGCTGACGGAGAAGCGCGTCCTTCACGTCGCGCGTTTGCTCGAGGTCGTCGCCGTCGCCCGCGATCACCGCGTCGCGCAGGCTTCGCTCGAGCAACGCGAACTGCGCTTCGAGCTTCGGCTGTAGCTCGACGCGCGGCAGGTAGCGGCTTTGGATGGTCGTCACCTTCTCGTCGACCCGCCGGGCCGTGATCGCGCTCACCGCAAGAAGGACCACGAACGTGAACGCGGTGCTCCCGACGATCGTCATCAACGTGGCTCGGAAGGTGCGACGCATGACCTCCGCTCACTCCACGATCAGAGCCTTGACGCCGCTCAGCCCGACATTCGCCGGCACGTAGCCGATGGCCCCATCGTGTTTGGCCACGAATGTCACCACGTCCTCGCTCGACGCGAGCTCGGGTGGCGGAAGGTCGCGCCCCGCGAAGAGGAGCTGCTGCCAATAGCTCCGCACCGCGGCGACGCTTCGGTTGAGCACGTCTTGGGTGAAGCGGCGGCGCACGTCCGCGTCGGCGCCGCGATCGACAGGGCGGATGACGTCGCCACTGGGCCAGCGGGTCGTCTTCTTGAGGAACGCGTTGCTGATGAATTTCCGATTCGCGCGCGTGGTCGGGTTGGCGGAATTGACGATGACGACGTACGCCGCGGGCGGCGCGGGCGCCGCCGTAGCGATCTTCGCGCGCAGAGCGAGCGTGAGGACGACCAACACAAGGATGGCGAAGGTGGCGCGCATCGTCGGTCTCAAAAGTAGACCGTCGTCTTCGCGAGGAAGAGCGCCCAGCTTCGCTGGAGGGCCTCCTTCGGGACGTTGTCGTTAAGCGCGGGCGACACGTCCGCCGTGCCGTTGATGTAGTGGCCTTCGAGCTTGAGCAGCCAGTGCTCGTTGAGATCGAAGCGAAGCGTCGCCGCAACGTCGTGCTGCTGCTGGGCGCGACCCGAGCGCTTGTCGACGTCCGGAAAGTAGAGCGAGTAGTACGCGCCCGGTTGAACCCACTTCGAGAGGCGGTAAGCCGCCATGCCGTAGGCGCGCTCGCTCACGATGTTGCCCGAAGGAGGGACGACGCTCGAATCGGACGTATTCAAGGCGACACGCCAGCGGCTGTATTCGGCGGCAAGAAGGAGATCGTGGCCGACGTATTCGACCGACGCAACCGCGAGAACGGCAGGCAGCTCGACCTTCACCGGACGGTCCTTGACGGTGAGTCGCGCGTCGAGGCGAAGCGCCTGGAGACTCCCCCCGCGCCGCAAGCCTTCGAGCGGCGTCTCCCACATGATTCGTTCGCCGACGAGGTACGGCACGCTGATCTCGTCGGTGCGCGCGAGCGTGGAGCTCGAGCGCGTATCGAGGAAGATCGTTCCAGCGTAGTGACGGTATTCGAGCGTCCCGGCGGAGCCCATGTCGATGCGCCCGTAGAGCTCGCCGCCCGTTTGCGACAGCAAAAAGTCGCGGCTCTGCAGTGAGTAGATCGACTGCGGCAAGAGAATGGGAACGCGTGCGGCGTCGATGTCCGCGGTGTCGTTGTAGAGCCCGAAGGGGATCTTCACGCGGCCGGCCCGGATGCCGATCCAGTCCTCGAAGCGGTAGTCGAGGTAGAACCAGTCCATCTTCGGCACGTAGTCGCCCGTCTGTCCGAGCTTGCGGGAGAAGAGCTGCATGCCCGTGCGGAGCTTGTCCGTCAGCGGCACTGTGAGGTTGAGGCCGACCTCGACGAACTCGAACGATCCGCCCTTCGTGTCGGCGAGGTAGTTGTTGCCCGTCGACGCGATGTAGCCGGGGCTCACGAACCCATGCAGAGCGACGCGTTGGTTGGGCGTGCCGATGTCGGCTGCCGTCGCTTGGCGCGGTGTGGCGAGGGTGCCCACGATCATGCTGACGATGAGCGCGAGAGCGCGCCAGGGCGTCCCGAGCGTGCTCGCGTTGCGCAGGCCAGGCATAGCCAAACCACGCTAGACGAATTCCCCGTGCGATGGCCAATCACCAACGAATTGTCGTAGAAGAGAGCGTCTACTCCATGCAATTTTCCGCTCCGACCCATTCCGCGTTCAAAACGGTGGGCTTGCTCGTCGGTCGCGAGCGCTCCTTCCCCGATGCGCTCATCGCCGAGGTCCACCGCCGCGACGCCGGCGTCATCGCTTCGTATGCGCGCGTGACCGCGCTGCGCGCCGATGCTGCGCCGCCCTACGACGTCCTCGTCGATCGCATCTCGCACGAGGTCACCTGCTACCAGCCGTGGCTCAAGCTCGCCGCGCTCGCGGGTACGCGGGTCGTCAACAACCCTTTCTGGCGCATCGCGGACGACAAATTCTTCAACGCCGGGCTCGTGTCGCGCCTCGGCGTCGCGGTACCAAAGACGGTGCTCTTGCCCTCGAAGAGCTACGGCGACGACACGACCGAGAAATCGCTGACGAACCTCGCGCTCACGGATTGGGACGCGCTCGCCGCGGACCTCGGCTTTCCGATGTACATGAAGCCGCACTGGGGCGGCGGGTGGAAGGACGTCTCGCGCGTCGCCTCGATGCACGAGCTCCACGCCGCGTACGACAGGAGCGGCAAGAGCACGATGATCGTCCAGGAGGAGATCGTCTGGACGCAGTACGTGCGCTGCATCGTCATTGGCCAGCGCGACGTGCTGCCCGCGCTGTGGAACCCGTCGCTCTCGCACTTCGATCGCTACGCGCGCGCGGCGGACACCATGCCTGCGTTGTCGCCCGCGCTCTCGGCCCGTGTCATCGAAGATGCCCTCACGATCACGCGCGCGCTCGGCTACGACATGAACACCGTCGAGCTCGCCATTCGTGACGGCGTTCCTTACGCCATCGACTTCATGAACTC
>CAXSGV010000347.1:0-5196 GCA_964236615.1 uncultured Polyangiaceae bacterium
TCTCGACGCGGCGGTTGTTCGCGCGGCCTTCGGCCGTGTTGTTGTCCGCGACCGAGCGATCGGGACCGAAGCCCTGCGCGCGGATGATCTCGGCGGGGATTCCGCGGCTCACGATGTACGAACGCACGGACTCGGCGCGCTTCTGCGACAGATCCATGTTGTACGCGCGCTGCCCCTGCGAGTCGGTGTGGCCTTCGACGACGATGTTGCGGTCGGGGTTGGCCTTGAGCGCCGTGACGACGTTGTCGAGCGCCGACATCGCCGCGGGAAGCAGCGCCGACTGACCCGAGGTGAAGAGCACCGCGCCCGAGAGCGTGATGACCATGCCGCGGGGCTCTTGTTTGACCTGCGCCATCTTGGCGAGGTTATCGAGCGCTTCCTTCGCGCGCTTCTCCGCCTCTTCGCGCGCCGCGCGTTCCTGCTTCAACTGCTCTTCCGTCATCTGCTGGCGCTGCTGCGCGGTCGACAGCTGCGAGCGGGCGGCGTTGAGCTCGGCCTGCGTCTTCTTGCCCATCGCGATCTGCGTGGCTTGAAGATCTTTCTGGGCCTGATCGCGAGTCGCTTCGGCGGTCATCATGCCGGCCTGCGCCTCGGCGAGCTGCGCTTTGCGAAGCGCAATGTATGCGCGGTCGCGCGTCTCCGGCGCGTCGGGATCGTCGGCGAACGCGTGCTCGGCTTGATCGAGCGACTCCTTCGCGACGTGGACCTGCGCGGGGTTCACTTGGTTCGCGGTGCCCGACTGCGCGCGCGAGTACGCCGCGCGTGCTTCGACGAGCTCCTTCGGAGCGGGCGTCGCGCTGCAAGCGCTGAGCGCGAGGAAGGCTGCGGCGACGAAAAAAGACGACTGCTTCACGCTGGCGTTCATGATTTCTCCGACCTTCACTGGCCACTCTTGAGCGTGCGAACTTCTTCCTGCGCAACCTTGGCTTGCTTCTTCGCCGTGTCCTGACGTGCGAGCGCGACGGCGAGCTCAGCGTCGGAGTCGGCGCGCATCAGCACGTACTCCGCGCGCTTGTTCTCGCCGTCGGCCATGAGCTTCTTTGCCTGCTCGAGCTGCTCCTGAGCGAGCTTGAGATGGAGGGCCGCCTGGGGCTCCTTCTCGCCGCCGACTTCGGTGGCGGCGCGAACGGCCGCCGTGGTCGTGGCCGTGCGCTCGGTCGGTGCGGGGTACGAGCCGCCGCAGCCCACGAGGACGAAGGTACCGAGGAGGATCTCGGAGACGAGGACGCAAAAATCGGAAGTGAGTTTGGGCATGGTCATCGTGCGCGGGAGTCTAACCCAGGAAGTGACCTTGCTTGTGGCGTTTCGCGCCTCCATGTGGCCGAATTGCGCCCATATGATGCCCCTTTCCGAGCTTGCGACCATCCTGCGCCCGGCCGGCGGGGGCCTTCACCTGGTCTCCACCGGCAAGGCCGCGCAGGTCGCCCTCCAGCGGCGCATTTACGGAGCGCAGACCGACGCCGAGGTCGACGCGAAATGGAAGGAGGCTCTCGGGCGTGTGCAAAATGCACGCATTGCGATTCTCGGTATTCCTTCCGACGTCGGAGCCGGCTTCCTGCGCGGGGCCAACCTCGGGCCGCAAGCGATTCGCACCGCGCTCCTCGACGAAGATCCGGCGTTCGCGAACGCGATGAGCGCGCGCGGTATCGTCGACGTCGGCGACGTGTTCGTCGTGCCGCAGCTGCTTCACGACGAGATGGTGTCGGAGTCGCAGCTCGCGGCGTCGCGTCGCGCCCTCTACCCGAAGCTCTCCGTCGCCGAAGCGAAGCTGCTCCCGGTGTCGCCGCTCTCGATCGCCGAGCGCGCGCTCGATCGCCTCTTCGAGATCAACCCGAACATCGCTCCTGTGCTGCTCGGCGGTGATCACTCGACCGCGTGGCCAGCGGCCGTGTCGCTCGCGCGCGCGCGCGCGCTCCGCACGGATGCCGAGCCGTGGGCCATCGTGCAGATCGATGCTCACACCGACATGCTCGAGGAGCGCCTCGGCATCAAATACTGCTTCGCGACGTGGTCCTTCCACGCGAGCCGGCTCTTCGATCGCCCGGACAAGATGGTGCAGATCGGAATTCGCGCGTCGGGTCACGCGCGCTCGCACTGGGAAGGCAACACGGGCGTGCGGCAGTTCTGGGCCGACGAGGCGAACGCCAACCCCGCCGAGGTCACGAAGGCGATCGTGGAGCACCTGCGCGCGATGGGTGTGAAGAAGGTCTACTTCTCGAACGACATCGACGGGACCGACGAAGCGTTCGCCGACGCCACCGGCACGCCCGAGCCCGGCGGTCTTCATCCCGACTTCGTCACCGAGCTCATCACGACGCTCGGCGAAGAGATCGGGCTTCTCGGGGGCGACGTCATGGAGGTCGCGCCGTCGATTGCGCGCACCGTGAGCGGCGGCGCGCGCACGGTGTCGCTCGCGGTTCGCTACTTGAAGGCGACCCTCGACGCGATCCTCGCCAGCCGCGTGCGCTGAGGGCGCGGGTCAGAGCTCGAGGCGATCGACGCGGAGGGAGCGGGTCACAGCTCGAGGCGATCGACGCGCCGCAGATCCTTGAACACGGTCGCGCAGACGGCGACGACCGCGCACGTGGCCACGCCCCCGACGACGGCCGCACGCACCGCACCCAGCCACGCGGCGGTGACGCCAGACTCGAACTCGCCGAGCTCGTTCGACGCGCCGATGAAGACCTGGTTCACCGCGCTCACGCGACCGCGCATCTCTGGCGGCGTCGCAATTTGGACGAGCGTTCCGCGCACGATGACGCTGATCATGTCGGACGCGCCGCACACCATGAGCGCCAGGAACGAGAGCCAGAAGACCTTCGAGAGCGCGAACACGACGGTCGCGACGCCGAACACGCCCACCGACGCGAACATGATCGCGCCCGCGTCACGACGCAGCGGACGGTGCGCGAGCGTGAAGGCCATGGACGCCGCACCGACGGCGGGTGCGCTGCGCAAGAGACCGAGTGCGCGGGGTCCGAGGTGAAGCACCTCTTTGGCGAAGATGGGAAGCAAGGCGACCGCGCCGCCGAGGAGAACGGCGAAGAGATCGAGCGTGATTGATCCGAGGATGATCTTTTTTTCGAACACGTAACGAAGCCCAGCGAGCAGCGTCTGCACCGAGAGAGGGTTTTTCTCGAGCCCGCCGGTGCGCACGCGCATCGAAGCGACGAGCACGAAGGTCGCGATAGCGGCAGTGGCGCTCGTCGCGTAGACAGCGGCAGCGCCCGCGGCGCCGTACACGAGACCCCCGAGCGCAGGCCCGATGACGGTCGCGATCTGCCAGGTGGTCGAGCTCCACGCGACTGCCTTCGGAAAGTCGGCCTGCGGAACGACGTGCGTGAGCAGCGCGGAGCCGGCGGGTCCGTTGAAGGCGCGCGTCGCGCCGAAGAGCGCGAGGATCGCGTAGATGACGCGGACGTCGTGAATGCCGCGCCAGGTGCAATAGAGCAGCAAGAGCGACGACAGCAGCATGCCGGCGTAGCAAAAGAGGAGAACCTTGCGCCGGTCGAAGCGATCGGCGACCTGCCCCGTGATCGGCGAGAGAACGAACAACGGAAGAAACTGCGCGAGCCCGACGAGCCCCAGATCGAGCGGTCGGTGCGTGAGCTCGTAGACGTTCCAACCGACCGCCACGCTCTGCATCTGGATGCCGATCGTGAGAAGAAAACGACCGGCCTGAAAGCGGCGAAAGTCAGGGGTCACGGACGGGCTCGTCGCAGGTCCGAATCAGGGCACCGAGCCGAACGACGGCGAGCGCGCGAGGCTTCACGGAAGATCGAACAGAAGCACCTCGGCCGACGAGGCGGCCACGACCTCGAGAGACAACGCGTCGGCCGCATCGTTCGGGGAGATTGCGACGCCGTCACCTGCCTCGAGGCGCTCGCCGCCGAGCGTGATAGCGCCGCGGCAGATCTGGAGCCACGCGTAGCGGCCGGGCGCGCTCGTGAACGCGGCCTTCTCACCGGCCTCGAGGAGCGTCGCGTAAAGCGCGACGTCCTGATGGATCGTCACCGAGCTCTCGCGCCCGTCGCTCGAGGCGACGAGGCGAAAGCGGCCGCGCTTCTCGTCAGCGGCGAACGTCTTTTGCTCGTACTCCGGCAGGAGCCCGTTTTGCGCGGGCGGGATCCAGATCTGGAGGAAGTGAACCCCCTCGGTCTTCGACGCGTTGTACTCGCTATGCGCGACCCCGGTGCCTGCGGTCATGCGCTGAACGTCACCCGGCCGGATGATCGACCCGGTGCCGATGCTGTCCTTGTGCTCGAGCGCCCCCTCGAGCACGTAGCTGACGATCTCCATGTCGCGGTGCGTGTGCCGCGGGAACCCTTGGCCGGGCGCGACGCGATCTTCGTTGAGCACGCGCAGCGCGCGAAAGCTCATGTGCTTCGGGTCTTGGTAGTCGGCGAAGGAGAACGTGTGGAACGAGTTCAGCCAGCCGTGGTCGGCGTGGCCACGCGCGGCGGCGCGCCGCACGGTCGTATTGTAGGTGCCCATCGTGGCAGCTTACTTCTTCGCGACGATCGCGGCAGCGCTCGTGTAGTCGGATTCGTCGACGGCGCCATCGATCACGCAGCGCACCTTCGAGCTCGGATCGACGAGCACGTGCAACGGCAGGTTCGGCGGGTTCTTGAGCTTCAGCGCGGTGAGGAAGTCTTCGCGCGGCGCCCCGCTCTTGAGCCACAGCGACGAGCGCACCCCGCCGGAGGGCTGGGACGAGAGGAACTTCACGAGCTCACGCTCGTCGTCGTCGAGCGAGACGAACGCGAGGTTCATCGGCGTCCCCGCCGCCTCGAGCTTTTTCTCCCACGCGCGGAGACGCGGCATCTCTTCTTTGCAGGGCCCGCACCACCCGGCGAAGAAGTTGATCCAGGTCCAGCGTCCGCCGAGCGGAATCTTGGGATCGATCGCGGGCGCGTCGCCGCTGCGAGCTTGCGCGAGCACTACCTTCGGGAGCGGCCGCGCGGGCTTGTCGAGCTCGCCCTCGCATAGCTTGCGCGCGTGACCGACGTCGTTCGTGGTCGCCGTGGGGTGCGCGGCCGGCTCGCTGGGCGCGGTCGTCGGCATCGAGCCGGTGGCGTGGACCGCTTCGCTGCGACCGAGCGCGGGCGCGGTGCCTTCTTTCTTCTCATCGCAGCCGGCGAGCGCTGTGAGGGCGACGAGAGCGATGCTGGCGGTGATGGTGACGACGAGGCGCGC
>CAXSGV010000347.1:5206-7732 GCA_964236615.1 uncultured Polyangiaceae bacterium
GGCGACAATCCACCCAGCTGGCGAAGGCGCTCCGGTTGATGGCTTCGGCGGCGCACGGCTTTCCTTTTCGCGAGATGGGCCACTCGCAGTACTCCTTGCCGAGCTGCGCGAACTCGCTGCCGAGCCAGAGAAGGCCGACCTGCTTGTCCAGATCGGGATCGTGGAACTGCTCGTTCAAGTCGAGGAGGACGGAGTTCGCGCGCTTGTGCGACAGCGCGCGGTTGGTCTCGGCCGTCCCGCTCTTCGAGGCGCGTGCGACCACGAAGAAGTAGCGTGCGCCTTTGCGATCGAGCCAGCGGTCCTCGAGCATCTTCTTGCCCTCGGGATCGAGGACGTCCGAGTTGTCGTCGAACATGATGACGGCGCCGCGGTCCTTGAGCGGCGTGAAGAGCGCGTTGAAGTCATCGTCCGAGATCGACGCGAAGGTCTTCACGTCGGCCGGCTGGCACCCGCGGCGGGTCTCGCCGCCGACGAGGCCGCACGCGTTGAGCACGCGCTGGAGCACCGTCTTGAATGCAGGCGTGCAATACGGAGCCTCGGTGTTGTCGGCGATCGCGACCTGAGTGTCGGCCGTCATGTTCTTCGCCGCGGGCTTTTCGAGGCGCTCGGCTGCGCCGCGCACGGAGCCGCGCACGCTCAGCGTCATCCCGAAGAGGAGAACGAAGCCGACGGCACCACCGACGATCGCGGGCAACGGGGAACGACCACCACGGCTGCTGCGACCGGGCGGCGGCGGATGGGGCCCGGCGGGGGGGTCGACGGCCTCTGTAGCGCGAAAGCGTTGGTTCATTTCAGCACGCGTGCCTTCATTTCAGAACCTCGGGGGCGAGCTCGTGGAGCGTGTACTTCAGGCCGAGGTCGGTGTCCTCGTCGCAGATGCGTTTGTCGCCGAGGAACATCTGCGGCGTCGAGACCGGGATGTGGTTGGTGGATGCAAAGTGCAAATGTCGGTTGAGACGAATGGTCGCGGGGGACGTCGCCGCCTTGTCGTCAGCGCACGCAGCGACCTCGGCGCCCCACTTCTCCGCGATCTTCGCCTTGAGCCCAGCGGGGTTCGATTTCCCGAGCTCCCGCAGATCTTCCTGCTTCGAGTAGGACCACTCGAGCACGTCGCGCGCCTTCTTGTCGTTGCAGAGGACGGCCTTCGACAGCATGCACGCGCCCGGGTGCAGCGGACGGTCGATCATCCAATTGCAGTCGTCGAGCGGGAACATCACCATCGTGACGTCGAGGCGCTCGAAGATCCCCTCGTCGACCATGCGCTCGTGGAACGCCTTGCACGTGGGGCAGAGCGGATCTTCGAAGAGCGTGACCGGCTGCACCGGGCGCTCGGTCTTCATTTTCAGAAGCGCGTTGTGCGGCTCCGTCAACGTGCCGAGCTTGCCGCAGCTCGTGAGCAGCGGGCGGTAGTCGGGCAAGGCGCCGGCGTAGACGGTAGCCGGCAGCGCGGACGCGGCGCCGAGCGCAGCGAGCCACCCGACGATGACGAGCCAGCTGCCCTCGGGCACCGGCGCATACGCCTGAAGCTCGGTGGGGCCACGCGGATCGACAGGGGCGCCAGGCTGGCCAGGCGCGTGACCGCTGCGAAGGTAGTGGACGAGCGCAAGCACCGCCGCCGCCGCGAGGAGCGCTGACGAGACATAGATACCGACGCACACCTTGCAGAACGCGTTGAGCCGCGTGAGCGAGATGACGAACATCACGATCGACGCCAGCAGTGGCGTCATGCCCATGATGCCGAGGAAGAGAAACGCTTTCCGCGGCGCGCGATCGCCGGCGACGAGCAGGTAGACGGCGAAGCCAATGAAGAAGCTGAACGCGCCGACGGCGAAGAGCGAGATGGGAACGCCACCCCAGTACGACTCGCGGAAGAGCGCCGAATAGGGGCTGAACAGCGCCGCCTTGCAGGGATTCTCGGCGTCGTTCGTCGCGCTCGCGCCGGGGATGAAGCTGCAGTGAATCGCGTGGATCTGGCGGTCGAGATGCTGCGCGTAATCGAACGTCGAATACGCGGCGAAGACGAGCCCGAGCACGGACGCGACGAGCGCGAGGATGGCTACGTTTCGCGTGATCTTCATGGGCGGCGCGCAGTGTACTCCAGGTACTCTTCGTGGATGCAGATCGCGATCGCCGCCGACCACGCCGGTTACACCTTGAAGGAAGAGCTCAAGAAGGAGCTCGCGGCGGCGGGCTTCGCTCTCACCGACTTCGGCACGAAGGATCCGTCGAAGCCCTCCGACTACCCCGACGCGGCGACCGCGGTGTGCGAAGCGCTCATCGGCAAGAAGGTCGAGCGCGGCATCATCGTGTGCGGCAGCGGCGTCGGCGTCTCGGTCGCGGCGAACAAGTTTCCGGGCGTGCGCGCGGCGCTCTGCCACGACACGTACTCGGCGCACCAAGGGGTCGAGCACGACGACCTCAACGTGCTGTGCCTCGGCGCGCGCATCATCGGCGGCGCGCTCGCCAAAGAGATCGCGCTCTCGTTTCTCGGGGCGAAGTTCAGCGGCGAAGAGCGCCACGCGCGTC
>CAXSGV010000348.1:0-7726 GCA_964236615.1 uncultured Polyangiaceae bacterium
GATGGGCCGCACCATGCCCGTGCTGACCTCCGCCGGACGGTAGCCGTTGCGCGACGCGAATCGCGTCAGCGCCGCCTGCGCCTCCGGTGATCTTTGGAACGCCTGCATGACGCGCGCAAGCGACTCGGTCGACTGCGGGATGGTCCCGTCGTCGTAAAGAGGCGCCATGCGGCCAAGCATGTCGGCGAGCTCGACGCCGAGCGACCGTTGCGTCGCGGCGGTGTCACAGGAGGCGGCGGGGTCGGACGCGTGGACGTTCTTCACGTCGAGATCCATTCGCGGAAACGTGGCGTCGAAGGCGACGATCAGATCGGCGCGTCGTCGCCCGAGCGCTTCGATGCGGCTGACGGCGTAGGCGCGGTTGGTCACCTGCTCGTCGAGGGTGACGGACTTTCCCTTCACGTCGTGCGCATCGTCGCTGGGCGGAGGGAGCTGGTGCTCGTCGACCTTGTCGGTGAACTCGCCGGTCGTCGGGTCCTTGTGGCAGATGCCGTTGAAGGATGCTCCGGTCATGTCCTCGTGGAGCGCTTGCGAGCCCACGCGATCGCAGATGACGCCGTAGAGCTCTTCGCCGATCGATCCCCGCGGCGCCGGTTGGCGCTCGGTGTCGAGATCCTTCGCGCAGCCGGCCCCCATCCCGCCCGTGACCGAGAGCCCGAGAATGAGGAAGGCAGTCGTGGATCGGGCCCGTCGCATACGAAGGAGGTTAGCTTAGCAACTTTTCCTGGCGGGGCTCAGGTGAGGCAAGACGGACGAATCGGCGTAGCTCATGCCGAGTTGCTCCTAGATCACGCCGGAAAAGCATGGTGACTTCCTAAACAATGGGAAACCAAGAGCTGACCACCACCGCCGCCGTCATCCTCGCCGCTGGACAAGGGACGCGCATGAAGAGCGCGCTGCCCAAGGTCATGCACACGATCGCCGGTCGCCCGCTCGTGCATTACCCCGTTCGCGCCGCGCTCGATGCAGGCTGCGGTGAGGTCGTGGTCGTGGTCGGTCACGGGCGCGAGCGCGCCGAGGCGCACCTCAAGAGAGCGTGCGGGGACCGCGTGACGACGGCGGTGCAACAGCAGCAAAAGGGGACCGGCGACGCCGCGCGCGCGGGGCTCGAGGCCGTGAAAAAATCGACGCACGCCCTCGTCTTCTACGGCGACGTGCCGCTGCTCGCCGCCGATGACGTGGCGAAGGTGGCGCTGCGCCTGTTCGCCGAGCCAGCGTGTGAGGTTTCGCTCGCGACCTGCGAGGTCGACGAGCCCTTCGGCTACGGGCGCATCCTTCGCGACGCGAAGGGCGGCGTCACCGAGATCCGCGAGGAGAAGGATCTCAAGAGCGACGCCGAGCGCGCGATCAAGGACATCAACCCGGGCATCTACGCCGCCTCGCTCGCGTTCCTCAAACAGGCGATCGCGGCGCTGAAACCGAACAACGCGCAGGGCGAGCTTTACCTCACCGACATCGTCGCGATCGCGGCGCGCGCCGGAAAGAACGTGGCCGCGGTGGTGTCACGGGCGGAGGTGCTCGCGGGCATCAACGATCGCGATCAGCTGGTCGACGCCGAGATCAAGATGCACGCGCGCATCGCTGGGGCGCTTCGCAAGTCGGGCGTCACAGTCCGTCACGGCGCGCGAATCGACGATGGCGTCGAGGTCCTTCGCGACGCTGTGATCGAGACGGGTGTCGTGCTTCGCGGCGCGACCAAGGTCGGCGAGGGCGCCACGATCGACGTCGGCTGCGTGCTCACCAACGTCACCGTGGCCGAGGGCGCGATCGTCAAGCCGTACTCGGTGATGACCGACTCGGTCGTCGGCGCACGCGCGCAAATCGGACCTTTTTCGCACCTGCGCCCCGACAGTGACATCGGCGAAGAGGCCCACGTCGGCAACTTCGTCGAAACGAAGAAGACGAAGCTCGCCAAGGGCGCGAAGGCCAACCACCTCGCGTACCTCGGCGACGGCATCATCGGCGAAGGCGCGAACATCGGCGCCGGCACCATCTTCTGCAACTACGACGGCTTCCAGAAGCACACGACCACGATCGAGGCGGGCGCCTTCATCGGCAGCGACTCGCAGCTCGTGGCCCCCGTGCGTGTCGGCAAGGACGCTTACGTCGGTACCGGCACCACGGTCACCAAAGACGTGCCCGACGGCGCCCTCGCCATCGCGCGCGTGCGACAAGAGAACAAAGAGGGCTATTCGGCGAAGTTGAAGGCGCGCCTGAAGGCGGCAAAAGAGGCAGCAGCCGCGGCGAAGAAGTAACCCGTGCGGGTGCGGCTCGCGAAGTAGTCAAAAGTTTTGCGCTCCGGGGCCGAAGAGAGCAACTTCGACCGATGGATGCGATTCGTGTGCGGGGCAAGGCGACGCCCCTTCGTGGGACGGTGCGCATCAGCGGCGCGAAGAACGCGGCGCTTCCGATCCTCTGCGCGACGCTCCTGTCCGACGGCGCGAGCCACCTTCGTAACGTGCCCGCGCTGCGCGACATCGACACCACCGCCGCGCTGCTGCGGTTCCTCGGTCGCGAGGTGACCGTCAACGCGCCCGAGGTCCACGTGACCGCGGGCTCCGACGTGCGACCCGAAGCGCCCTACGAGCTCGTGAAGCAAATGCGCGCGAGCGTGCTCGTGCTCGGGCCCCTGCTCGCGCGCTTCGGTCGCGCGAAGGTATCGCTCCCTGGCGGTTGCGCGATCGGTGCGCGTCCGATCGACCAGCACCTCAAAGGCCTCGAGGCCATGGGCGCGAAGATCCGACTCGAGCGCGGCTACGTGATCGCCGAGGGCCCCAACGGGGGCGGGCGACTGCGCGGCGCCGAGGTCTACTTCGATCTGCCGACCGTGACCGGCACCGAAAACCTGATGATGGCCGCGGCGCTCGCGAAGGGCCGGACCACGCTCATCAACTGCGCCAAAGAGCCCGAGGTCGAAGAGCTCGGACGCATCATCAACAAGATGGGCGCCGAGGTCGACGGCGCGGGTACCGACGTCATCCACATCGTCGGCCGTGAGCCCGGCGCGCTCGAGCCGTTCGATCACGCGATCATCCCCGACCGCATCGAGGCCGGCACGTACATGGTTGCGGCCGCCTCGACCGAGGGCTCCGACGTGACCATCGAAGGCGCCGAGATCCACGATCTCGACGCGCTCGTCTCGAAGCTGCGTCAGGCGGGGGTCGAGGTCACGAGCGAAGGCCAGAACGTGCGCATCCGCCGGACCGGCGGGCTCAAGGCGGTCAACGTCACGACGGCGCCGCACCCCGGCTTCCCTACGGACATGCAGGCGCAGTTCCTCGTGCTCATGTGCCTCGCGAAGGGCGAGAGCATGATCACGGAGACCATCTTCGAAAACCGCTTCATGCACGTGCCCGAGCTCCAACGCATGGGCGCGATCATCTCGCTCCGTGGGAACACCGCGGTCGTCGAGGGCGTCGATCGCCTCTACGGCGCGAGTGTCATGGCGACCGATCTCCGTGCGAGCGCGTCGCTCATCATCGCGGGCCTCGTCGCCGAAGACGAGACCGAGGTGCGTCGCGTCTACCATCTCGATCGCGGCTACGAGCGCATCGAGGAGAAGCTCGGCGGGCTCGGCGCGGACATCCAGCGCGTTCGCGGGGCCGAGGCGTGACCTCGCGGACGGACGCGGCCACGTCCACGTCCTCAGCTCCAGAGCATCAGGGGCCATGCCCTACGGCGCCAATCACGATCGCGGTCCCGAAGGGGCGCATCCTTCGCGCGCTTGCGCCGCTCTTCGCGCGTGCGGGGATCGATCCTGCGCCTCTCCTGGCCGACGACCGAACGCTCATCCGCACGTCGTCATTCGCACGCTTTTTGCTCCTCAAGCCCGACGACGTGCCGACCTATGTCGAATACGGCGCAGCCGATCTCGGTGTGTGCGGCAAGGATGTGCTCGTCGAGCGCGAGAGCGACGTCTACGAGCCGCTCGACCTCCGGGTTGGCGTCTGCCGCATGATGGTCGCGGGCCGTGTGGGCGTGCCCGTGTCGACGTCGCCGGGCGACGTGCCGCGCGTCGCGACCAAGTATCCTCGCACCGCCGCCGCACACTTCGCGCGAAAGGGCGTCCAGGCCGAGGTCGTCTACGTACAGGGCTCGGTCGAGCTGGCGCCGCTCACTGGGCTTGCGGACCTCATCGTCGACATCGTGGAGACAGGCGCCACACTCGAGCAGAATGGCCTCGAGGTGCGTGAGGAGGTCGCACGCGTCTCGAGCGTCGTCATCGCGAACCGTGCATCTTACAAGCTTCGCCACGCTCTCGTCGGGCCATTGCTCGATCGCCTCCGCGCCGCCGTTTTGGCGGGGGACGCATGAGTGCCGACGATCGACATGCCGGGCAGCGCGTGAGGGGCGGCGCGTGAGGGGCGGCGCGTGAAGCTCTTCCTCGAGCAACAGCTCCGTGTGCCCGCGGCGGCTGTGTGGCGCTTTCTCGTCGACCCCGAGCGGATGAACCTCTGGTCCGACGCGCACATCACGCTCCTCGTGCCGGGGGATGGCGACGAGCCCGGCGGCGTCGGCGCGATGCGCCGGGTGACGATTCGCGCGCTCGGGCGCGAGTCCGCGTTCGACGAGGTGATCGAAGTCAGCGCGCCGCCGCACCGCCTCGTCTACCGCGTGGTGCGCGGGCTCCCCATCCGCGACCACCGCGGCGAGATCACGATCGTCGATGACCCTTCGGGCGGCTCGAAGCTGACGTGGAAGGTCGACGCGGAGTTCCTCGTGCCGGGCCTCGGCGTGGGTGCGGCCATGGTTCTCCGCTCGCAGTTGAAGTCGAGCCTCCTCACGCTCGCGCGCGTCTCACGCGGCGGACCGCCGGCGCCGGTGGCTTTCGCGCCGGCGAAGCGAATCGACGCGGGCGTCGACCTCGAGCCGCTATGGACCCACGCGAAGGACGTGCTCGAGCGCCAGCGAACGCTCGCCGAGCGCCTGCGCGAAGAGAGCGATCCAAAAGCGTGGTTCACGCGCGTCTACGTGCTCGTGACCGAGAATCAGATCGCGCTCTGCCGTAGCGGCAAGGTCGCGCACCCCGCCTGGGTGCTGCGACTCATTCCGCGCTTCCACCACTACTACGTCGACAACCTCCTTCGCGCGCGCGGCGAGCGCCCCGGTCACGCCGAGGAGCACTGGCGTCACGCCTTTCGCGGCATGGAGCGCGCGCGTCGACGTATGTCGGATCAGGGCATGGCCGTCGTGTGGGGGATCCTTCGTGGTGCCGAAGCGCACATCGAAGAAGATCTCCCGCGCGCCTTGGCCGATGTCTACATCGAGGACTACGCGAGCCAGTGCTCTTATGCCCGCTTCCGCGCCGACTACGTGCTCATGGCCGGCGTCTTCCGCGACGCCGGCCAGCGGATCGTCGACGAGATGCCGAAGTCCTACGTGCCGGCGCCGCTGCGCTATCTGTTCCCCGTCGTCCCGCTCGAAATGCGCGACGCCGTCTTCAACCGCCGCTACTACGACGTCCCGCGTGCCCGCATGAAGGCCTTCGAACGCGGAAGCCGCCTCGTCGCCTGGCGTCGGGGCGACCGCCCGCCCGAGGACGAAGTCACGTCGCGGGCGTAGTCGGCGACGCCGTGGCTGGCAGCCCTGGCGTTGCTGGCGCCGGGTCGACCCGCACGAGCGGACGTAACCGCCGCAAGGTTGCTCGCCCGATCCCTTTCACACGGAGCAGCTCCTCGATGTTGTGAAACCGTCCGATCTTCGCCCGTAACGCGAGGATGGCCTCTGCGCGCTTCGGGCCGATCGCCGGAAGCCGCCGCAGATCGTCCGTGTTCGCCGAATTCAAGATCACCGGATCCTCGGCCGTCGCCCGCGCTGAAGGGGCGTTCGCCGTAGGAGCCGCCGAGGTCGCCGCCGAGCTGGCCGGCGACGCAACTGTCACCGTCAACGTCGACGTGGTCGACGAGGGCGCTGTCGACGTCGACGGTGAGGCCGCGGCCGAGCCCGCCACGAGCGCCGACGCGACGGGCGCTGCCGCCGCCGGTACCGCGCGCGCCGATCCACCGATGGCCGCAAGGACCATCACGCCAGCCACCGCCGCGGCCGCTTTCGCGCCGGGCGCCAACCAGACGCTGCCACCAAGGCGAGCAAGGGCGCCGCGCCACGCGGACGCGGCACCCTCGAGAAGCGTGTGCTTCATCTCGCCATCCTCAGAACGGAATGTCGGCGGTGAGGCCGAGCCCGAGATCGCGCGGCGCGGTCGCGCGCGCGGGAGCCGAACGGTCGCCGTTCTCGCGCGGCTCCCAGTCGCGGAGCTGGAGATCGCCCGACATGGGGATCGCGTCGAGCTTGATGTTGATCGAGCCGTCGCGGTTGACGAACCCCGCGCCGATGCGCGTCCACCAGGACTTGCCGCCCGGTCGATCGACGATCGTGTAGAGGACCTTCACCTTGCCCTTCGGGTGCGCGGCTGCACCCGTCGCGCCGTTCGCGTTCGTGTCGTTGCCGCTGAAGCCCGTGCTGCTGTCGCTGTTCATCGTGTTCATGTCGTCTGCTCCTTGAGGGCCACAGCGCCACTCGCGCTGCGGATGCGAGCCCTTCAGCGAACCGCGTGCCGTCGGACATTCCCCTTGAAACGAGGGGTTTCGTGGCGGCGCGGCCTGTCCAGGACAGAGGGTGGCCGTCCTCGAGGCACGCCGGCGGCCGGGGTAGCGGAGCCGGTCGGAGGCCGTGCGCGCTTTTGCGTCCCCCAAACCCGTGTGTTAGTCGAACGGAACCGAAAGGGAGCGAACACCATGGCGAGCGGAGCGGACGCGGACATTCTCGAAGCAATCGAGCAAGCCGAGAAGGCCACGGGCGCCGGCATCGGCCGTCGTGACTTCATCGGCGGTGCGGCCGCAGCCGCCGCGGCGGGCGTCACGCTCCTCGGTGCAGGCGAAGCGCAAGCCGCCGCCACGGCCGCACAAACGAAGAGCTACGCCGCGAGCCCGCCCCCCGGCTTCACGCCGTTCGCGGCGCCGGGTCGCATCGTGAAGGTCACGAAGGCGGGCTCGCTGCAGGCGAACAAGATCTACCCAAAACCGGATGACGCGAAAGCGATGCTCGCCAAGGTCCTCACCGAGCTAACAGGCGAGCCCGATCTCGTGAAGGCGGTCGCGCGCTTCGTTCACAAGGACGACAAAGTCTGCGTGAAGGTGAACGGCATCGCTCTCCGCAACCACGCGACGAGCATGGAGCTCGTGATCCCGTTCCTCGAAGCGATGATCGCTTCCGGCGTTCCGGCCACGAACATCACCGTGCTCGAGCAGTACGGCAGCTTCCTCGCCGGCACGCGCATCACGCAGCAGAACGTCCCCGCCGGCGTGAAGGTGACGACGCACGCCAACAACGACGCGAACTGCTCGATGCCCGAGCGTCTGATCCCCGGCACCGGCGTGAGCACCAAGTTCTGCAAGGCGCTCACCGACGCGACCGCGGCCATCAACTTCGGCCTCATCAAGGATCACTCGATCTGCGGCTACACCGGCGCGCTCAAGAACATGTCGCACGGCACGCAGATCTTCCCGCACTACTTCCACGTGCACCACGCGTCGCCGCAGATCGCGATCTTGAATGCGCAGGACGTCATCAAGAGCCGTTTGCGCCTCTGCATCATCGACGCGTTTCAGGTCATGTACCACGGCGGTCCGCTCGACAAACAGCCCCAGTACCGAACCGCGTACGAGTCGGTGTTCGCCTCGACCGACCCCGTCGCGTTCTACACCGACGCGCTCGCCTACCACCGGCC
>CAXSGV010000349.1:0-7662 GCA_964236615.1 uncultured Polyangiaceae bacterium
GGCCGAGGAGTACCACCAGCAGTACGACGAGAAGACCGGCACGCACTCGTGCCCGATCGGCTTGCCCCAAGGGACCTGAGCGCCAACCTGGCGGCGCACGGCGTACGTGAAGCGCGGCGAAGCTCGGGAGGTTTCGCCTCAGTCGACCGCGAGGGCCAACGCAAGCGCGCCGGTCAGCGCCAGCTCGACGAGGAAGAACAGCCACGTCGGATTGAAGCGCGCACGGCCGCCGTCGAAGAGCCGAGTCGCGCGGCCCAGGGCCATGCTCAACGTCGCGACGCCGATCGTCATCCAGACGGCGTGCCGGGGCCCGCGCGACATCGTCAGCGCGAAGCCCAAGAGCAACGCCACGCCCACGCCGAAGCCGCCATATACCGCGCGGATCTCGGCGCGCGCGTCGGGCGTGTCCGCGGTCATCCCGAAGCGCTCGACGACACCCTTGGGCTTGAGGAGGCCGTACACACCCATGCACAGGAAGAACGCTGCGACGCCGAGCGAGAGCACGTCGCTCAGCGGCTGTCCGCGCGGGTAGCTGATGACGTCAGCGGTCATGTCGACCTTCGAGGAACCACCGAATGCCTATCCAGCACACCTGCACCTGGATCCAAAGTACCCTCCCCGGCAATGCCGGCCTGGTTGATCAAGAGCGAGCCCTCCGTCTACGCGTTTTCGCAGCTCGTCGGGCATGGCAAGACGGTTTGGGACGGCGTCCGCAACTTCGAGGCGCGCAACAACATGCGCAAGATGAAGAAGGGCGATCTGATCCTCTATTACCACTCGAACGAGGACAAGGCGGTCGTCGGCGTCGCTCGCGTTTCGAAAGAGGCGTTCTCCGATCCGACCGCCGAGCCCGAAGAGGATTGGAGCGCGATCGAGATCGCGCCGGTGATGTCGCTGACCGAGCCGGTCACACTCGCGACGATGCGCATCACGCCCGAGCTCTTGGCCATGGTGGTCGTGAAAAAATCGCGGCTCTCGGTTACGCCGGTGACGGACAGCGAGCTCGCAGCGGTGCTAGCACTGGGGAAGACGGACCTCGAAGCCCGCTCCGAGGGTCGTGCCGCTGCGCGCCCTCGGGGATCCCGCCGGTAACGTCGCCTTCGTCGAGCTCACCCTTCGACCACAGCGTGCGCTCCACCATCGCGCGAAACGGGTAGAGCAGCGCACGTTCGATCGCGTCGCCCTCGAGAAGCCCGAGCGCACGCGCGACGGCTTCGATGGTCGACACGCCCGTATCGTGCGCCTCGACACGCAGACGGTAGATCGAAGGCGCACCGCGCGGCAGCGTCACGCAGCGCACGCCTTCGAGACCAGGCACGCGCTTCCTGACCTTCGACGCTTGCCGCCACGTGCCGTCGGGCACGAGCAGCGTCGGTGCCGTGAGCGAACCGTCGCGAACGCCCGCGCACGCGGCGGCGTCGAAAACTTCGTCGAGCGGCGCTGCGCCCTCGTGTGGAAAGAGAAGCAGCGGCTCGGAGCCGGGCGCGTGTGTGTAGCGCGGCGCTTCGTCTGCCGTGTGCCCGCGAATGAAGACCTCACTGTTCACGAGGCAACGTGTGGCGAGCCGGCCTGTGTTCGACGACTTGCGATCCTCGGCGCGGTGAACGAACAGCACGACGCGCGTTCGCGTCTCGAGCCGCGGAACGATCGCACAGATGCACAGGCCTGCGTGCATCTTGCATGCTTCGCAGCGCGTCGCGCGACGAGTGCGCCGGCCCACCCGCGCTCCGAGCTACTTCTTCGGGTGCGCGAGGAAGAACTTCATGACCTCGTCGCCCCAGGTGAAAGCGTTCGGCAGCTTGCACGGCACCGCGTACTGCGGCGCCTGCGGATCCATCGTGCTTCCGGGGACGCAGTGCCCTTTGGCGCTCGCCCATGGTCCGGGGCTCACGGTCTCGTAGCCGTGATCGAAGGTCTCGACGACGACACCTTGCGGGTTGGTCCAACGGTTGTGCGTGTACTTCGCGTCCGACGCCACCGTCACGGGGTTGGTCGCGCCGTAGTTGGCGATCGCGGCGTCGCGGATCGATGTCATCGACGCGTAGGGGACGGGTTGATCGGTCTTGCCCATCAAGAACAGGATGTCCGCCTTGCGCGCGGGCGCGCGGCCTGACGCAAAGCAGGTGACCTCACCGTTCGGGCTGCCGTTGCCGGCCGCCGCGGGCGCGACCGACGCGAAGAGATCGGACGCATCGCAGAGGAGACGCCAGTTGACGAACCCGCCGCGCGAGAAGCCGGTGGCGTGGATCTTCTTGTCGTCGACGCGGAAGACAGTCTGGAACTTCTTCGTGATCGCGATGAGCGCCGCGTCGTTGGTCTGGCTCCACGTCGAGCCGAGCTCGCCACCGCCGTACGCGGGGCCGGTCGGCGCGATCACGATGTAGCCATGGGTCGCGCCGAGCTCGAAGAGCTTCAGGTGCGCTTCGATGAGCAGTCCGTTTCCGGTGTCGCCGTGAAGCTCGAGGATGAGGCCGCAGCCCGGCTGATCGCACTGCGCCGGGATGCGTGCGTCGACCGCGAGCCCTTCGCACGTGTACTTGTGCGTGCCCGCGCTGACGTCGGTGATGCAGCCGCTCGGGACCGGCGGCGGTTGCTTCTGCACGTCGGCTCCGCCGTCGACGCCGGGCGAGCTGCCGTCGTTCGCGCTCTTACCGCCGTCAGCGCTCGTGGAGCCGCTGTCGGGTTCGAGGGTGGTGTCGTCGAGGCTCGGCGCGGGATCCGAAGAGCAGCCACCAAGCACCGCGAAGACGGCGAGCGGAGCGGCCAGAGCGAGTCGGCGCATCGTCACGAGCCTAGCACCCGTCGCGCGCTCAGGCCTTTGGGACCAGCCCTTCGGCGCGGAGGAACGCGATCGTTTTCGCGGCGCCGTCTTCGAGCGGCGTGGCGACGAAGCCTAGCTCGCGCGTGGCCTTGCGCGCGTCGACGCTGGCGTTCCACAAGAGAAACGAGAGCTGTCCCGGCGCGATGAGCGGCGTGAAGCCAAGCGCACGCGCCAGCGGCGCCGAGACGGCCGCGAGCACCTTCATGAGCCAGACGGGCGCATTGCTCGGGACCTTGCGACCCTTTCCTTCGGCAAGGACGATCGCCGACACAAGCTCGGCGTTCGTGGCGTGGCGATCGGAGAGCAAGTATCGCTCGCCTGGCCTCCCGCGCTCGAGCGCGGCGACGTGCGCATCAGCGACGCCGTCGACGTAGACGATCGCCATTCCGCCCGGAGGTACGAGAGGCAGCTTGCCGTTGAGCAGCTGGACGAAGAACGAGTTGAGCGCGATGTGCACGGGGCTCGGCCCGTACACAGCCGACGGGTTCATGAAGACGACGTCGAGCCCCTCTTTGCAGACGGCATCGGCCTCGCGCTCCGCGGCTTGCTTCGAGCGCTCGTAGGCTGACGGCTTCTCGCCGCGATCGACGTTGGTCTCGACGAGGGTGCCGCCCGACGGCGCCGCGAACACATCCATCGTCGACGTGTAGATCACGCGGCCGACCTTCTCCGAGAGGGCAGCACGAAGGACGTTCTTCGTGCCGCCGCGGTTCACGCGGTCGAAGACGGCATCGTCCTTTTGCCACTGCTCGGGCATGCCGGCTGCGTGGAACACGGCTTCGACGCCGCGCACCGCGTCGCGCACCGAGGTCTCGTCGGTGACGTCGCCCTGGACGAGCTCGATGCCCTCGGGCAGAAGCTTCTTCGCGCGCGACGGATCGCGGACGAGCGCGCGAACCTCCTTACCGTTCGAAGCGAGTCGCTTGGCCACGGCGTTGCCGATGAGGCCCGTGGCGCCGGTGACGAGGACCTTCACTTCGCGGGCCGTGCGAGCATCTTGCCGATCATGGCTTTGAGCTCAGGGGAGGTCCAGGCGGCGAGGCCGTCGCTGATGAACGCGCGCTCCGCCCGCTCGTCGAAAAACGATGGGCGTAGCTCCTTTTTCGCCGAGGCGTAGGCAGGCGCGGGGTGCAGAGCGAGCTCGGCCAGCACACGCTCGGCGACGGCACGCGCGTCGTCCGCCACCTCGTCGACGAGGCCCAGTCGTAGCGCCTCTCCAGGCGAGTGCAGCTTCGCGCCGAGGACCACGGTGTCGAAGTGCTGCGGCGGCAGGCGGCGCCGCACGAGGGTGAGCAGCGACGGGGGAAAGCGCAGTCCGAGCGCGACTTCGTTGAGCCCGAGGCGAGCTTTGGGATCGCTCGTGACGACGCGGTAGTCGCACGTCAGCGCGAGCACGGTGCCGCCGGCGATCGCGTGTCCGTTGAGGAGCGCGACGGTCGGCCCGGGATACGTGTACCATGCATCCATCAGCCGAACGAGGCGCTCGAGAAAGCGCTCCATCTGCGGCGCGTCGCTCGCGGCGACCTCCTTGAGGTCGAGGCCCGCCGAGAACGTATTGCCCTCGCCCGTCACGAGGATGGGACGCCCGTCCGCCTCGCCGAGCTTTGCGAGGAGGTGCTCCATCATGGCAGTGCCGAGCGAATTCTTCCCGGGCCCGGAGAGGATGATCTCGAACATGGGCCGGGAGCCTATCAAGCCCCTTCGGCAATCGTCTTTCGTAGTCGAGCCACCGCGGCCGGTAGCGCGCGGATGCGAAGGCGCGTGCCGGACTCGTCGTAGTCTTCGCCCACCACGCGCGCGTTCTCGTAGACCTCACCGAGGATCGCCTGCTGCGCGTAGGGGATCACGATCTCCTCGTCGACCATGGTCGACTCGAAGAAGTCGACGATGGTCTGGCGGAGCGCAGTCACGTCGGCCGGATCGTGCGCCGAGAGAACGACCGCGTCGGGGTGGCGGCGTGCGAGCGCCTCACGCGCGGCCGGGTCGAGGCGGTCGGCTTTGTTGAAGAGCAGCTTGCTCGGGACCGCTTGCGCGCCGATCTCCGCGAGCACGCTTTGCGTCACCTGGAGCTGCGCGGCGAACGTTGGATCCGATGCGTCGACGACGTAGAGAAGCAGCGAGGCTTCGAGCGCCTCGTCGAGCGTCGAGCGGAACGAAGCCACGAGATCGTGCGGGAGCTTCTTGATGAAGCCGACCGTGTCCGACACGAGCACGCGCGGCTTGGTCTCCGGGTGGAGGGCGCGGACCGTCGTGTCGAGCGTGGCGAAGAGCTTGTCAGCCACCAGAACGTCGCTGCCTGTGAGCGCGCGCATGAGCGAGGATTTGCCGGCGTTGGTGTAGCCGACGAGCGCGACGCGGAGCTGATCGCGGCGCGCGTAGCGGCGGTTGTCTTGCTCCTTCTGGATCGACACGAGCTCTTGCTTCAGCTCGGCAATGCGGTCACGGACCTTCCGGCGATCGAGCTCGACGGCCTGCTCGCCCGAGCCCTTGCCCTTCTGTCGCTCGGCCCGGTCGGTCGACTCGCGCATCCGCGGGGCGACGTAGTGGAGGCGGGCGATCTCGACCTGGATACGCGCCTCGCGGCTCTTCGCGTGGCGGTGGAAGATGTCGACGATCACCCCGGTGCGATCGAGCACCTTGGCGCCGGTGGCGCGCTCGAGGTTGCGCGCCTGGCTCGGCGAGATCTCGTGATCGACCACGACCACGGTGGCCTTGGTCACGTCGTCGTCCTCGCTGTCGCCATCGGCGTCGTCGCGCTCGTCTTCGTCGTCGGCCTCGTCGTCCCCGGCGTTCTCGGCCTTCCACTTCTCGCGGGCCTTGTTCTTCTTCTCGGGCGCGCCGGTGGGGACGATGCCTTCGCCGCCGGTGAGATCGGCGAGCTCCTTGAGCTTGCCTTCGCCGAGCACCGCCGCAGCTGCGAGCGCGTCGCGCCGCTGCGTGATGGTGGCGATGACGTCGAATCCGAGCGTCTGGACGAGGCGCCCGAGCTCGGCGATGTCACCTTCGTGATCGACGTCGGAGACGTCCGGAAGCTGGATCGAAACCAGCACGGCGCGCGGGCGCGCCACGACATTGCTCGGCATTGGATGCCGTAGGTAGCACGGATCGCCTACTTCCGAGCGCGCGCGAGCTGGCTCATGACCTGCTCGACGCCCGGCGAGAGGAAGCCGAACGAATCGCCGCTCGTCACGGTGACGTGATCGAAGGAGCCACGGAAGGCCTGCGCGACGTTCGGGAGCGTCTCGGTGAGGAGGATCTCCTGGAGGCGCGCCTCGCTGAGATCGCCGTGGGCGTTGCGCTTCATGCGAGCGAGCTCCGCCTCGAGCTCACCTTGCGCGCGGCGCCCCGCGAGATCGAGAGCGGCGCGCTCGCGCTCGGCTTCGGCGCGGCGGTGGTGGCGTCCGAGCTCGGCTTCCTGCGCGCTGTCGGCGCGGCGGTGTGCGTGCTCGGCGGCGTCGGTGCGGAGCCGCTCTTCCTCGCGGACGACCTGGTCGTGCGCACGGAGCGCTTCGAGGTGCAGCGCTTCGCGGTAGGGCGCCTGGAGCCGCGCGAACACGTCCTCGGAGAGCACGCGCACGTCTTGGATCTCGAGCGTGTCGAGCACGACGCCCCAACCTTGCGACGTGACGTCCTCGGCGCGGCCTTCGCCGGCGAGCACCGGCGCGATCTCGGCGAGCAGCGCGGTGGCCACGCGCTCCTTGCGGCTCGTGATGCACTCGGCGAGCGTGAGGCCCGCCACGATGCGCCGCGTGGCGCCGACGAACATGTCACGAAGGATGTCCGTGAGCCCGGTGATGTCTCCGTCGAGCATGCGGAACGCGAGCAAGGGATCGACGACGCGGTACACCGCGAGCCCGGTGACCTCCACGCCTGTCTTCTCGAGCGTCACTTGATCGGCGACGAAAGAGAGCTTCTTGATCGACGTCGGTACGACCGCGACGCTCTCCCACGGCCACTTGAACACCGCGAGCCCCTGACCGCTCGTCGTTACGCGGCCACCGTGCATCACGATCACGAACTCGTGCGGCTGCACCTCGATACGTCCCCACTTCGGAATCTGCGCCATGCCCTGGCTAGAGCAACTCGAGGGCCAGGCGAGAATTCGCGCGCGTCTTCGATGCGGGGCTCGCGTCTGCTCCATCGAGGTGCACCCACGCCGCCCGCTGCTCGGAATTGGGGCATGGGTGACGGCACGCGGGGGGCGCTGGATCGCGCGCGCCCCATTTGCCGCGCCGGAGGGGGACCGAATCACGTCCAGTGCAGGTTTTCGCTGGTACGGGTCTTGGCCCGCCAAGTGCTTTGAGGAAGGCATGCGTAAGGTTGTCGTCTCGGTCGGCTTTGCGGTCTTGGCTCTCGGCTCGGGCGCGCTCGCCTCGATGGGGTGCGCTGACGACCCGCGGGCGTTCATCCCGCCGGGTGGCGACGATCCGGCGCCGGGCGGCTCGTCGAGCGCGAGCCCGAACAACGGCGCGACGGGCGACGCGTCCGCGGCCGTCGACACCGGTCCGATGCTCCCACCGCTCCCGCAGTACACGCTGTTGCTCGATGGCAGCTGCAACGGCGGTGACTGCGACGCGTTGCTCGACTGCATTGCTCCTGCGGGCGGGTCCAACGGGTCCACGCTCGTCGGCACCAAGTGCTTCTCGAGCGACGGCCAGTGCAAGGGCCCCGCGGGCGCCGGTACGGTACGCAACGTCTACGGCTGCTACGAGACGGGGATTGCGCTCTGGGCAGTCGACTCGAAGTGTGGCGGGACCTCGATCGATCCGAACGCTGGTGGCGCGTGCGCCGACACGACGGGGATCGATCCCTGCGACATCGAAGCCGGAACCGATGTCGCG
>CAXSGV010000350.1:0-7649 GCA_964236615.1 uncultured Polyangiaceae bacterium
CCAAGGTCATGGTGTAGGAGGCAGCGCCTTCGCAGCCGCAGTCGTAGTAGTGGAAGGCCACGTGATCGCCGCGGCGGTCGTAGAAGTAGAGCGCGCTTGCGTGCGGATCGTCGGCGCTCTTGGGCTCGAGCGTCTCCTTCGCGAGGCGGCTCGCGAACGCGCGCACGCTCGGCGAGCGGTAGAACGCATCGAGGAGTGACGCCTTCTCTGCGATCGCCGTTCCGGCAATGGCGCCGCCCTTGCGGACGAAGGGGACGTAGGCGCGGTGGATCTCGCGTGGCTCGAAGGCAAGCGCCTCGGCCTGCATCTCCTCGACGAGGTCCTTCGGGAGGAAGGCGGGCACGAAAACGAGCTCGCCCTGCTCGTGGAACTCCCGCTCGATCGCGTCGAGGTCGAGGGCCGCGATCGCGTCGCGGAACCGACGCTCCGTGCGGGGGCGAGCGGCCACGTCGCTGTTTGCCTCGTCGCTCGTGACCGCGTCGACGCGTTCCATATCGCCGCTTCTGCGTACCACGAAGCCCCGCCCGCGTTCGCGTCTGGACGTTGATCAAGTTTTGTCTAAGAATGTCATCCACCGTGAGCAAGGCGCGACCCAAAGCGGGCTACTCCATCCGGATGACGGCGCGGCTGACCTCGCTGCCTCCGGACACGCTACGCATCTGGGAGCGACGCTACGGCTTCCCCACGCCCGAGCGCGCGCCCGGTGGGAGCCGGCTCTATTCGGCCGAGGAGGTCGAGGTGCTCACGCTGCTCGCGCGCGCCATCAAGTCCGGCTTTCGCCCCAGCGAGGTGGTCGGCAAGCCGCGCGCAGAGGTCGAACGCCTGCTCGCGCTCTCGGGCCTCCGTCCGCCCGTGCTCCCGGCGGCGCCCTCGTCGTCCTTGCCGGTGATCGCCTCGGTGCTCGACGCGCTCGTGAAGGACGACGTCGCCGCGATCCAGTCGGAGCTTCGTCAGGCCGCGATTCTCCTTGGACCGCAGCGCTTCGTCGTCGATCTCGCGGCGCCGCTGCTCGAGCGGGTGGGTGAGGCGTGGGCGAGCGGTGAGCTCGAGGTGCGTCACGAGCACGTGCTGTCCTCGTGCGTGTCGACGCAGCTTCGGATCCTCTCGTCGGGGTTCGACGAGCGCGCCGATCGGCCCATCGTCGTGCTCGCGACGCTGCCCGGCGAGGGCCACGGCCTCGGCCTCGAGATGATCGCGCTCTACCTCGCCGTTCAGCAGGTGACGCCGCGGCTCGTGGGGACCGACACGCCTCCCGACCAGATCGTGAAGGTCATGAAGAGCCACCGGGCCGCGGCCCTCGGGATCGCCGTCGCGCGCCCCACCGAGCACGCCAAGGTGAGCAAGCAGCTGCGCGCGATCGCAGCCGAGCTTCCACGGCGCACGCGCGTGTGGATCGGCGGATCGGCGGCGACCGACCTCGGTCTCGAGGGCGAGCCGTTTCGGATCGTCACGACCTGGCCCGCCCTCGACGCCGCGATCGCCGCGCTCCCGCGGGTGCCGCTGTAGCGGCCGCTAGGAGCCCTTGAGGACGGCAACGGTCGCCGCGACGCCCGGGTAGCCGAGCGCGAACCATCGCCACCAACCGATCATCATCGTCGTGTGACCGAAGAGAATGAGCGCGTGCGAGGCCATCTCGACGCGGTCGGAGTCCTCAGCCATGTAGTGTCGCCAGTGGAACGCCTCGTCAACAAGGCTGTAGACGAACGAGAGGATCGTGGCGGCCGCGGCCGGGATCCAGAACGCACCCGGATGCTGGTACGCGGCGCACAGGAGAACGCAGCTCACGACGCCGAAGACGATGGTGACGTGATGGACGAGGTACTCCGCCTTCGCGATGGCGAAGCGGTAGATGGTCCGATGGCCGATGGTGTCGACCGCTATCGCGAGGGCGAACATGGCGGCGCCTATCGGCACGAGCCACGCCTCGGCCGGGTAGCCGACGCCGTGCGCGCGCCCGACGAGCAGAAAGCCGCCCGTCGAAGCCACGAGCCCGACCATCATCCCGACCCACGCCGTGTACACGACCCAGTCGTCGCGCCGGAACTCGCGCATGCGGCCGACGTAGACCGCGACCTCGTGTGCGAACGACGGCCTCACGGCGCCGCCTCGGAGCGCGCAAGGATGTCCTCCGGGAACGCGAGCGTGCGATCGGGCGCGCGGAACGACGCGCCGAGCCGACGCGGGTGCTCCCACGCTGTTTCGACCAACGCACGCGCGACGAGCAGGACCTTCATCCACGGCGAAACGACAGCGCGGCCGAGAAAAGGATCGCAGCCACGCGCGCGCAGCACGTCGCCGATGGCGGCGTAGACGTGACGCGCCACGCGCACCGCGAGAGCGCAGCGAAAGGGGAGGGAGACCAACCCCGCGTCCGCCGAGGCGTAGAGCGCGTCGGCCTCGTCGAGCAGCGCTTTTACGGCGCGGCACACCTCGTCGCGCTCGCGCGTCCCTTGCGCCGGGACGCGCACGAGGGCGACGCCGAGGAGCGACACCGGGACGTAGACGCGATCGTCGGCGAGGTCCTCGGCGACGTCGCGGCAGATGTTCGTGAGCTGCATCGCGAGCCCGAGGTGGGCGGCGTTGCGCAGCGCCCGCATGTCCGCGACGCCCATCACGTGACACAAGAGCAACCCGACCACGCCCGCGACGCGGTGGCAGTAATGAAGGAGCGCTTCGAGCGTCGCGTACTCGGTACGAAGGACGTCCATCTCCATCCCCGAGATGAGCTCGTCGACGTACACCCGCGGGATCGATCGCGTGCGCGCGACGACGGCGAACGCATCGAAGGCGACGACGCCGGTCGTGCGTCCGGCGTAGATCGAGTCGACCGCCGCCCGAAGCTGAGCGAGCGCGGCGGGTCGCGCGTGCGGGGGCGCGAGGTCGATCGCGTCGTCGACGTGACGGCAGAAGCCGTAAATGACGGCGATGTGATCGCGGCAGTCCGCGGGAAGAAGCCGGCTGGCCAGCGTGAAGCTCTTCGATTTGTGCGCGAGCACGGCGCGGCTCTCGGCAATCGCCTGCGCGTCGAGAGCGCCGAGCGCAGGCGACGACATGCTCACTCTGCAGCCACTGGCGCGAGCGAGGGTCCCCGCACGAAATCGCCATGCGTGCGTGCGAGGTCCGCGAGGACGAGCGACACGGTCGCCTTGGCCGAGCTCACGACACCGGGCACGCCGGCTCCCGGGTGCGTTCCCGCGCCGACGATGTAGAGGCCGGGGATCTTGGCGTCGCGGTTGTGTGGCCGGAACCACGCGCTCTGCGTGAGCTTGGGGGCGACGCTGAACGCAGAGCCCTGGTACGCGACGAGCTCGCTCTCGAAGTCGCGCGGCGTGAACCAGCGCTGCGTCACCACGTGCTCGCGCACGCCGGGCATCAGGCGATCGAGCGTCGCGTAGACGCGCTCGGCGTACCGCGGCGCCTCGGTCGTCCAGTCGATGTTCGCGAGGCCGAGGTGCGGGACTGGCGAGAGCACGTAGTAGGCGCCGCAGCCGGGCGGCGCGAGCGAGGGGTCGGTGACGCTCGGCGCGTGCAGGTAAAGGCTGTGATCTTCGGGCAGCGCCTTGCCGTGGAAGATCTCGTGCAGGAGCGGCTCGTAGCGAGGACCGAAGACGACCGTGTGGTGCGCGAGGTCGTAGGCAGTGTCGGTGCCGAAGTAGAGAACGAAAAGTGACATCGACCAATCGGCGCGCTCGAGCTTCCGCACGGTCGCCGCTGCAGCGCGATGCGGGGCATAGAGCTTTGCGTAGGTGTGGTGGAGGTCGGCGTTCGAGACCACGACGTCGAACCGCTCGCGGGCGCGTGCGTCGCTCGAGACCCAGTGGGCGCCGTCGCGCGCTTCGACCGACCGCACCGGGGTCGAGAGACGAAGCTCGCCGCCGAGCTCCTCGAAGAGGCGAACGAGCCCGCGCACCAGCGCGCCGGTGCCACCGCGCGGGAAGAAGACGCCCCACTTCCGCTCGAGGTAGTGGATCATCGTGTAGATCGAGCTCGTCTCGAACGGGTTGCCGCCCACGAGAAGCGAGTGGAACGAGAGCGCCTGGCGGACCTTCTCGTCCTTCACGAAGCGCGCGACGGTCTTGTAGACGGAGCGATCGGCGCGGAGCCGCATGAGCTCGGGCGCCACGCGAACCATGTCCGCGAAGCGGAGAAACGGCTGGTGCGCGAGCTCGGTGTAGCCGACGTCGAAGACCTCTTTGCTGTACGCGGCGAAGCGCGCGTACCCCTCGCGATCGGCGGGATTGCGGCGCGCGATCTCTTCGACGAAGGCCTCGCCCCCTGCGTAGTCCATCGCATCGCCGTCCGACCACTCGAGCCGGTAAAACGGCGTGACCGGCAAGAGCTCGACGTAGTCGCTCATCACGCGCCCCGAGAGCGTGAACAGCTCTTCGAGCGACTCGGGCGCCGTGATGACGGTCGGTCCGGCGTCGAACGTGAAGCCCTGGTCGCGGTAGACGTAGGCGCGCCCGCCAGGCAGGTCGCGGGTCTCGAAGATCGTCGTGGCGATGCCCGCAGATTGAAGGCGTATGGCAGCCGCGAGGCCGCCGAAGCCACTGCCGATGACGGCGGCGCGCGGCGTGACGCGTCCTTCAGACATAGGCTCTCTCCAAAGCATGAAGGTCGTGTGACAGGGGCTCGAGCGCGGCACGCGCGCCGACTGCGCCTGTGAGCGCGATGAGAGCTTCGGCAAGGCGAACGTGCGGTCTGTGCGTCTCGCCCTCGAGCTCGGCACGCATGCCGTCGATGAGACGACTCGCCCGCTCGGGGCACGCGCCCACGTGGCCGAGCTCTGCCTGAAGCCGCATGTACGTCGCGTCGTTCGCGCGGTCGGCGAGGAAGGCCCACGCCCACGTGGGGCGCTGCGCGAGGAGATCCTCGATGGCCTTGTGTCGCTTGTGCGGAACGAAGAAGCCGGAGAGGTCGTCAAGGATCTGGAGGGATAGGCCGGCCTCCCGGCCGAACGCGGCGAGCGCAGACTCCACGGGCTCGGGTGCCCCCGCGGCGAGCGCACCGAGCGAGCACGAGAGCTCGATGAGGGCGCCCGTCTTCAGCGTGGTCGATAGCTGGACGATGCCGTGCACGTCGCCTTGCGCGACCTCACCAACGCGGTAAGCAAGGTCGAGACCCTGGCCGTGATGGCAGCGAAGAAGACCGTGCGTGATGCGGTCCAGCATCGCGAGCCGTGTGAGCGGCGCGAGGTCGAGCTGCGAGAGCAGCCGGAGTGGGAGGAAGTAGAGGAAGTTGCCGGCGTTGATCGCGATCGGCACGCCGACGAGGCGGTGAAGCGCGACGCCGCCGCGGCGTACCGTCGCGTCGTCCTGGATGTCGTCGACGATGAGCGAGCCGCAGTGAAGGAGCTCGACGGCGTACGGGAGCTCGGGAGGAAGCACGGCGTGGGCGTCGCCGCCCGCCTCTTTCGCGATGGCGAACGCGTGCTCGACGAAGCGCGCGCGGAGCTCTTTTCCCGGGCGACCGAGCACCTCGGCGAGTGGAGCCCCGGTGGCGGCTCGCGCCAGAGCGTGGGCCTGCTCGTCGTCGGTGCCGAGCACCGTGCGCAGCTCGGAGCGTTGAAAGTGATGAACGAGCAACCTCTGCACCGCATTCATTTGCTTCGTCATGTCGAAATCACCTCCTCGAGCGCGCGACGCAGGGACACACCAGGTGGGGGCGACCCGCAGAACATCCGCAGGCGATCGGAGGGCGAGGTCGCAAGCGCGTAGAAGCGAGCGACCACGGCGTCGGGCATTCGGTGAAAGCGCTCGAGCACGTCGCGGCGATGCGCAGGCTCGGTAGCACCGAAAAGAAGCCGGTTCAGCAGGACGGCGAACCGCGCTTGCCGGGCGTGCCGGTTGGCGAGGCGTTCCCACGACGCGCCGAACATCGCGCTGGGCGCCGTGGTCGACACGTGCGCGGCTAGGCGCACGGCGACCGGCAGCGAGTAGCCAGTCGTCGGGTGAAACCAGCCGCCGCGGTAGCCCGCTACCAGAGGCGACGCGGACGACGCTGCGAAGGTGCTCGCAAGAGGCAAGGGCAGAACGCCGCGCTCGGTGCGGATCACGCGGGCGACGGCGAGCCCCCGCGACGCGGCGTAGGCGTGGGTTCGTGCGATGGATGCGGCCTCGTCGAGGGACGGGTCGTCCGAGTAGAAGGTCTCCTCGACGAGAACGCGCGTCGGCGCGAAGGGGAGCACGTAGAAAAACCGGAAGCCGTCGTGTTGAGCGACCGTGGCGTCCATGACGAGCGGCCGCACGATCGCGCTTGGCAAGGCGAGCTCGAGCTCGAGCCCTACGAACTTCTGGTACGCGGCCGCGGTGGCAAGCGGCTCGGGCCCGCGCGCATCGACCACGAGGGGAGCCTCGAGCACGACGCCGTCATCCAGCTCGACCGTGTGCTCCCCCAGGGCGGCCGCACGTGTCCCGAGGAAGAGCGCGCTGCCGTCGCGGGACATCGTGCGGCTCACCACCGACTCGAGGCGGGCCGACGTGATCGACGCGTAACGCAGCGCGAAGGTGCGCTCGAGCCCGGTGAAGTGCACGTCCCACGTCGGCCATCGCGCCTCGACCAAGGGCTCGACCCAATCGGCCTCCGACGGAGGCACGTCAGCCTCGTGGAAACACCATGTGTGCTCACCGCCGAGGCGCGCGCCCGATTCGACCATCGCGATCCGCGTGCGGGGGGCGCGGTGGTGCACCGCGAGCGCGATCAACGCGCTCTGCAGGCCTCCTCCGATCAACACCAGGTCAAAGTTCATGGTCGCGTTTGACTAACTTTTGTCCAAGCATAATGTGTACGTCGATGCTGTCAACCGCGGCCGTTACCGGGACAAGCCCATGCGTGTCCGAGTTTGTCCAAGACATCGCCGCCATTGGCGTACGCAAGCGAAAGGGCGTGACGTGGGCTGTGGACGGCGTCGATCTCCGCGTCGGCCGCGGCGAGGTCGTTGCGCTGCTCGGAGCCAACGGTGCGGGGAAGACCACGCTCCTTCATCTTCTCGCGGGGATCGATGCCTGCGACGCGGGGATGATCACCATTGCGGGCGCGGACGATCCGACGCGCGCCGAGGTGCGCGCTTCCATTGGCTTCGCGCCTCAGCACACCGCCGTCTACGACGAGCTGACGGTCGCAGAGAACCTGCGCTTCTTTTCCCAGATACACGGCGTCGCCTCGCACGACGTTGGCGACGCGGTCGAGCGCGGGATCGCGTTCGCGCAGCTCGGCGCTCGGCGGAAGGCGCGCGCTGGGACGTTGAGCGGAGGCATGCGCAGGCGCCTTCACGTCGCCATTGCGGTCGCGCACGGGCCACGCGTGCTCCTCCTCGACGAGCCCATGGTGGGCATCGACGAGGAGACGCATGCGCAGCTCGTCGCCGCGATCGGCGAGCTCAAGGACCGAGGGACCGCCGTCGTCTGGTCGACACACGATCGCGCCTGCATCGACCTTCTCGGCGCGCGGCCCATACACATGGCCGCCGGAAAAATCACCTCGTGACGACGGCGCGGCGGCCGCCCGCGTTCGCCACGACGGTGTGGATCATCGCGCACAAGGAGCTGCGGCTTCTCGTGCGTGACCGCGGCGCGCTCTTCTGGGCGGGCGTATTTCCCATCCTGTTCGCGGTCCTCTTTGGCGCCGTCTTTCCCTCACAGCGCGCGCCG
>CAXSGV010000351.1:0-1213 GCA_964236615.1 uncultured Polyangiaceae bacterium
CCACGCCCGCGGGTTCCCCGGGACTCCGTCCCGAGGCCACCGCTCCGTCGCCGCTCACGCGACCGAGCGGCGAGCTCGACCACCTCGCCGAGCTTTACCGGCAGATGTTTCTCATCCGTCGCCTCGAGGAAGAGGCAGCGCGCGCGTACGCGCAGGGGAAGATCGGCGGCTTCTTGCACCTCTACATCGGGCAAGAGGCCGTAGGTGTCGGCTCGATCGCTGCGCTGCAGCCCGACGACTACGTGGTCACGACCTACCGCGATCACGGAATCGCAATCGCCAAGGGCATGAGCGCGAACGCGCTGATGGCCGAGCTCTGGGGCAAAAGCACAGGCTGCTCGAAGGGCCTCGGCGGCTCGATGCACATGTTCGACGCCGACAAGCACATGCTCGGTGGGTACGGCATCGTCGGCGGGCACATCCCTCTTGCCGCGGGCGTCGCCTTTGCGTCGAAGTACCAGAACAACAAGCGCGTGACGCTCTGCTACTTCGGTGAAGGCGCGGTCTCCATCGCGGGCTTCCACGAAGGCGTGAGCCTCGCCGCTCTGTGGAAGCTTCCGATCGTCTTCATCTGCGAGAACAACGAGTACTCGATGGGCACGCCGCTCTCGCGCACGATGAGCGTCGAGGACGTCACGATGAAGGCGCTCGGCTATGGCATCGACCGCGATCGCTTCTTCGCCGAGGACGTCCTCCAGGTGCAAGAGCGCATCGCCGAAGCCGTCCAGCGCGCGCGCGAGCAGTCCTTGCCCACGCTCGTCGAGGTCCGTACCTACCGCTTTCGCGGCCACTCGATGAGCGACCCGGCGAAGTACCGCACGGCCGCGGAGCTCGACGAGCGCAAGAAGAAGGACCCGCTTCACCGCGCGCGCGAGAAGCTCCTCACGGACGGCTACACGGACGCTCGTCTCAAGAGCCTCGAAGACGACGTCGAGCGCGAGGTCGTGGAAGCCGTGAAGTTCGCAGAGGAGAGCCCCGAGCCGGACGCCTCGCTCCTCGAGGCAACCACCTATTCAGGCCCCTTCGCCGGCTGAGCCCGAGCGCCCGCCCTTCCTTTTATCTTTCGACGAATCCACGAACGAGACCGACCACCGATGCCGAGGACACTCAGGTACCGCGAAGCCCTGCGCGAGGCGATGATCGAGGAGATGGAGAAGGTCGACCTGAGCCAGCCCGGCGCGAGGTCGACGCGGGTGGCGCCGGCGAGGCGCGC
>CAXSGV010000351.1:1223-7612 GCA_964236615.1 uncultured Polyangiaceae bacterium
GAGGAGATGGAGAAGGACGACCGCGTCTTTCTCATGGGCGAAGAGGTCGGTCACTACCAAGGGGCCTACAAAGTCTCGGAAGGCATGCTCGCGAAGTTCGGCGACAAGCGCGTCATCGACACGCCCATCGCGGAGGGCGGCTTCGCCGGCATCGGTGTCGGCGCGGCGATGGTCGGGCTCCGGCCCATCATCGAGTTCATGACGTGGAACTTCTCCGCGGTGGCTTTCGATCAGATCTTGAACAACGCGGCCAAGGTTCGGCAGATGTCCGGCGGCCAGTTCACCTGCCCCATCGTGTTCCGCGGCCCGAACGGCAGCGCGAAACAGGTCGGTAGCCAGCACAGCCACTCGATGGAGCATTTCTACGCGACCATCCCCGGCCTGAAGGTCGTCGCGCCCGCTTCCCCCGCCGATGCGTACGGCTTGATGAAGGCGGCCATCCGGGACGACAACCCGGTTCTCGTCATGGAATCCGAGACGCTCTATTCCGTGAAAGGCGACATTCCGGACGACCTCGACGTCGTTCCGCTCGGCGTCGCGAAGGTCGTGCGACCCGGCAAGCACGTCACGATCGTCACCTACTCGCGCATGGTGCACATCGCGCTCGAAGCCGCCGAGGTGCTGGCGAAGGAAGGTGTCGAGGTCGAGATCATCGATCTCCGCTCGCTGCGCCCGCTCGACGAGGACACCGTCATCGCGTCGGTCGAGAAGACGCATCGCTGCGTCGTCGTGCACGAAGGTTGGCCGTACGGCGGCGTTGGCGCCGAGATCGCCGATCGCGTGCAGCGCCTCGCATTCGACGCGCTCGACGCCCCCATTCTCCGCGTGACCACGCTCGACGTACCGATGCCTTACAACGCCAAGCTCGAGCAGCTTTGCATCCCGCAGGTGCCCCGCGTCGTCGCGGCGGTGCAGCGGACCCTCCAACGTGGCCAGCGCGTCGCGCGCGCAGCCGCCGCCCCAGCGAAAGCCTGAGATCACCATGGCCAAGATCCTCGACATGCCGAAGCTGTCGCCCACGATGGAAGAGGGCGTGCTGTCGGCGTGGCACAAGAAGGAAGGCGACGCGGTCGAGGTCGACGATCTTCTCGCCGAGGTCGAGACCGACAAGGCGACGATGGAGTTTCGCGCCTTCGACAAAGGCACGCTGCTGAAGATCCTCGCAGCGCCGGGCGCTCAAGTGAAGCTCGGCGATCCGGTTGCGATCCTCGGGGCCGCGGGCGATGACATCTCGGCGCTCGTCGCGCAGGCCGGTGGCGGGGCCGCTCCGGCGAAGGCTCCGGCGAAGGCCGAGGCGAAAGAGGAAGCGCCCAAGGGGGACGCGGCCAAGGGGGACGCGTCCGAGGGGGAAGCGCCCGAGGGCGAAGCCAAGAATGACGCCCCGGCGAACGAAGAAGCCCCAGAAGAAGAGGCGGCTCCGCTGACCGAGGCGCCGAAAGCGCAGCGCCCGCCGCCGCGCGTGCCGACCGGTCCGAAGAGCATGCTCGACCGCACCGAGCGCGAGCGCGAGGCGGCGCCTCCGCAAGCGGAAGAAGGCGGGCGCGTCTTCGCTTCCCCCTACGTCCGCAAGATCGCGCGCGAGCGCGGCATCGATCTTCAGGGCGCACAAGGCACCGGCCCCAACGGCCGCGTCGTCGCCGAGGATCTCGAGGCGATCGGCAAAGCCCCCGAGCCCACACGCGCGAGCACGGGAGCGTCCGCGGCGCAGTCGAGCACGCAGTCGAGCACGCAGTCGACGGCGCTCGCCAAGACTGGCCCGCAGACGATTACCTCACCGACGGCGGCGCCCGGCAACGGCCTCCGCGAGCCGGAGGTTCGCCCACTCTCGATGATGCGCAAGACAATCGCGCGTCGCCTCAGCGAGTCGAAGAAGAACGTCCCGCACTTCTACCTGACGATCGACGTCGACGTGGGTCGCCTCGTCACCTTCCGCGAAGAGATCAACGCCGAGCTTCTCGATGGTGCGAACGCCGAGGGCAAGCCGCGCGGAGCACCCGCCGCCGACGAAGTGAAGCCGCTCAAGATCTCGCTCAACGATCTGCTCATCAAGGCCTGCGCCGTCGCACTCGCCCGCGTGCCGGAGTGCAACGCGCAGTTCACGCCCGAGGCCATCCTCGTGCACCGCCGCGTCGATATTTCCGTGGCCGTCGCCGTCCCCGAGGGCCTGGTCACGCCGGTGATCCGCAACGCGGACGCGAAGAGCCTCGTCGCTATCGCCAAGGAGGTCCGCGAGCTCGCGGGTCGCGCGCGGGCGAAGAAGCTCAAGCCCGAGGAGATGATGGACGGCACCTTCTCGATCTCGAACCTCGGCATGTTCGGCATCGACGAGTTCTCCGCCGTCATCAACCCGCCCGAAGGCGCAATCCTCGCGGTCGGTCAGGTGCGCGACGTCCCTGTCGTCTCCGAAGGCGCGGTCGTGCCTGGCAAACGTCTCGCGATGACGCTCTCGTGCGATCACCGCGTGATCGACGGCGCGGTCGGCGCCGCGTTCCTCGCCGAGCTGCGCACGTTGCTCGAGCACCCCATGCGGGTTCTCACGGGCTGAAGGAAGAGTCGTGCACGCCACCCTGCTGTTCGCGGCCGCGGCCGGCGTGGCCCTCTTCACCGAAGTGGGTCCGCACCGACCGATGAAGCCCGAGGCGTGGTGGCGCGGCCTCGACGTGCCGACGCTCAGCACCAACGCGCGCGGCGTGCGCACACTACGCGACGCGCCACCGCTCACGATACGAATCCCCGGCGGCAAGTTCGTGATGGGCTCGTCACCGACCGACATGGTCCGCGCGGTCCAGGCCTGTCGTCGCGAGATCCTTCGTTCACACTGTGAGGAACCGATTCTGCAGACGTCGGGCATCCTCGGATCGTTTCGCTCCGAGGTGCCGGCACACGACGTCACGCTCTCGACGTTCGATCTCGATCGCACCGAAGTTCCGGTCGCCGCGTACGCGCGCTGCGTGGCGAGCGGCGCGTGCTCGCCTCCGACCTTCACGCCGGGCGACGCGCGCTTCGATCGCCCGGAGCTCCCGGTCACGCATGTTCGATGGGAGGACGCGGCCGCCTATTGCCAGTGGGCGCACGAGCGCCTGCCGACCGAAGCGGAATGGGAATACGCCGCGCGCGGAAGCAGGGGTCGCGAATGGCCGTGGGGCGCGTTCTACAATCCACGCCTCGCCAACCACGGTGCCTTCGCGCCCGACGAGACGGACGCGACCGACGGTTACGTCGGCCTCGCGCCGGTCGATGCCTTCCCCGACGGCGCGACGCCGCTCGGCGTACTGCAGCTCGCAGGCAACGTGGCCGAGTGGGTCGCGGATTTTTGGGACCTGGACGAGAACGGCTTCGGCTACGACGGCCGGCCGCAGAACAACCCCAAAGGGCCGCCGCAGGGGATCGGCCGCGTCGTTCGAGGCGGTTCCTACGTTCAAGGCGAAGCGTGGCTCCGTGCCGCCGCGCGCGGCACACCAGCGTTGCATCGCTCGGCCGTGGTGGGTTTCCGCTGCGCTCGAGACCCCTGAAAGAAAACATGCGCATTGCACACTTTTCGGATCTCCACGTTCTCGACCTCATCGGCGTCGGGCCGCACCGCTTTCTGAACAAGCGACTGTCGGGCTACGCCAACCTCCGCTTCAAGCGGAACCACGTGCACAAGTCCGACTACGTCCGCGCGATCTCGCGCGAGATCACGAAGGCCAAGATCGACCACGTCGCCATCACGGGCGACATCACCAACCTCGCTTTGCAGACCGAGTTCAGCGCGGCGAAGAAGCTGCTCGAGGACGAGCTCGGCCTGTCACCGCACGACGTCAGCGTCGTTCCGGGCAACCACGATCTCTACACGCGCGGCGCGATGCGCGGAAAGCGCTTCGCCGAATACTTCGCGGCGTACACCGAAGGCGACCTTCCCGAGATCCCCGTGCGTGACGTCGGTCTCGGAATCTTCCCCTACGTCCGCCTCCGCGGGCCGTGCGCGATCATTGGCATGTCGAGCGCGGTGCCACGCCTCCCCTTCGTCGCGTCCGGCTCGCTCGGCACGCGGCAGCTCGAAGCGCTCTCGCGCGCGCTCGAGCATCCCGAAGTGAAGAAGCGCACGCCGGTCGTGCTCGTGCACCACCCAGCGCACAACCCGCCCTCGCGCCTGAAGACGCTCCTCGAGGGGCTCTGGGATGCCGACGCGCTCGCGCACCACCTCCGCGGAGTCGCGAACGGCCTCGTGCTGCACGGTCACCTTCACCGCCGGCAAGAGCGCACGCTCCGCACGACCGCCGGCTCGATGCGTGTGGTCGGTGCCACCAGCGCCTCGCTCCACGCGCACGCAGGCCACGAGGTCGCGCGCATGGCCGGCTTCAACCTCTACGAAGTCGACGACGCGGGCACGATCACGCGCGTCGAAGCCCACGTCCTCGACCCCGACACACAAAGTTTCAGCATCGCCCCCGTCCCGCTGATCGCCTGAGCCCAGAAAGCGAGACGCCCGCGCGCTCGGATGAGCGGCGGGCGTCGATCGCGACGGCGTGCTGGTCAGTTGCTGGGGGCGGGCGCGCCGTTGGGACGGACGACGTTGACGGCTTGCAGCCCCTTGGGGCCGTCGGTCAGCTCGAACTCGACGAGCTCGTCTTCGAACAAGCGACGACGGCCGTCGCCGGCGATTTGTGAGTAGTGCACGAAGACGTCCGGACCCTCATCTTGCTTGATGAAGCCCCAGCCCTTCTCGTCGTTGAACCACTTGACTTTGCCCACCGCCATGACGCCCTCCACTTCACGTGCGCGTTGCTACGAGCTTCCATTTCCACTGGAGCAAGACGCGCCGCGCATGAGCGCCCCCGCCCCCGAAAGACGAACGTAGGGCCGCCGCGCAGGACGGGTCAATACACGGTCAACTGCACGGACTTCGCTTCCGGCGACGCGCACTGCGTCATCGACATCAGCGCGGCGAAGGGCTCGATTTCTCGAGCGCATCGAGCTCTTCCAGGTTCGCCTTCACGCGCGGATCGGTAGGGTCGAGCGCCTTCGCGTGCTCGAGCGCGGCGCGCGCTTCCTTGCGCGTACGGGGCTCCTTCGAGAGCGCCGTCGCGAGGTTGATCCACGCGCTCGCGAGCTTGTCGTCGAGCTTCAACGCTTCCCTGTAATGTGCAATCGCTTCGGGAAGCTTGCCTACGATCTGGTAGGCGTAGCCGAGGTTCGAGCGGAACGTCGCGCGTCGCGGATCGAGCGCGATCGCGCGCTCGAGCTCGGTGATCGCGCGCGGAATTTGGTTGTCCGCGAGCAGCGCAGTTCCGAGATCGGAGTGAGCCCGCGCGTCGTTCTCGACGAGGCGAGCTTCGATCTCGTACTCCTTGATCGCCTCCTTCACTTTGCCGCGCATGAAGAGCACGGTGCCGAGGTTGCCGTGCCGCGCTGCGCTTCCCGAATCGAGCTCGGCAGCGCGTGTCAGCTCCTGCACCGCCTCTTCACCGTGACCGCTCGCAAGGTACGCGACGCCGAGCGCAGAGTGCGCCTCGGGTTCGTTCCCCATGGCCGCGGCGCCCTTCCGCAATGGCTCGATGGCGCCCGGCGCGTCGCCGACCATCAACAGCGCGCGCCCGAGCTCCACCTGCGCCGGACCAAACGCGGGATCGATCTGCACCGCGCGCCGGAGGTCCTTGATTGCCTGGGCGAGCTCGGGGTTGCCCTTGCCGGCGGCGTAGTCGAGGGAGAGCCCTGCCTTCGCGATGCGCACGCGCGCGAGACCCACGATCGGAGCGGCAAGCGACGGCGCGGCCACACGTGCGGCTTCGTAGCGCTTCGCCGCGGTGGCGAGATCGTTCTTCTCGAAGGCCTTATCGCCCTCGGCGAGCTCGGGATCGGCCTTGGCGTCGTTGGTGGTGGCGAGCGAAATGGTCGTTGGCTTCGGTGGCGGGAGCGCAGGGCCAGGCGTGGCAGTCGTGGCCGGCGTGGCAGGCGTGGCCCCGCCATCGTCGCGCCTCGCCGTCACCGCGGTTCCGTCGCTCGTCGCGGTGGGGATGGTCGCCGGCGCGGACGTGACGCTGTTCGCGCTCCGCGCCTCGCCACCGCAACCCGCGGCGAGGACGAGCACGACAGCGAGCGATGGCCACGCGCATCGGCGCATGTCAGGGCCTCTCATCGTCCGTGCTCGGCTCGTCGTCATGGTCGCTCGCCTTCGTGTCGGGCGCGTCGCTCGCCTCGTGCTTCGCAACGACGAAGTACGCGTGCGCGATCACGTCCTTCGCTGCGTCGAGCACCTTTTCATCGCCGCGCGGGCTCCGCAAGCGGATGATGTCCGAAGGACCGACGTGCGTCGCCAGGAGCACGGCGCACGCGTCGCGCACGGCTTGCGGCACGGAGGCGTCATTGCCGAGGGCGATCACGTGATCGACGTAAGAGCGCCCCCACTT
>CAXSGV010000352.1:0-7610 GCA_964236615.1 uncultured Polyangiaceae bacterium
CGATGGGCGTCTTCAAGATGAATCTCGAGGAGCCCTCGTGCTTCGATTACGGACGGGCGGGGGAGTATGCGCAGCCACCACCGGCGGAGTTTCCCGATCTCAGTCCGGAGGAGGCGCTGATCTGGCTCGGCGACGAAGAGCCACTCATGCACTGGCTCTCCCGCGTCTGATGCTCGATGCGCCGATGCGCCCGTGGTCAGAGCGCGGGATCTGCTGGCTCTTCTTCGTCCCAGAGCGTTCGTAAGATCTCTGCGACTGCTTCATAGAGCGCTTCGGGGATCGGCTCGCCAACCTCGAGCTCGACGAGCGCACGCGCGAGCGGAACGTCGCGTACGACTGGAACACCAAAGTCCTGCGCCGCGCGCAGGATGCGCTGTGCCAGATCACCTTCACCCGCGGCGACGATTGTCGGGGCTGCGTCGCCCTCTTCCTCGTCGTAGCGAAGCGCGCATGCGATGTGCGTTGGGTTCACGATGACGACCGTTGCCTTCTTTACATTGCCGACGGTCGCTGCTGCCAGCATTTCATGGTGGGCGCGCTCGCGCGCGGCCTTCATTTGCGGGTCGCCGTCGCTCTCCTTGTGCTCGCGTTTGACCTCCTCTTTGCTCATCTTGAGGCGTTTGGCCCACCCGCGACGCACGACGATGACGTCGACAACCGCAAGCGCGAGGCCCGCCAACGCCGCATCGCGTGCGATGCCGAGCGCGATGATCGAGACCGTTGGCGCCACGTAGGCGAGACGACCGGACAGGCGCGCGACATCCGCCGCGTGGGTCTCGAGCCCACGAAAGGCCAGCCAGGACACCAGCGAGGCGCCGACGAGCGCGCGTGCTACCGCGAAGAGGCGCGCGCCGGACACGAGGCCCTTGAAGCCTTGGATCACGTCGAGTCTCTTCAGATCGGGTGCGAGCTTCTTCGTTGCGATGAATCCGCCCGCTTGCACGAGCCCCACCGCACCGCTCGTCACTGCGACGGCAAGCAACGCGGGCACGCTCAGCGTCACGACCGCCTTTGCAAGCACGAACGGATCGACCTCCGCCGTCACCGTGGCGTCGGCCGCGTGGGCAATCGCTTCGCGTAGCGCCTCGCTCGCCCACGACGCCACGGCGCGAATTGCGGCCGGCAGCACCGCGAGAGCCACGAGGAACGCGACCGCCTGGCCTGCAAAGGCACTCGCGCCGCTGTCGCCTTCCTCGCGCGCCTTGTGCAGGCGCTTCGGTGTGGCCTCCTCGGACTTCTCGCTCACTACTTCTTCTTCTTGTTCTTCGTCTTCTTCTTCGCGGGCGCGGCTTTTCGCTTGGCAACGATCGTCTTCTTCTTCGCGGGCGTGGCCTTTCGCTTGGCAACGATCGTCTTCTTCTTCGCGGGCGCGGCCTTTCGCTTGGCAACGATCGTCTTCTTCTTTGTCTTGGCGGGCGTGGCCTTTCGCTTGGCAACGACCTTCTTCTTTGCGGGCGTGGCCTTTCGCTTGGCAACGACCTTCTTTGTGACCACCGCGGGGGACTTCTTCGCGCCGTTTTTCTTGGCGGCGACCTTCTTCGCTGGCTCCGGCTCTGGATCGGCGACTCCCTCGACTTCTTCCGGGAGCTCGCCGCGTACGAGCTTGAAGAGCCGAATCAAGAGGTCGCGCACGCCTTCGCCGGTCGCTGCGCTCACGAGGTGGAGCGGGATCCCCTTCTTCGCGAAGCGGGGCTTGGCGATCGCGTACGCCTCTTGAACCTCGGGAATGTCGGCCTTGCTCATGGCAACGATCGTGGGGCGCTTCGCCAGCTCGGGGTCAAAGCGTTTGAGCTCGGTGAGCAACGCCTCGTAGTCGGCGACCGGGTCGCGATCCTCACCTGGGTCAACCGTGACGAAATAAAACAGCGCGCGCGTTCGCTCGACGTGCTTGAGGAAACGGATGCCGAGGCCTGCGCCGTCGGCCGCACCCGGAATCAGCCCGGGAATGTCCGCGAGGACGAAGTGCGCGTCCTCGCCGATCGAGGCGACGCCGAGGTGCGGTGTGAGCGTCGTGAAAGGGTAGTCGGCGATCTTGGGACGTGCGCGCGAGCACGCGCTGACGAAAGTGGATTTGCCGACGTTGGGAAAGCCGAGGAGGCCCACGTCGGCCATCACCTTGAGCTCGAGACGCAGCTCGCGCTCCTCGCCTTGATCGCCGGGCTCGGCGCGACGCGGTGCGCGGTCGTGGGACGACGCGAAGTGGATGTTGCCGCGTCCGCCTTTGCCGCCCTTGGCAATGATCGTGGTGACGTTTGGCATGTTGAGGTCAAAAAGGAGATCGCCGGTGTCGGCCGCGATCACCTGCGTCCCGACGGGAACGCGCACCACGAGGTCCTCACCGCCGCGCCCGTAGCAGTCGGAGCCCATGCCGTGCTGGCCGTCCTTCGACTTGAGCGTGCGCGCGTGGGTGAGGTCGAGCAGCGTCGATTTGCCCGGATCGGTGAGAAAGAGGATGTCGCCGCCTTTGCCGCCGTCGCCACCGGCGGGGCCGCCGAAAGGGACGAACTTCTCGCGGCGGAACGCCACCGAACCGTTTCCGCCGCGGCCGGCGATCACTTTGACCTGAGTCGAGTCGACGAATTTCACGCGGACAGAGAGCTACCACGTCCCGGGACGGAGGCGCTGACGACGTCGAGGCCGACGTATTGCGCGGGGTCAATCCCCTAAATTGCGTCGTCCGCACGAGCAAAATGTATTTTCGAAGCAGAATTACCCACAGCTAGGCGCGTGACGGATAAGGCAGCGAAGTGCGCGGATTGCTTTGGCTTGAACGAATTACAGCGGAACCGCAGAGCCGGATCGAGCCGGGAACGTCTGCACCCCTGAGCGTGTGCACCGTTGATCTCTCCACGGTTCTGTACTCCTTTCCGCGGATTCCCTCTTCCCCATTGGTTCCCCAATTGGAGGCCTTATGACTCCCGAGACCCTGGCCGCGTGGCTTCTTACTGCAATGATCGCCTGGAATCCGCCCACGCAACACCGCGAAGGCGAGAAGTCAGCGACCGAGCGTTACGCCAGCATGGCCAACGACATCGCCGCTGTCGCGCTCGATGCAGAAGAGCCCCCGCTGTTCGATGGCCCGCAAGGCCGGCCGCAAACCGCGCTTTTGATCGCCGCCACCGCCTCCTTCGAGTCGAGCTACCGCAAGGACGTCGACACCGGGCAAACCAAGGGCGACAGCGGCCGCAGCTGGTGCATGCTGCAGGTGCAGGTCTTTGGCAAAACGGCGGAGAAGTGGACCGGCGAGGAGCTGATCCAAGACCGTAAAAAATGCGTTCGCGCGGGGCTCCACAAGATGAAGGAGTCGTTCACCATGTGCAAAGCGCTGCCTTTGATCGACCGCCTCTCGGCGTATACGTGCGGCACGTGCCGGGCGGAGCCGAAGGCCGAGTGGCGCGTCAAACGAGCGCTCGGTTGGTTCAAGAGCCACCCACTCGGGCTCACCGATACCTAGGAGCCTCAAAGCCGCGAGTTGGCGTAGAGCGCGCAGGGTCGTCCCCTGCGAAGAGGACATGCGCGCTCACCGTGTAGCGGTCGCCGACGCACGTGAGCCGATCTACGCGCGCTTGCACCGCGCCGCGTAGCCGATCTAACGCGCGCTTGCACCGCGCCGTTTTGGCGCGCGCGCGGATCCCGTGCTCGCGGATCGCGTTAGTGCAATGTGCACACATGCATCATGCATGCATGACGACGCGCTAATTCAATGACCTGAATCCGCAGTTCGATGACGACTTCCGATTACGGAGTCCCGATCATCGCTTTTCCACCGGCCACCCCTATGCGCGTCGCCTACGCGAACGCTGACGTAGGCAAGGCGCGGCGCGCCGAGACGCCCACATCGCCACTAGCGGCTTTTTGCCGTCAATAGCCGCTTATTTGGCCATCGGCAGGCGATGTGGTTCTTTCGGTGACGATGGTCATGAACGTGATCCGAGTGGTGTGTTGCTCGTTCCTAAATGTGAAATCGACTACTGAGACGGTTGAGAGATTCGCGTTACCCCCGTATCAAGGAATTATGCGTGGACATCTTCGCCTCTCGGTCGCTGGTGCGGTTCTCGGAATGAGCGTGTTGGTGGGATGTGGTGGGGGCACGGACACTGTCGCCTCGCCCGATGAGCAGGCCAAGGGCCACCCCACGACGGTGTTTGGGTCCGCGGCCGAAGAGCAGGCGGACGCGCCCGAGCACAAGGACGCGCCGCGCTTCCAGGACGTCGAGAGCTTCCGCGACTATGCGGCATTTGCGTACAGCGACCGCTATGGCCAGCAGCACCTCTCGCAGTGGCTGCTCTCGAACGACGGGCTGGTCTACTTCTCGCGCACGTGTCCGATCGGTGCGCGTGATGGGGTCACCTGGAACCAGTGCGACGCGTGGACGCACTATGGCCAGCCGGTCAGCGAGCTCGGCATCAGCGGCTTTACCAAGTTGAACGGCCTGAGCTCCTATGTCTTCTCGGGTGGCGTGGATGTCGACGGCGACAAGATTCAATATGTCGCGCAAACGGCATTCGACGATGGTGGCGAGCAGCGCCGTGGCCGCGTGTGCCCGATCGATGCGTCGGAAGGCCCGCGCTGGAGCGAGTGCACCGACTGGGACAAGCTCTCCGCAGTCTCGAAGGATCTCGGCGTCACCAACGTCTTCCGCTTCCGCGACGACTTCACGTTTGCTTTCAAGAACGACGCGGGCGGTGACATGTTCTCGCAGACGCTGCTGTCGGTCGACGGCGCACAGACGTGGAACCGCGCTTGCGCCTCGAAGGGCGGCAGCCCTTTCGCGTCGAAAGACTGCGAGTTCGGCGCGACGACCTCCGTTCGCAACAGCGTCGGCGTGCAGGTCCACTCCATCAGCGGCCGCGGCGCCTACGTCTACATGGACGGAGTCCAGCAGATCATCGCGGAGACCGTCATCGGCGAGGACGGCACGACGGCTAGCAAGCGCGAGTGCCCGATTCACGACAAGGGTATCGACTACGACGCGTGCGGCAACTGGTCGACCTTCACGTTGAAGGAGCTCCACAAAACGCAGGGCGCGCTCTAAGCAGCTCGCTCTCAGCTGAGCTCAGCTCAGCCGGCTCGGGAATTTTCGGGGTGCTGCGGTTTCGATCGCTGCACCCCGTTTACTTCGTGCGTCATCGCTGCTACACGGTCGCCGCTTCTTCACTGGTCCCCTAACCGGGTCTAGCCGAAGCAAGACGAGGCGAGCTGAAGCGTCTGTACCCTTTCCGGTCAGGCGGCCAACCCCTCGAGATCAGGGCAACCCCCCCATCTCGATGCGCGGGGCCCCTCACTCGGAGAGGTTTCTCAGATGAACGCGAAGATGAATTCGAAGTCCTTCCTGGGCGTGCTCGTGGCCTTCGCCACGATGCTAGTCGCCCCGATGGCGTGGGCGATTCAAGTCGCCACTGACGCCGTCCCCGAGCACGCCGGCGCCATGGCCGGCGGCGTCCCCGTTCACCACGGCGGTGAGGCAGACCTCATCGTTCCCAAGCTCAGCGACCCGGCGCTCGCCACGTTTTTCGGCATGCCCGGCTCCAGCCTCCTCGCCATGGGCCTCGGCGTTTGCGCGCTCGGTATGGTCTTCGGCCTCGTCATCTTCTTGAACCTGCGCAACGCGCCGGTTCACAAGTCGATGCTCGAGGTCAGCGAGCTGATCTACGAGACCTGCAAGACGTACCTCGTCACGCAGATGAAGTTCATCGCGATCCTCGAGCTCTTCATCGGCTCGATCATCGTCGTCTACTTCGGTGTCTTCCAGAAGTACTTCGAGCAAGGCAAGACCGGGCAGGTCATCATCATTCTGCTCTTCTCGCTCGTCGGCATCGCCGGCAGCTCCGCGGTCGCCTGGTTCGGCATCCGCGTGAACACGTTCGCGAACTCGCGCACCGCCTTCGCAGCGCTCAAGGGCAAGCCCTACCCCTGCTACGCGATCCCGCTCAAGGCCGGCATGAGCATCGGCATGATGCTCATCTCGATCGAGCTCCTGATCATGCTCTGCATCCTTCTGTACGTTCCGGGCGAGTACGCCGGCCCGTGCTTCATCGGCTTCGCCATCGGCGAGTCGCTCGGCGCCTCGGCGCTCCGCATCGCCGGCGGCATCTTCACGAAGATCGCCGACATCGGGTCCGATCTCATGAAGATCGTCTTCAAGATCAAGGAAGACGACGCGCGTAACCCGGGCGTCATCGCCGACTGCACCGGCGACAACGCCGGCGACTCGGTCGGTCCCTCGGCCGACGGCTTCGAGACCTACGGCGTCACCGGCGTCGCGCTCATCTCGTTCATCCTCCTCGCGGTCAAGGACCAGCACATCCAGGTCCAGCTCCTCGTCTGGATCTTCGTCATGCGCATCGTCATGGTCATCGCGAGCGCGATTTCCTACTTCATCAACGAGGCCATCTCGAAGGCCCGTTACGAGAAGGCCGACAAGTTCAACTTCGAGCACCCGCTCACGTTCCTCGTCTGGTTGACCTCGATCATCTCGGTCATCCTCACGTTCATCGTCTCCTACATCCTCATTCCGGATCTCGGACGTACGGCCGAGGAGCTCAACGCCGGTGGTCACGGCTCGCTCTGGTGGAAGCTCTCCTTGATCATCACCTGCGGCACGCTCGCAGGCGCGATCATTCCCGAGCTCATCAAGGTGTTCACGTCAACCGAGTCGGCGCACGTTGCCGAGGTCGTCACGTCCTCACGCGAGGGCGGAGCATCGCTCAACATCCTCTCCGGTCTCACGGCCGGTAACTTCAGCGCCTTCTGGATGGGCGTCGTCCTCGTCGTCCTCATGGGCGCAGGCTGGCTCGTCAGCATGCAGGGCCTCGGCGCTCTCATGACCGTCGGCGCCGTCGATGCCTCGGCCGTCTTTGCCTTCGGCCTCATCGCGTTCGGCTTCCTCGGCATGGGTCCCGTCACGATCGCCGTCGACTCGTACGGCCCGGTCACGGACAACGCGCAGTCGGTCTACGAGCTGTCGATCATCGAGACCATCCCCAACATCAAGGCCGAGATCAAAAAGGACTTCGGCTTCGATCTCGACTTCGCGAAGGCGAAGCACTTCCTCGAAGAGAACGACGGCGCCGGCAACACCTTCAAGGCGACTGCCAAGCCGGTTCTCATCGGCACCGCCGTCGTCGGCGCGACGACCATGATCTTCTCGATCATCGTCATCCTCACCGACGGCCTCACGAGCATGGAGAAGATGGCGAAGCTGTCGCTCCTGCACCCGCCCTTCCTGCTCGGCCTCATCATGGGCGGCTCGGTCATCTACTGGTTCACCGGCGCTTCGACCCAGGCCGTCACCACGGGCGCTTACCGCGCCGTCGAGTTCATCAAGGCGAACATCAAGCTCGATGGCGTCGAAAAGGCGTCTGTCGAAGACAGCAAGAAGGTCGTCGAGATCTGCACGCTCTACGCGCAGAAGGGGATGTTCAACATCTTCCTCGTCATCTTCTTCGGCACGCTCGCGTTCGCGTGCGTCGAGTCCTACTTCTTCATCGGCTACCTCATCTCGATCGCGCTCTTCGGCCTCATGCAGGCGCTCTTCATGGCGAACGCAGGCGGCGCCTGGGACAACGCGAAGAAGATCGTCGAAGTGGAGCTCAAGATGAAGGGCACCC
>CAXSGV010000353.1:0-7576 GCA_964236615.1 uncultured Polyangiaceae bacterium
CTCGGTGGTCGCCGTATCATTAAAAACAAAAGAAAGGCCGAAGCTGCCGGCGCGCGCGCGCCCATCGTCGATCCGACCGACGCGAAGAACCGCGGCCGCAACGCGCGCCTCGACGTCGTGTTCGTCACGCCGGGCAACTGAAGAGCCAGAGACCCGATGCTGGAAACGGATGTCACCTCGACAAGCGTTCGTGGACGAAGAACGTTTCCATCGTGAGCAGCAGCCTGAAAAAACCGTGGGACGTGATGATCGAGCCGACGAAGGTGGACTTCGGCGCCGTCCGGGTCGACACGTTGCGCGACATCGCCGCCAACGAGGTCTGCACGCTCGTGGGGCGGAGCGAGATCAAGGATCTCGTCGATTTCGAGCAGCTCGTCACCGCCGGAATCGACATCGAGACCGCATTCGCGGACGCGCTGCGCAAGGACAGGGGAGCGGACCCCGCGTCGGTCGCGTGGGTCATCAATCAGCTTTCGATCGGACCGACTGCCGCGCTGCCCGGCGGCGTCGAGCCGGCGCGCGTGGTGAAGTTCCGCGACGAGCTGGTGAAGAAGCTGCGTGCGATGGCGATGCGTGACGTTCGCAGGGAGTGAGCGTCGTCAAGCTTACGGCGCGAGCTTGTAGCCGAAGCCGTAGACCGTGAGGATGTGCTTGGGCTTGTCGGGGCTCGCTTCGAGCTTCTTGCGAAGCTTCACGATGAAGTTGTCGACGGTGCGGTTCGTCGGCAGTGACTCGAGGCCCCAGATCTTCTGAAGGATCTCGTCGCGGCTGACGGGCTGCCCGGTGCGCTCGACGAGCAGGCGCAAAAGCTCGACCTCGTAGAACGAGAGCTGGAAGGTCTCGCCGCGCGCGACCATCGTGTGCGCGGCGAAGCTCACCTTCGCGCCGCCGATTTCGAGGATCTCGGGCGCGGTCGGCGCGCGGGAGGTGCGGCGGAAGATCGCACGCATGCGTGCGATGAGCTCGTTCACGCTGAAGGGCTTGGTCACGTAGTCGTCGGCGCCGGCGTCGAGGCCGCGGATCTTGTCGGTCTCCTGCGAGCGCGCCGTCAGCATGATGATGGGCACGAACGGATTCGAGCGGCGGATCTCCTCGCAGACGGCGTACCCGTTCTTGTCGGGCAGCATCAGATCGAGGATGACCGCGTCGGGGTTCTCGCTCTTCGCGAGCGTCACGCCCTCTTTGCCCTTGCCCGTCGAGAGCACGCGGAAGCCTTCGAACTCGAGCGCGTCGCGGAGCCCGAGGACGATGTGCGGCTCGTCTTCGACGACCAGGATGGTCTTCTTCGGCGGGGGCAAAGCGGTCCCCACTTTACCACCAGCAGGTGGGTCTTAAACGAACGAAGGCGCGCCGCTTGAAGCCGGCGCGCCTGCGAACGTTCACGTGACCCGAATCAGCCGCCGTCGCCGGCTTTCACCGCGTCGGGGTTCGGCGCCTGCTCGATGCACTGGAGGCTGATCTTCGCGCCCACGCCGGGGTTACCACCGGGTGAGAACTTGATCGCCTGGGGGCACGAGCCGCCAGCCGCTGCGCCGCTCACGTAACACCAGCCGGCGACGTCAGACTCGCTGCACGAGCCGTTCTTCAGCTGACCCTGCGTGAGCTGGATGACCTCGCAGACCGGGAACTTCGTGAGGTCGATGCCTGCATCGCCGCCCGCTGCTTCGAGCTGCTGCTCGCGGAACTTCGCGAGGACCGCGGCGTCCGGCTGCTTGAGACCCTTGGAGGCGTCGCACGCCGAGCCCTGCGGACCTTCGACGCCGAGCGTCTCGAGAATGAGGCACGGCACCTTGCCCTCCGGATCCGCAACGAGCGGCTGCGGGAGGCACTGGTTGGCGAGCGCGTTCTTGAGGCGGTCGACGATGGAGCGAACGGCGGGACGGTAGCCGTAGTCCTCGTTGCTCTTGTCGTTGCTGCGCGGACAGATCGACGCCACGACGGACTGCTCACCGAGCGCCTTGGCGACGACGAGCTCGCTGACGGTCGGGTACGCCTTGCCCTTCGTCTGTGTGGTGCCTTCGCAGAGCGGCGAGTCGGTCGGCTGCTCTTCGGGGGCGCAGTCGCACGCGCCCTTGAACTCCGCCTTCGTGCAGTCCTTCTTGCCGTTGGGCGAGCTGGGGCTGTCGGGGAACGGGAAGGTGCACGCGTACTGGAGGTCCTTGTTCTTCGTGTCCCACTCACGCGTGTGCGCGTCGTCCGCGGGGATCTTCCGGTCGCTGAGCGACTCGACCATCAGCGGGTTAATCCCGGCGAAGTCGTAGGCGAAGGGATCCTTGCCGATGATGCGTGCCCAGTCCTCGTTGCCGAGCGACGTCTTGAAGGGCTTGTTGTTCCCCGCCGTGAGGTTCGTGGGATCCTCGGTGAGGAGCTGCCACGGAACACCACCGATGAGACCAAAGAACACGAGGTCGGCCGTGCGCGGGCCGGGCGTGAGGTGACAGAGGTCACCAGCGGGATCGGTCGGAAGGTTGGTCGCGAAGAGCGGGTTGGTGCAGTTCGCCTTGCCGACGTAGTTGAACGAGGGCGAGCCCTTGTCGTCCTTCGGGTGCTCGCCGTTGCGGTCGGGGACCGTGCGCTGCGAGAAGCCCTTGACGTAGCGATCCACCGGGAAGCGCGGATCGACGCCGTAGCGCTGCTTCATGTGGAGGAAGCGCTCGTTCGGGTGGTCGGTCTGGTCGTCGAGCTGCTGCCCGCACTTGGCGTCGCCCGCGGCGGCCGACAGGTAGCAAGAGATGCAGTTGGGATCGTTGGGGCCCGTGTTGGGGCCGGCAGGCGCATCGCACTGCGACGTGCCGCGCTTCACGTGCGCGACGCTCTCGTAGAACCAGGAGCGGCCACCAAACGCGAGCGGATCGACCGTCGACTCGTTCTCGTCGGTGACGAGAATGACGGCGACGAGCGAGTCGGGACGCAGGAAGTCGTGGCGCTGCTGGAGGAGGTCCTTGTCGACCCCTTCGAGCGTATTGATGTCGCCCTTCTTCGTGATGCGATCGTAGGGATCGGGCTGGACGAGGAAGCGGTACACGCTCTCGAGCTGGGCCTCGTAGCCGCAGCCGTGCTCGTGCACGCCCTTCACCATGTCGGCGAACGCGTTCTGCAGCTTGTTCGAGTCGGTTTGCGCGGGAACAGGCGGCGCGACCTTGCCCTTGTTCGCGTCGACGGCGGGGAGCCAGGCGAGGAAGTTCGCGGGTGACTTGGCCTCGGGCGCCGCGGTCTCGCTATCGCCGGCGCGGTTGATCAGGTGACCACGGTCGTCGTTGTGACCGTTGAGCGCCTGGTTCGCGATGTTCGTGTCGGTTGGCGAGCAGGTGTCGCCGCCGCGCCCACCGAGCGAGGAGGAGACGATGCCGATGTGCATGTCGTGCACCGCCGGGAACTCGATCTTGCCAGTGGCGCACTTGCCCGCGGCGTCCGAGACACCGACGACCTTGCCCGCGGTGTCGAGGCAGTTCGGCGTGAAGAGGCGCTTCAGCAAGTCCGGGATGGCCTCGCTGAGGATGACTTGCTTGTCACCCATGGAGGCCGAGTTGTCGATTCCGAAGAGGAGGTCGACCTTGTCGATCGCCGCCTGCCGCACGACGGCGGTGAAGTTGATCTTGGTCGTCGGCTCCTGGTGCACGACCGGGCGCGACAAGCAGCCCGTTCCGGCGCCGCCCAGCACGATGGTGCCAAGGCCGGCCACGAGGGCACTGACGGTCACGCCGCGCAGTGTTCTCGCCGTTCGGCTCACGGGACCCTTCTTCACGTCTTCCATGTCGGATGCTCCTTCTCGGACTTCAACCGAGGGCAGTAAAGCACAACGTACGCCAAAAATCGTGGCTCGCGAATCGGCTTCATTCATCGGTGTATGGCCGGGCGCGTGCAAATTTGGGAGGTGCCTTTCGCCAACTGTGTTGGCGGCAAGCGCCGCTCGTTGGCAGTCTGCGCCGCCTCAGACCGCGAGGACGCGCACGCTCGGAAAGAAGGCGCGAAGCCTCTCGAGATCCCGCGCGTCGCCCGTGTAGACCACGTCACCGCGAAGTGCCGCCGAAGCCATCACTTGCGCACCGATGGTCAGCCCGGCCTTCACGTTCTTCAGCGTCGCCAGCGCTTCTCCGGCGAGGCACGCGATCCGTATCGACAGCGGCTCCACATCCACGGAGAGCAGGATCTGCTCACGAACGTCGGTTCGGCCACGCCACCACTCGGAGAGGACAGGAGCCGGCACGGTCGCGATCGCGTAGCCGGTGCCGAGGAGCTCGAACAGGTGCATCGCGCGCTGCTTCCTGCGCTCGATCGCGACGAGCGCGCCAGTGTCTAGGGTGAAGCGACGAATCGACGTCACGCTGCGCTCTTCGTCCGCTTCTTCTTCGGCGCTGGCTTCCCATCGATCTCCGCGAGAAGCGCGTCACGCTCGTCGTCCGTCATTCGTGGTCCGCCGTACCAAGCCAGGATCCAGTCGAACGCAGCCTTGCGTTGCGCCTCCTTGGCGAGGGCGCAGATGAGCTGCGACACGTTTCCTCGGTAGTGGCGCTTCGCTTCCGCCTCGAGGATCTTGCTCGTCTCGGCGTCGACCGAGATGCTCTTCGTCCGTGTCTTGCCGGCGCGCTTCCTCATTGTGCTAACGAGATTAGCACACCTCCGCCGTAGGTCGCTCGCGACGGGTTCCTCTCGCCGCGCGTGCTAGGTTGATCACGGTCATGGCTGCCGCCGCCAGCGTCTCCCCCACTCCCCTGCTCGGGCGCGCGCCCGACGAGCAGCGCATGCTTCTCCGCAACGTCAGCTGGAAAGACTACGTGCTCCTCCGCGACGTGCTGGACGGCCCCGCCATCCGCATGACCTACCTCGGAGGAGCACTCGAGCTCATGAGCCCGTCGCCCGAACACGAGCTGTGGAAGACGAACATCGCCCGACTGGTGGAGCTCTACGCCCACCTCCGGCGCATCGATCTGCGTGGCTACGGATCGACCACGTTCAAGAGCGAAGCGGTGCAACGCGGCGCCGAGCCGGACGAGTGCTACCTCATCGGAAAGAAGCTCGCGGATTTTCCGGACATCGTCGTCGAGATCATCCGCACCGCACCGCTCCTCGACAAGCTCGCGATCTACGCGGCGCTCGGCGTGTCCGAGGTCTGGATCTTTCGCGACGCAACCTTCTCGATTCACGTGCTCGATCGCGCGTCCTCGAAGTACGCGGTCGTTGCTTCGAGCGTCCTCATGCCCGACTTGGACTTCACCGTGATCGCGCGGTTCGCGACACGCGAAGACACCGCCCAGGCGCTCCGCGAGCTCGAGGCCATCGTCCTGGAGCAGTAGCTCGGCCGGCTCGCGATCGTCAGGATCCCGTTGGAAAGGCCGCGCGCAGGGCGGCGACGTGACGGCGCGTCACGCCCGGCACTGCGAGCAGCGTCGCGTCGTCGGCTTGCTGGATCGCGGTGAGCGTGCCGAGCGTCTTGAGCAGCGTCTTCTTCGTGGCGGGGCCGATGCCCTTCACGTCGTCGAGCGCGGAGCGGAAACGCTTCGCTTTGCCGATGCGCTCGCGCGCCTTGTTCGAGAAGCGGTGCGCTTCGTCGCGAAGTCGCGCGAGGAAGAAGAGCGACGCCGAGTGCGTCTTCAGGGGGATCGGGTTCTTCTGGCCTGGCAAGTAGACGCGATCGACGACCGACTCCGCGGGCTGCCCATTCACGCCCGGCGCGATCTCTTTCTCCTTCGCGAGCGCGACGATCGGCAGCGCGTGCAAGCCGAGATCGCGCGCCGCGGCGAGCGCGACCGCGAGCTGGCCGCGGCCGCCGTCGACTACGAACAGATCCGGGAGATCCCAGTCTTCGTCGGCAGCGCGCGCGATCGGCTCCTCGCCGGGGTTCGGCTTTTCATTTGATTCGGCAGGTATCGCGTCGCGGCCACGGCGGAAGCGGCGCGCGAGCACCTCGTACATCGCGCCGTAGTCGTCCCCTACCCCAGCTTGCGGGCTGCTGGTGCCGCGCACGTTGAAGGTGCGGTAACGCTTCTTGTCGGGCAGGCCGTCGAGCATCGCGACCACGGCGCCGACGGTGTCGCCGCCACCGAGGTGCGAGATGTCACAACACTCGATGCGGTGCGGCACGGTCGGGAGGCGCAGACGTTCTTGCAGCTGCGCGAGGCGCTCGGCGACGTCGTCCGAGGTGCGGCGCTTTTCGAGGAACGCGTGACGCGCGTTGTCGTTTGCCATGGAGACGAGGACGACGCGCGCGCCGCGCTTTGGATGAAGGAGCTGCACTTTGTGGCCCGCCTTTTCGCCGAGCCACTCGGCGATGCCGGCGTGGGTCTCGGGCAAGCAGGGCATCACGATCTCTTCTGGCATGAGCACGGTCGTCGCCGCGGCCTCGCCTTCGACGTCGTCGGCGCCGGCTTGCCCGTAGTGCTGCGCGAGGAACGCCGCGATGATCTCCTCGTTCGGGATCTCGGCGTTCTTGATCGAGAAGGTGCCGACGTCGTGCAGCTTGCCGTGACGGATGTGGAGGAGCGCCAGCTCGACGAGCTCGCCCTCGCGGTAGATCCCGAGAACGTCTTGATCGGTGTCGTCGACGGTGACGACGCGCTGCGACTGGCGCACCTTCTCGATCGCGCGGAGCTGATCGCGGTACACGGCGGCGAGCTCGAAGCGCATCGCGCGCGCGCTCTCCTTCATCTTCGTGTCGAGCTCGCGCGAGAGCTCGTCGTGACGGGCTTCGAGGAACATCTGCACGGTGCGCACTTGCTCGGCGTACCAACCGCGGTCGACCTCGTAGACGCAGGGCGCGGGGCAACGCTTGATCTGGTACTGGAGGCACGGACGCTTCCGGCTGACGAGCTCGAGATCGGTGCACGTCCGCAGCTGGAAGTGCTTGTTGATCAGGTGCAGCGTGCGCCGCGCCGCCGTCGCCGAGTGGTAGGGCCCGAAGAAGCGCGCGCCCTTCTTCAGCTCGTCGACGCTGGGTCGACGCACGACATCGAGACGCGGCCACGCGTGGAAGGTGGCGAGGCGGATCGAGAGGTAGTCTTTGTCGTCCCTGAGCTTGATGTTGTAGCGGGGGTGATGCTCCTTGATGAGGTTGTTCTCGAGGATCATCGCCTCCTTCTCGGAGCCCGTGACGATCGTGTCGAAGTCGCCAATCGTGCGCTGGAGGATCGGGATGAAGTAGCGGTTGTCGCTGCCGCCCGCCTGGAAGTAGCTCCGCACGCGGCTGCGCAGGCTCTTCGCTTTGCCGACGTAGACGACCGTCCCCTTCTTGTCCTTGAAGAGGTAGACGCCCGACTGCGCAGGCAGCGAGGCAAGCTTCTCGGTGACGATCGCGGGGAGCACGCCCGACACCTGTAGCCGAAACTCTAATGAAGCAAGAAGAGCGCGTACGCATTCAGCGTGTTCGCGCCGGCGATCTTCTTCACACGGACGAGGTACGGACCGGCCAGTGTGCCGTTGGCCGGGCTCACGCACGTGGACGGCGCCCCGCCCTTTACCTGCTTGCACGAGCTCGTGAGGAACTGCGTCGACGCCGGCTCGGAGATGCAGACCTCGAAGACGTCGTCCGCTGGAAAGTTCGTGATGCCGAGGCACGCGGTCATGTCCGTGCCGGGGGCGC
>CAXSGV010000354.1:0-7559 GCA_964236615.1 uncultured Polyangiaceae bacterium
CTCCTCCGAGGAAACGGCTCCCGACGCGTCTACTTCTGCACCGCCGTGTAGCTAGGTGCGTGCGCGGAAGCGGAGCAGCAGCGCCGCCGCGGTCGCCATGAACACCGTCGACGCGAGGGCGAGCGACGTGTGAACCGTGGCGACGCTTCCGACGAGACCGACGGTCACTCCGCTGAACGTGCGCAGCCCGGCCGACGCCATGTTGAACAGGCCGAGCACGCGGCCGCGGATCGCGTCGGGCGCGTTGACCTGCACGATGGTTTGCGTCGTGCTGCTGAACGACAGCTCGAAGAAGCCCGCAGCGAACAAAAGCAACAGCGCGACCGGGTAGGAGCGCGTCAGCGCAAACCCAGCGAGCGCGGCCGCCCACAAGATCGCGAGCACCAGCGCGGCACGCGTGCCGGTACGTGTGCCGCGACCCGTCTCGAGCAACACACCCGCGGTGAGCGCGCCCGCAGCGTCGGCAGCCAGCAGCATCGTGTACGCGGCACCTGGGTCGGCGTGGCCGAGGTCGGTCGCGAACGCGGGCATCTGCGCTTGGTAGCTGTTGCCGATGAAGAACGATGCGGCCCCCGCGAGTCCGATCATGGCGAGGAGCACCGGGATTGCGCGCACGTCGCGAATCGTCGCCACGACATCGGCGACGCCGCGAACGGCACGCCTCGGCGGCGCGGCCTCACCGCGGAACCGACGACCGTACGGCGCTCGCGCGAGCCATACCAACGCGGGCAGGTAGAACAACACGTTGAAGAAGATTCCGCGTGTCGGCCCCAGCGTTCGCATCATCAAGCTGCCGACCGCGGGGCCGACCAGCACGCCGAGGTAACGCGCCGTCGCGTTGAGGCGCACCGCGCTCGCGAGGGAGGCGGGCCCGACGATGTCGTAAAGGAGAACCTGGCTCGACGTCATCCAGAACACGCCCGCGCACCCGTGAAGGACGAGCAACACCATCGCGTGCCAGATCTGCAACGTGCCGGTGAGCATGAAATAGCCCCATCCCATCGACACGAGCATGAAGAGTGCGACGCCCACCTGAATCAAGCGTCGCGAATCGAGCCGGTCGTTCAGCGCGCCGACGGCGACCGAGAACAGGAGGTACGGGAGCCAGTGCGAGATGACGGCGAAGCCGCCCAGTGCGGCCGAATGAAACTTCTGGAACGCGAACCAGTAGCTGATCACGTGCTCGATGTTGTCGGCCATCATCGTCATCATGAAGGTCGTGACGAACACGGCGAAGCCGGGGATGCGCAGTGCCTCGAACGCGCGCGGCGGGGAGGTCGTCATCGCGCCTTCCGATGATCGGCGGCGCGCCGCAGGGTCGCAGCCGTCTTGCGAAACGCGTCGGCGAAGGGCGAGCGTGGCCGCCACACCAGCGCAATCGTACGAAACGGTGCGGGGCGCGCAAAAGGCCTTACTTCGAGCTGGGCCCCTCGGTTCTCGACCGAGAGCGCAAGCGCAGGCAGGAGCGTGATCGCATGGCTCGTCGCGACCATCTGCACCAACGTCGCGAGGCTCGTCGCACGAAGATCCATTTCGCGCGCACCCGCCTTGGCGCACAAGGCAAGCGCCTGCGAGCGGAGGCAGTGACCGTCTTCGAGCAGAAGCACCTCCTCGTCGTCGAGCTCGCTCTGCGCGATGCGCTTCTTCTTCGTCAGTCGGTGACCCTTCGGAAGCGCTACCACGAACCGATCGCGCATGACCTCGGCGTGCTCGAGCTCGCCGAGGTCGGCCTCGAGCGCCACCAATCCGGCGTCGAGCGTGCCCGCCCAGAGGTCAGCCACGGCGTCGGCGGTCTTTTCCTCGCGGAAGACGAGGCGGAGCTCTGGGTACGTCTTCGCCAGCACCTGCGTGACCTCAGGCAGGTAGTACGGCGCGATGGTCGGGATCACGCCAACGCGGAAAGTCCCGACGAACGGATCGTGGGCGCGTGTCGCGGCGGCAAGCAGGTCCTCGGTCTCGACGAGCACGCGGCGTGCGCGGCTCACCACTTCGCCACCGGCCGCAGTGAGAAGCACCGTGCGGCGGTCACGCTCGAAGAGCTTCACACCAAGCACACCCTCGAGCTGCTGAATCTGAGCGCTGAGCGTCGGCTGCGACACCGCGCAACGCTCGGCGGCGCGCCGGAATCCGAGTGTATCGGCCACGGCGACCACGTACTGGAGCTGTCTCAAGGATAAATCCTGGATCGCGGCGCGCGCCCCTTCCCTGATAGCCATAGGCTATCAATAGCATCGGAATTTCGTATTGGAGCAATCAGCCTCGAGGGCGCATCTTCTCGTCATGGAAACGACGCGCGGAGCGGTTCACGTCGATGTGGCCGTCATCGGTGCCGGCACTGCTGGGCTTGCGGCCTACCGGGCGGCGTCCAGCGCTGGCGCGCGCGTTGCGCTGATCGAGGGCGGCACCAACGGCACGACATGCGCCCGCGTCGGCTGCATGCCGAGCAAGCTCCTAATCGCCGCGGGTGAGGCGGCACACCACGCACGGCACGCGGGTCCGTTCGGGGTTCACGCGGCGGTCGAGGTCGACGCGCGCGCGGTGATGGAGCGCATTCGTCGCGAGCGCGACCGCTTCGTCGGCTTCGTCCTCGACGGTATCGAACGAATCCCCGAAGCCGACAAGCTCCACGGCTGCGCGCAGTTCGTCGCGCCGGGTGTGCTCGAGGTCGAGTCCCTGGGTGGGACCGTGCGCGTCGAGGCTCGCGCGGTCGTCGTGGCCACGGGGTCGTCGGCCTTCGTCCCGCCGATGTTCGAGCCCGTTCGCGAGCGACTCGTCATCAACGACGACGTCTTCGCCTGGGAGACGTTGCCGGAGTCCGTCGCGGTGTTCGGCACCGGCGTCATCGGTCTCGAGATCGGACAAGCGCTGAGCCGCCTCGGCGTCCGCGTTCGTCTGTTCGGCCGACGCGGCGTCATCGGCCCGCTCACCGATCCCATCGTGCGCGCGTCCGCGCTCGCGGCCTTTCGTGACGAAGTACCGCTCCACCCCGACGGGCAGGTGCGGTCGATCCGCGCCGTCGACGGCGGCGTCGAGGTCGGCTTCGAAGACGACGCAGGCGTCGCGCGCATCGAGACGTTTGCCTATGCGCTGGTGGCGGCCGGTAGGCGCCCGAATTTGGGCGGCATGGGGCTCGAGCAGTCGGGCGTTCGCTTCGACGAGCACGGCAAAGCGATCGTGAGTCGCGCGACGCTCGCCGCCGAGATGGTCGATGACGCCTCCACCCCTGTCTTCATCGCGGGCGACGCGAGCGACGACGTTCCACTTCTTCACGAGGCCGCCGACGAAGGGGAAATCGCCGGCGAGAACGCGGCGCGCTTTCCGCAGATCGTGCCGGGTCCCCGCCGCGCGCTTCTCTCGATCACGTTCACCGAGCCGCAAATCGCGATCGCCGGCGCTACGCTCGCCTCGCTCTCCACGAGCGGTCCCGCCGATCGTGAGGTCGTGGTCGGCGAGATCGATTTCACCGGGCAGGGCCGCAGCCGGGTGATGCTCCAGAACCGAGGGATCGGTCACGTTTACGCCGACCGCGCGACTGGCCGTTTCCTCGGCGCCGAGCTCGTCGGGCCGCGCGTCGAGCACCTCGCGCACCTGCTCGCGTGGTCGCACCAACAGGAGCTCACCGTCGAGCGCATGCTCACGATGCCGTTTTACCACCCCGTCGTCGAGGAGGGCCTTCGCACGGCGCTCCGTGACGCGCAGAGCAAAATCACCCCCCACCAGAATCGAGGAGAGTCATGAAGAACATGGAAGGTCAGCGGGTACCGGACGTCACGTTTCGCACGCGCAAAGACGGACAATGGAAGGACGTCACGACGAAGGAGCTCTTCGACAAAAAGAAGGTCGTCGTTTTCGCGTTGCCGGGCGCTTTCACACCGACCTGCTCGAGCGCTCACGTGCCGCGCTACAACGAGCTGCTGCCCGCGTTCGAAGCGAAGGGCGTCGATGCCATCGTGTGCTTCTCCGTCAACGACGCGTTCGTGATGGAGGAATGGGCAAAGAACCAGCACGCCGAGCGCATCACGTTCGTGCCCGATGGGAACGGCGAGCTCGCCGAGAAGATGGGCATGCTGGTCGACAAGCGAAACCTCGGCTTCGGCTCGCGGTCGTGGCGCTACTCGATGCTCGTCGACGACGGCGTGATCAAAAAGATGTTCATCGAGCCCGAGCAGGACGGTGATCCCTTCGAGGTGTCGGACGCCGACACGATGCTCAGGCACCTCGACCCGAACGCAAAGCCGCCGCACGACGTCGTGCTCTTCACGAAGCCCGGCTGCAGCTTCTGCACCAAGGCGAAGAAGCTGCTCGCCGACAAGGGGTGGGGTTACGAAGAGGTTTCGTCGACGCCGCGCAACCTGCGCGCCGTGAGCGGCAAGAGCACGACGCCACAAGTCTTCGTCGACGGTCACCTCGTCGGAGGCTCGGAGGAGCTCGCGGCGTACCTCGCGAAACAATGAAGCGAGTCAGCTACCTCCTTCGTGGAGGACTGCTCCTTCGTGGAGGACTGCTCGCGGTCGTCATCAGAGCGCCGTGAGCACGAGGAGGCGTGCCGTTTGTGGATCGACCACGTAGACGCTTCCGCGTGCATCGACGACGGCGTTGCGCGCGCCCTCGGCCGTTGGCGTGGTCGTGACGACGGAGGGCTGCCCCTTGTCGTCGATGCGAGCGACCGTGAGCCGTGAGGCCTTACCGGCCGCAATGGCCACCGACTTCGAGGAGTCGAGGTAGTCGAAGTTGTCGACCCCCGCGCCGGTGTCGAGCTTTCCCAGAGCTACGCCGCCGTGCGCGCCATCGAGCACGCGGATCCCGTCCGTACACGCAACGACGATGAAGTTTCGCGTGCCGTCGACGGCGATCCCGCGTGGGCCTTCTGCGCCACAGCCCGCGCTCCAGGTCGTCTTGATCGCGTGCGTCGTGATGTCGATCGCGAGCGTGCGGTCCTTGTCCTCGGCGTTCGTGTAAAAGAGGCCGCGCGCCGTGTCGATGGCGTAGCCCTCGGGCTCGCCGTCGATTCGGATGACCAGCTTGGGTTTGAGCTCGAGGGGCTTCGAAGCATCGAGCACCGCGATTGAATGATCGTTCGGAGCCGTCACCCAAACCTCTTTGGCCAGTGCGACATAAGAGACACCATCGATCGCGACGGGAAGCTTCAAACACGTGCCGAGCTTCAACGTCTTGTCGTCGATCACGCAGACCTCTCCGCTCGCGCGATTGCCGACGTACGCCACGCCGTCGCCGATGGAGACCGCGCTCGGGCCCATCGCTCGGACTCTTCCGCGGACTTCGCGCTGGCTCGTCTTGAAACCATCCACTCGTGTGAACGTGCCCGACGCCGTATCGAAGACATCCACACTGCCGGTATCACCGACGGGGATCCACACGCGCGCGTGCCCTTGGTCGTACGCGAGGTAGTCGAGTGTCACGTGACCGATCGCGCCGGGCAGTGGGAACGATGTCGTCGCGAGCTCACGTGCCCGGGCTGCGTCCGCGCTCGCATCGCGGATCGGAGACGCGACGGGCGCGGGGGGCTCCGCTACGCGCCGCATCGACGCGAGCGGGGCACTCGCCGGTGCGGGCGTCGGCGCGGACCGATCGGCACACGCTGCGAAAACGAGGAGAAGCGCAGGCCCAAACCAGGCTCGATGCATTGGAAGCGTATGTTTGCACGCGGGCCGGTCAGGAGCGGTAAAAGCTCGCTAGACTCGACGCGATGGGTCGAGCTCAGGTGGCCACGGCGACACGCATGGCGCGCGTCACACGCGTACATGCTCGCGTGAGGTCAGCCTGCGCCGCAGCGTTCCTCTCTGCGCTCGTGGCCTCGTCGGGCTGCACGCTGCTCTACCCTGGCGACCGCTACGACGAGGGTGCGAACGGCGCAGCCGCCGGCGAAGGTGGCATCGACGGAAGCAGCGACCGCGACGCCCGCACCGCGGCCGACGCGACCCCCGGTCCTGGCGATGTTGTCGGCTGTCGATTTCAGACGCCGGTTCGCCACCTCCGCAACGCGTCCGGCAGCGAGCTCTTCACAACCGACACCGCCGAGGCCGCGACGTTCGTTGGAGCCGGCTATTCGGATTTGGGAATCGCCTTTTACGCCGCGGCGTCTGCCGACGCGGGGGATCGGCCGGTGTACCGCCTCCTCAACCCCAATACCAACGACCGAATCTACACGCTGACGCTCAACGAGAAGCCAGCGGCTGCCGCCCAGGGGTATTCGACGGACGAGGGCGCTCATTTCTACGCGGCCGGCGCGGCGGGCGCTGCGTGCGTCGTCCCGGTGCAAGGATTTCAACGTCTGGGCCATCACACGCTGACGACGTCCGACACCGAAGCGGCAGCCTACCGGCAACAGGGATGGACCGAGGACGGGAAGCGCTTCTACGCGGGCACGACGCGATGACGCGAGGGTTCCGGCGCAATGTCTGCGTGTCGCTGCTGGTGCTGGCGTGCGGGGTGCCGCGCGTCGCTCGAGGTGAGGACGACGCGGCCTCGTGCTCGAGCGCGCACTTGCGCGCCCAGAAGGATCGTCGTGATCACCACTTGCTCGCCGCACGAGCGGACCTCTTGGTGTGCGCTCGCGACCAATGCCCCTCGCTCATCCGTGTCGATTGCTCCGAATGGCTCGGGCTGGTCGAGTCGGAGACCCCGTCCATCGTCGTCGACGCGCGTCACGCAGACGGTACCCCGCTCACGTCGGCGCACGTCGTCGTGGACGCGGCCGCGGTGCCCGAAGCTCTCGACGGCAAGGCGATGGAGATCGATCCCGGTGCGCACCTGCTTCGCGTCGACGCGCCAGGAAGCGAGGCTGTCGAGCAGCGCATCGTCGTGCTCGAAGGCGTACGCGCGCAGCACTTCCTCGTCACCCTCGCAGACACGCCCGACGCGCCGGTGAAAGATTCCCGCCGCTCGTCCGCGACGCTCCCCCTCGTGCTCGGCGCGGTCGGCGTCGTCGGGATCGGTTTCTTCACCGGCTTCGGAGTTGCGGGTCTCTCGACGAAGAGTGACCTCGACGCTCAGGCTTGCGCTCCGAGGTGCGATCCGCAAACCGTCGATCGGATGCGACGTGACTTCGCCGTCGCCGACGTCTCCCTGCTCGTCGGGTTGGGCGCCCTGACCGTCGCCGGCATCTTGTTCGGCCTCCGCGGTACGAGCGCGCCTCGTCTACACTGAGCCGGCCTCCCATGCCGACAATCGACGCGCCCGATCCCCTGGGAGTCACCGAGATCATCGTCCGCGACGGATCGCATCTGAAGCTGCGTGCGCGGACCGTGCGCATCGAGGTCTTGGGTGGTCCGAATGCCGGACAGGTCTTCGAGCTCTGCGGCCCCGAGATCAAGATCGGGTCTGGGCGCCACGCGAACGTCGTGCTGTTCGATCCTACGGTCAGCAGGCACCACCTCACGCTACGAATCGAGACCGCGGGCATTCGCGTCAGCGATACCGGGAGCAGCAACGGGACGCTGGTGGATGGTCTTCGCATCCGGGACGTTTACGCGCGACCCGACTCCGTCATCGCACTCGGCAGCACCACCTTGCGCCTCGGCCTCACCAACGGGATCGTC
>CAXSGV010000355.1:0-7475 GCA_964236615.1 uncultured Polyangiaceae bacterium
GCCCGCCGAGGAGCCGCGATCGGGCTCGGGCCAGCGCACCATCGGCCTCGTCGCCGCCGGCGTCGGAATCGTAGGCGTGGGCGTCGGCAGTGTGCTCGGGTTGATGGCCACGTCGGCGCAGAGCGAGGCCGACAAGGAGTGCGATCCCGGCGGCACGCGGTGCACGCATGCTGGCTTCGAGAAGAACCAAGACGCGCACAGCGCGGCGACGCTCTCGACCGTGTCGTTCATCGCTGGCGGGGTGCTTCTCGTCGGCGGCGCGGTTCTCTACTTCACTGCCCCGAAGGACACGCCCAAGACCGCGGCCCTCGCGCGCGTGCGCGTGGCTGCGTCGCCAACACCGACGGGCGGCGCATTCATGATCGGCGGTGCATTTTGATCATCGGCAAAATTCGCAAAATCGCGCTCGTGGCGAGCGCCACTGCCCTCGTCGCCTGTAGCGCGATTCTCGGGCTGCCGGACGCGGTCGACGATCCCGGCTTCGTGCTCCCAGGTACGGACGGCTCGGTCGCGGACGGGACCTCTACCGACGGCACCAGCGGCGATGGGAGCCCGAACACCGACGGCGCCACCGAAGACGGCTTCACGCCCCCCGACGGCAGCGCGTGTCCAGGCAAAGACCTCTTGACCGACATGGCGAACTGCGGCGCATGCGGCTTCGACTGCACGGCGGGCGTGTCGTGCGCCTTGGGTCTCTGCACCATGCGTGACGGCTTGAAGTCGCCGTCGTCGATCCGCGGCGACGCCAACGGCGTCTACGTGGCCGTCTACTACTCTGATGAAATCATCCGCTGCGCGCACAACGGATGCGCCGCGGGCGTCTACGTCCTCGCGTCGGGGACGAATTCACCGATCGCGCTCGACGTCCACGAGGGGGATCCCCACGTCTATTGGGTCAACAATCCGCAGACGAACGGCACCGTGAACCGCGTGGGCACCGACGGTGGCGCCGTCGAGGTCCTCGCGCCCAACGAGGCCTTTCTCCAGAACGTCGCTGTCGACGCGACGCACTTCTATTTCGCCGGGAGCGATGGCGTGGGCCGCTGCCCACTCGCGGGTTGTCCCGGCGGCGTCGCCGAGCTCCTCGCCGACGACTCGCATGGCGATCCACAGGGCGTCGCGCTGAACGACGCGGGTCGCGTGGCGTGGACGACGTACAACGGTGAGGTGCGGTCGTGCGCAAAGGCCAATTGCGACGCGTCCGTCACCGCCCCGTCGATCGCGACGAACCAAGACACGCCCGGACCCATCGCCATCGACGACAACAGTGCCTATTGGTCGAACTACGGCACCGGCAGCTTCAGCGGGTACGATCCAAAGTCGGGCTCCTTCAAGACCTGCGCCCTCGGCGGCCCCTGCGGTCAGAACGCCAACTCGCTGGCGACCGGCGCCAACAAGCCAAGTGATATTTTCATCCACCGTGGCGAGCTCTTCTGGGTGACGGCCGGCAACTGGAATGAAGTCGACACGGGCGCCCCGGATGGCGAGGTGTGGCGTTGCCAGACGACCAACTGCAAGGCGACGGCGCGCAAGGTGGCCGGCAACCAGCGCGGACCGCTCGCGGTATGGGCAAACGACAAGGCGATCTACTGGACCATTCGTGGCTTGGGCGGCGGCATCGCCGACGGCGCGATCCTCAAAGCTCCGCGCTGAGACGCTGACGATGAGACGCTGACGCGGGGTTACGGAAACCGTCTTTGTGTGGCAGATCGGGCTGCATGGCTACGGTTCCCGTCGACGAGCGCAAAGTGGACGAATGCCGCGCGCTCGCGGGCGAAATCGCGGACGACGTGCAGAAGTACATCGCCCGCCACACGAGCGTGGGGGCCGAGCGGACGTTCCTGCGCGCGTTCGGCGTCGACGGGGTCGATGATCATGGCGCGCCCCTCGCGAACCTCGTCGTCGATCGCTACAACAAGGCGGGCCTCCTCGATCGCGGCATCTGCTACTGGCTCGGCCGCGCGCTGCTCGGCGGCGCCTCGACGGTGCAGGACGCGGCGGAGCGCCTCGCGTTCGCGCCCGATCTCGAGAACCTCAACGACGCGACGCGGGCGCGCACGCCCTCGCTCTCCGAGGTGCAAGGGGCGCTCGATGCGCACGCCGTGAACGCCATCAAGCGCATCGACGACGCGCGCGAGCAGCGGAACGCGCTGAAGGCGAGCGTCCCCGCCGCGCCGACGCCGCACAAGTACGTCATCGTCGCGACCGGCAATATTTACGACGACGCGCTCCAGGCCAAAGCCGCGGCGTTCGCGGGCGCCGACATCGTCGCGGTCATTCGCGCGACCGCGCAGTCGCTCCTCGACTACGTGCCGCACGGCGCGACCACCGAGGGCTACGGCGGCACCTTCGCGACGCAAGAGAACTTCCGCATCATTCGTCAGGCGACCGACGAAGCCACGAAGGCTCACGGCCGCTACATCCACCAGACGAACTACTCGTCCGGGCTGTGCATGAGCGAGATCGCGTGGATGGGCGCCGTCGAGCGGCTCGACATGCTGCTCAACGACGCGATGTACGGCCTCCTCTTTCGCGACATCAACATGTGCCGCAACTTCGTCGACCAGTACGTGTCGCGGCGGTTCATCGCGCGCTCGGGCATCATCATCAACACCGGCGAGGACAACTACCTCACCACCGCCGACGCGGTCGACAAGGCGCACACGGTGCTCACGAGCCAGTTCATCAACGAGGCGTTCGCGCTGCGCGCTGGCCTACGCGAAGAGCAGATGGGGCTCGGGCACGCCTACGAGATCGATCCCGCCATCGAGGACAGCTTCCTGCTCGAGATGGCGCAGGCGCAGCTGATTCGGCAGATTTTTCACAAGCACCCCATCAAGTGGATGCCGCCGACCAAGCACAAACAAGGCGACATCTTCCACGCGCACGTTCACGACGCGATGTTCAACCTCGTCGGTGTCACCACCAACCAGTCTATCGAGCTTCTCGGCATGTTCTCCGAGGCGGTGCACAACCCGCTTTTGATGGATCGCTACCTCTCGCTCAAGGCGACGCGCTACGTGTTCAACGCAGCGAGGCACCTGGGCGACGAGATCGAGTTCAAACCCGACGGCAAGATCGCGAACCGCGCGCGCACAGTGCTCGACGAGGCGCACACGCTGCTTCTCGAGGTGAAGCGCGACTCGATCTGGGAGTCGATCGGCAATGGCGCGTTCGCTGACGTGAAGCGCACGCGCACCGGTGGCAAGGGCTACGCGGGCGTCGTCCGACGCGCGAGCGACTACGTGAACCCCATCCTCGAGGAGCTCGAACGTGCACCCGCCCACTGACCCGCCCCGTCCGCTCCGCGCCTACGGCGATCGCGAAGGCGACGGCATGGTGCAGATGACGTTCGTCCTACAAGTGCCCCCGTCGGCTCGTTCGCGCGAAGCGGCGAAGAAGTTCGCCGAGATGCACGGTCTGCACGAGCCCATCGTCGCGACGATGGAGGAGTGCGCGCAGGGTTACAGCTACTTCGTCGTTTACGGACACTCGTCGCACGCCATCGACGTCTCGCAGATCGATGTGCCCGAAATCCGCACCGAGGCCCTCACGCGCGACGAGATCGAGCACCGCATCAAGTCGCGCCTCGGGCGAAAGATCATCGTCGTCGGCGCTTGTACGGGGTCAGACGCGCACACGGTCGGAATCGACGCGGTCCTCAATTACAAAGGCTACGCCGGCGACAAGGGGCTCGAGAGCTACAAGGGCTTCTCGTCGTACAACCTCGGCGCGCAGGTCGAGAACGAGCAGCTCGCCGAGCGTGCCCTCGCGCTTCACGCCGACGCCATCCTGGTCAGCCAGGTCATCACGCAGCGGAACTGCCACAAGGAGAACGCGGCCGCCCTGATCGATCTCGCGAAGAAGCAGGGCTGGCGCGACAACGTCGTGCTCATCCTCGGCGGCCCGCGGATCGATCACAAGCTCGCGCTCGAGCTCGGTTTCGACGCGGGCTTCGGCCCGGGCACCAAGCCGAGCGAGGTCGCCTCGTTCCTCATCGAGCGCCTCTGCGGCTGAGCGGGCTCTCGGGCAGCTACGCGCGTGCGGCCCGGCTGAGCGGGCTTAGGCGGCGCGCTCGCGGTTCTTTTCGAGAAGGCGACCCGCGTCGATGAGCTGCGGACTGGAGTGCGAATGGCCGCGGACCTCGCACGCGTCTTCGATCATGTCCTCGATCATCCCGTGGCAGGCGCCGCAGTCGCCGCCGGCTCGGCACGCGCGCGTCACGCCTTCGCGTGTCGTCGCGCCGTCCGCGATGGATGCCTCGACCTCAGCTTGAGTAACCGCATGGCAGACGCAAACGAACATCGAGTGCTAAGGATAATGAAAACCGTTATCAGTTCAAGGACGAACTTTTCCACAGCTCACTACGGCGCCCAAGAAGCGAGCGATTCCGTGCGCTTCACTCCCGGATTTGCTGTGCTAGGTAATGGGCTTCGCCGACCTGCTTCACGAGCTCGAGCTGCGCTTCGAGCCAGTCGACGTGCTCCTCTTCGCTGACGAGGATCCCGCGCAGCAAGTGCTCGGTTCCGTTGTCGCCCGCATCGCGGCAGGTCCTGACGCCCGCGTTGAGAAGGGGAATCGCGATCATCTCGGCGCCGAGATCGTTCTTCAGGATCTCGACGGCGGTCTGGCCAATCGAGAGCTTGCCGAGACGCTGCAGGTTCGGAAGGCCGTCGAGAAAGAGGATCCGATCGATGAGCTGATCGGCATGCTTCATCTCGTCGATCGACTCCTTGCGAATCTTCTCCGCGAGCCGGTCGTAGCCCCAGTTCTTGCACATCTTCGCGTGCAAGAAGTACTGGTTCACGGTCGTGAGCTCGCCGGTGAGGACCTCGTTGAGGAGGTCGATGATCTTCGGATCGCCTTTCATGGCGCCGAACCTAGCTTCAACGACGGCCGGGCGCGAGGTCGATCGTGAGCCACACGTCCACGCCTGCTCCCGCGCCGGCCTGACCTGGCACGACGCGGCCGAGACGATGCGCACCCGTGACGCGGACGGCGACGCACTCGCACGAGTCACGAACCTCGATGGATCCACGCGCGGCTAGGAGCACGCGCTCGCCGAGATCCATGTCGGCGCCGGCGCGCGTGAGGAAGGTGCGCGAGAACGGGATCGCGACGCGCGCGCCGCCGGTCCAACCCTCGGCGGCGAAAAATCCTGCCGAGGGCTCGAGCGGCGCATCGGTGAGCAGGCGCGCGAGGATGGGATCGACCCCCTGACGACCTGCGACCGACGCGCCGAGGTGAAGCCCGTCGGCCGCCCCCACGCGCGCATGCGTCGCTACCGCGCTGCCCGTTCCAGACACGCCGCTCACCTGCCTACCGAGGCGGATCACGTGACCGCCCTCGGCGCCGAGGCCGAACGCACGCCACGTAGCCGCGCCACGCCAGCGCACCGCGGCTTCGGGATGCACGTCACTCGCGACTGCGCCGGTCGTGACGTGAAGCTCGGCGCCGTCGCCCCTGCCCCACCTTGCAATCGCGGTCGATGCGCCAGCCTCGGCGGTCCAGGCCGTCCCCGAAGCGACGGCGAGGCCGCGGCCGGGCCGCACGCCGAGCAGCGTGTCACCGCGGGCCGCGAGCGCGCTCGCGCCAATCTTCGGCTCGATGCGGTGCCGCCACGGATCGGCAGGGTCGCTCGACGCAAACCCACGAACGAGAGGCCACGACGCTTCGGTGCGCAGGCTCGCGACGCCGTCCCTGCCGTGCTCACGTCCATCCGACGCCACGTCTCCGGCGGTGCGCACCGTGGTCGATAGTGCGGTGGGGCCGACGCTTCCTGCGAGCGTCGCGCCCGCCTCCGCGCGCGCGTAGGAGAGCGTCGATGGCGACGTGATCTCGTCGGTCGTGCTCACGCGATCGGTGCGGAGCGCGCCGCCGGTCACGGCGATGTCGTAGTCGCCGATCTCGCCAATGGCCTCACCACGCCGCACGGTCGCCACAGGTCCGCTCGCGCCGAGCGCCAGCACGTCGCCGCCGCGCATGCTGGTGGAACGCACGCCCGCGGCGAACGTGAAGCCGCCGTCGCGGATCCACGCCTCGGCGGCCGCGCGATCATGAATGCGTGACGCCGCGTCGAGCTCGGTGGTCGCGAACACCCCGCGTGCGCCGCGGAGGACGTCGACATCCCAAGCGATGCCGTCGCGGCGCTGCGTGTCCTCGAGCGCGCCGCGGGCGTCGACGCCAAGGCCGGTGGAGTCGAGGCGATCGAAGTGCGCAGAGGTCACGCTCGCAGGCGTTTTCAGCTCGCCGCTCACGGCGAAGCCGCCCTTCAAATAGGCGCCCGCGCGGAGGTCGAGCCCCGACGAGGCGTCGCCCCAGCGCCACGGCGCGTGCACGCCGGCGCCGAGGTAGAGGCCATCCGGTCCTCGGTATGCGATGTCGGGCGGGAGCAAGCCAAGGCGCGCCGGCGATCGAAGCCAGAAGTAGGGCAGCCAGAAGATCGGGACGTCGTAGACGAGAAGCTTCGGCTGACGCAGCACGAGATCGCCGGGCGGCGCCACGATGGCTCCGTCGAAGGAGATCGCCAGCGGCGTTCCGAGGCAAGGGCAGAACGCGAGCTGTCCCTTGCCGTCGATCTCGACGCCGCGGTCCGTCCTTCGAAGCCGGAGGGCATCGCTCGTGAGATGAAACGGCGGAGATTCGACGCGCACGTGCCCGCGCAGCTCGACCTCCCGCAAGCGCGCGTCGAGCGTGACGTCGTCGGCGTGCGTATCGACCGGCGCGATGTCGGCGCGGGCGACGAGAGACGTGAGCCCACACGCGAGCGACGCGCCGAGCGCGAAGAGGGCGCGGACCCCGACTACGGCGCGGGCTTGGGACCCGACTCGGACGAAGGCGTGGACGGGCTCGCGGGCGGACGTGTCGTCGCCGCCGGCGTCGCCTGGCCTGCGGTGGGGAGCGGGCTCACGAGAGGCTCGCCTCCCGCGGGCAGAAAGTCGCCCTTGGCGAAATCGATCTGAAGGATCGACGTGCCGTCCTTCGCCGGAGCGAGCTTCCATGTGGGGACCGCGTTCTGCCTCAGGTCGACGACGAAGTGAAGGTCGCGTCCCGACGGGAGCAGCCGTGCGCGCGTGACAGGCGTGTTGAAGTGCACCGTCACGAGCGCGTTGGCGTTGTTTCGCTTGTCGATGTGCGCGCCCTTGATCACATACGTGATCGTGCCGGCCGCCTTCTTCTCTTCGACGGGAACGGAGCGCGTGAGCTCGACGAACAGGCGCGAGCCGCCGTCTGGCATCACCTCGAAGCCGGGGAGCGTGGCCACGGGCCCGCTTCCGCCGATACGCGCGCGCGGACCTTTCGCCGTTTCACGCCGAGCCGCGCCATAGCCGTAGCCCGCTGCGGGGCGCGGCGTTGGAGCTGCCGGAGCCACGGACGCCGACCCCGCGGATGCGGCAGCGCCTGTCCCCGAGGGCGCCGGGGCCGCGGTGGTCGCGGTGGTCGCGGTGGTCGCGGTGGTCGCGGTGGTCGCGCCC
>CAXSGV010000356.1:0-1366 GCA_964236615.1 uncultured Polyangiaceae bacterium
TGTGTACGGGGCGCCGGTAGCGGTAATCGGGGGAGGGCCGTGGGGGCTCGCGCTGGCTGCTGCTGCGGCGCGGAGTGGCACGCGAACGATGCTGCATTCGCGTCGCGCGCAGAGCGCGAAGCTCCCCGACGGCGTCGAAGCCGCGAAGGACTTCGCCACCATCGCCGAGCAAGCGCGGTTGATCGTGCTCGCCGTCCCCTCCGAGGTGCTCCAGAGCGTCGCCGAGCAGCTCGGCAACGTGGTCGACGGCCGCCACTTCATCGTGCACGGCATCCGTGGGCTCGGGCATGGCCGAATGGGTAACGACGGCCACGACCTCGAGCCGCTGAGCGACGTGCTCCGCCGCGAGACCCCTGCGCGACGCATGGGCGCGCTCGGGGGTCCGGTGCTCGCCGAGGACATGTTCGCGAACCGGCCGAGCGTGCTCGTGTGCGGCTCCAGCTTCCCCGAGGTCAACGACGCGGTCACCGCCGCGTTCGGCTCGGCGACGCTACGCGTGTACGCGACCACCGATCTTCGCGGCGTCGAGTGGGCAAGCGCTCTCGTCGGCTGCCTCGCGATCGCCGTCGGCTACGCGAAGGCGTCGGGGCTCAACGCGGGTCTCGTTGCGGCGCTCATCTCACGTGGTGTCGAAGAGGCCGCGCGCATCGCGCACGCCGCCGGCGGCGAAGAGCGCACGCTGCTCGGTCTCGCGGGGTACGGCGATCTTCTCGCCTCGATCGCGCAGGACGAGCGACCCGAGGTCGTCGTCGGTCTCGAGCTCGGGCGCGGAAAATCCATCGAGCAGGCGTTGGTCTCGGCGAAGCGGCGCGTCGAGGCGGTTCAGTTGATTCCGCGGATATCGCGGTGGTGCCACGACCGCGGTGTGCAGGCGCCTATTTTCGACGCCATCGCGAACGGCGTGCTCCGTAGCAGCTCACCGGAGCAAATCGTCCACGAGCTCATGACGACGCCGATCCAGAAGCTCGCGTAAGCACGGCGCACGGGCTGCGTCTCGGGATCACGGCGGTCTCGGGATCACGGCGGCCCCTGAGTGAGACGCCGTCAGGGTGCGACGCCGATCATCCGTCGGACGCCCGGACGACCCGTCGTGCCCACGAGCCCATCAGGACTTCCGCTCGCGCCGGTGCCCAGCCCCTTGCCGCCGAGCGCACCGCCCGCGCCAGGCACGCCGATGCTCGCGTCGAATGCGCCGCCATCGATCACGTCTTGCGCGTACACGACGCCGTCGATGCTGGGGCCGGTGCCCTTGAAGCCGACCGCTATCGACACGCCGCCGCTTCCACCGGCCGCGCCGCCGCCGCCCGCTCCGTCGCCGCCAGCGCCGCCCGCGCAACCACCGACCGCGGCAGCGCCGCCTGCGCCG
>CAXSGV010000356.1:1376-7467 GCA_964236615.1 uncultured Polyangiaceae bacterium
TGGTTGCCCGTTTTGACCTGCTCCCCCTGCGCCGCCCACGCCGCCTGCGGACGTGACCCACGCGCTCGTCACCACCTTGACGCCCGAGTTGAACATCAAGAGGGCGATGCTCGATCCGCCGCCATGACCGCCCGTGCCGCCCGCGCCGCCGCACCCCAAGCAGCCACCGCTCGCGCCTGCGCTGCTCGTGGCCGCGGAGCCCGAAGCGCCGCCGCCACCCTGCGCAAACGATCCGCGCGCGCCGTCACCGCCCGCCGAGGGTTGCCAACCTGCGCTCGTGATCGTTCCGAGAACCGCGGGCAAGGGTGCGACCGAGCCCGCATCGGGCGCGAGCGCGTGAGCGCCGCCGTTGCCCGCGAGGCAGATCGCCGCGACCGCACCGCCGGCACCGTCGCGCGGGGCTGCACCACCGAGGGTCGGCGTCCCGTCCTCCCCCGCCATCGGCGGAATGCCCGCGTCGCCGCCACTGCCCCCTCGGCCGACGACCACGCCGTTGCACGAGCAGGCGAGCGTCGGTCCGGCGAGCGGTCCATTCGCCTGATTGCCTTCTGGCGCAGGCGCAAGCGCTGCACCGCCGTTCGCACCGGCCGCGCCCGCAGCGCCGGTGCGTGCGACGAAGGTCACGCGCTTGAACGTGACGTCGCTCGAGTCGTTGACGAAGGCGCCGACGCTCGACGTCGACTGCGCCGAGCCCAGTGAGCCCTCGAAGCGAAAATCGTGAACTGCCATGGCGAGCGCGACGCCGCGCACTTCGATCGCCTGCGCCGCGCGGGCGGGAGCGACGGTGCTCTGCGCGTTGACCGGCTGCCACGCCGCGACGCCCGCGTCGCTGCCAGGGCACGCGAAGCCGCCATAGATGTTCACGCGCTTCGTGACGAGGAGTGCTTCGGCGTACGTCGCCGAGCACACGATGAGGCGGCGGTTGTCATTGCCCGCGCGCGCGACCCCCTCGGCGAGCGTGCGGATGGGCGCGCTCTTGGTGCCGGGCGCGCCGTCGACGCCCGTTGGCGCGACGAAGTACGCGAACGCTTCATCGAGGAGGCACGGCGTCGTGCGCGGATCGGCGCTCCCATCGCAGTTGGGCGGCGTGATGTCGAGCACTACGTCCGCGACCGCATCGCCGATGGTGACGTCGTTGGCGACGACATCCGGCGCAGCGTCGAGCACGTCCGCGCCGAGGCACTTGGCGTCTTCGGCGCAAGTGATCACACCGCACGCCGAGGCGACCGCTGCGACCGCGAGCCCAGTGACGATCGCGGCAGCGCCGCTCCAGACGAAGGCGCGATGCGTGACGTACCTGCGCATCGCTGCGAGACTACCTCACGACCTCACGAAACGTCGCGCGGAGGCGTCATGCTCGGCGTGACCACGAGCGCGGGCGGCATCATCGAAGGTCGCGCGGCGACGCCCAACCACTCGCGCAGCACCGGAAGCTTCTCCTCCGCGCAGTAAACGAGCAGATCGGCGACCCGATCATCCCCCGTGAGCTCGCCCACCGCTCGCTGCTCCTCCTTGAGAAGGCGGGCCGCCACGGCAAGGTCGGCGCAAACGACGAGACCCGCGCGGCACGCGCTCAGCTCGACGCTTCGGAGGAAGCCGCCGAGGTCGGCACGTCCACCTTCGCGCTCGAAGCGGCGCACACCGTCGTCGAGCGCGGCCTTCGCCTCGTCATCGGCCCGGTCCGCGATGTCCTTGCGGAGGCGCGCGACCGGTTCCTCGATCGAAGCGGGCACTGGGAGATCGGAGAGCACCGTCGTGACCGCGGCGAGAAAGAGCATCGTGATCTCGGCGAGCGTCGGGAAGAAGACGAGCGCGTAGTGCTCGGGCCGGTAGTACGTGAGATGGCGCGCGGCGAGGAACGCGAGCTGCTGCACGGTGGGCCCGCTGACGACGGTGGGGCCAAGCGCCGTCGACGGAAGGGCGACCTGCGCGGCCGCGATGCCGCCCGGCACTTCGTCGAGCACGAACAGATCCGGCAGCGTGACACCGAGGACCTGGCTCGCCCACGCGAACGTGCGCACGACCGACGCCGTGCTCGTGGGATCTTGGCGGCGCGCCGGATCGAGCTCGGATTTCCCCGCCTTGCGAAACGCGTCGAGCTTCGCTGCGATCGCGGCTGGCGCGCTGGCACGCAAGATCTCGGCGACTGCGGAGTCGAAGCCAGGCGCACGCAGGAAGGCTTCCCATGCCGCGTCGTCGAGCGCGGTGGCGGGCCGGATCATCCCCTCGGGCCGGTACTGGTTGGCGATGATCTCGTGATCGATCTCGGCGGCATCGAGCTCCTCGAGCGCCATCGCCGCGAGCCACGCGCGATCGGTACGGCCCGCGCGCGTATGGAGCTCGAAGAGCTTGCGGTACGTGTGTCGCCGTCGCGGCATGACCGCAGCGGCGGCCTCGAGCTCACGCACCGCAGCTAGGTTGTCACCCTGCAAGGCGAAGAGATCGGCGAGCTGCGCGCGCGTCTCGACGTCGTCGGGCTTGCAGCGGAGAGCGCCAGTGAACGCATCGACCGCGCCTTCCGCGTCGTCGAGCTTGTCGCGACGAAGCCCGCCGAGGCGCTTGCAGAACTCCCACGCGCGATCGGCGCGACCACGCTCGGCGTGCCGATCGATGAGGCGCGCGTACTCGCGCTCGAGCTCGCGCCACTCACCACGCTCCGAACGAAGCTCGACGAGCTTGGCGAGCGCCGACGGATCGCCCGGATCCTCTTCGAGCGCGGCCTCGTAGAGCTGCATCGCGCGCACGTCGTCCTTGGAGCCTGCGCGCGCGATGTCCGCTTGAAGCACGCGGTAACGCGCGCGTTCCTTGCCGTCGGTTGCCTCGAGACAGAGCGCGCCGAGGATCTCGATCACCTTGGGCCAGGCCCCAACCTTCGAATAGAGCTCCTCGAGGCGCCTCAAGATCATGAGATCGCCTGCGCGGAGCTTGCGCGCCTCTTCGAGCGCTTCGATTGCGCCACGCACGTCGTCGAGATCGTCCGCCAACGTGGTCGCGATGCGCGCAAGCTCGTCGGCCCGCTCGAGCGGAGCGAAAACCGCGCTCACGATCTTGCGGCGGTAACCGAGCGCGCGCGTGTGATCTCTTTCCGCGGACGCCATCTCGACGAGCGCGTCGAGCGAGCGACGGTGACCTGGCTCGGCGTGGAGCGCCTTTTCGTAATTGAGCTCGGCCTCGCGTGTCTTGTCCTGCGCTCGCTTGATTGCGCCGATATGCGCGTAGATCGAAGCGAGCACCGCGGGCTCGACGTCGGGCGCGACCATCAGCGCTTTCTTGTAAGCGTCGAGCGCCTCTTCGAGCTGACCGCGCGCGCGGTGGTACGCCGCCGCGGAGAGCATCGGCTCGAAAAGCGGCGGCGGTGGCTTCGACTCTCCGATCGACATCTGGCGGATCGGATCCTAGCAACGCTCGCGCTGCTCGTCGCTAGGCCCGTCGCGGACTTCGCTTTGCTACGCGTCGAGATCGGCGACGAGCGGCGCGTGGTCCGAGTCGTTCGCGAGCACGTTTTCCCCGAGCGTCGCGTGGTCACGGAGCCCGTCGTTGAGGAACCGCGCGGCACGAAGCCGACTGCGAACGGGGCCGCTGAGGAGCATATGGTCGATCTCGCGGCGCCCCGACGTGAGCGAGCCGACAAGAATGCTGTAGCGCGTCTCGGGCGGAACGAGCGCGCCCGCGGGGTGCAGGTCATCACCGGTGACGATGCGAAGGACGAGCGACTCGGGACCGTCGTTGAGATCGCCCATCACGCAGACCTTCGGCTCGGGATCGCCGGCGACGATGCCATCGACGACGCCGCGCACGAAGAGCGCCTCGGCAGCGCGCCACGCGAGGCTTCGCACCTCGCCCTCGCTGCGATCGTGCGCTGTCAGCGGCGCGACGATCGCGCCCTCGGCGCTTCGGCGCGGCACCGCGCGGTTGGATTTGAAGTGGCCGACGAGGACGTGAACTCGCCCGAGCGAGCCCACCTCGATCTCGGCGTGAACGATGCCGCGTCGCAGAGGGATCCGCGTGCCGAATGGCGCCGGATCGCCTTCGAAGAAGGTGGGGAATGCGAGCGCATCCGCGGTGTGCACGCGCGACGCCGACACCTTGAGGTGTGTCACGATGGCGCAGCGAATGCCACGCGCGTCGGGGGTTCCGAAGATGGGGTTGCCGTAAGCTCCGCGCTCGGACGAGGGGGGGACGCGCTCGAGCAGAGTGCGGAGCAGCGCCTCGGACCCGATCTCCTGAAAGCCGAGAATGTCCGCATCGGCACGCGTCACGACGCCTGCCAGAAACGAGAGCTTGGCCTCGACGTGCGCTTCGTCGCCCGTGACGTTCGCCTCGAAGAGATCCTTTACGTTGTACGTGGCAATTCGGAGCACGCTGGACGTGTACCACGCCGGGTGACACGCTTGGATCCACGATGGAGCTCCCCCACGACGACGCCCTCCGCTGGATTGTTTCGAAGTACGGCTCGATCGTCGCCGCGTACGGCGAAGTGATCGGCGAGCCGGAGCTCTTGCAGCCGACTGGCGAGCACTTTCCCGACGAGTTCACGCTCGATGCCGAGAGCGTCGTGCGGCTGCTCGAGCGCATGATCGGTTACTCGCCCGTCGACGAGGAGACCACGGTCGGCGTTCGCTTCCTCGAACAAGAAGAGAAGGCCGGCGGCGGTGGCTGCAGCTCCGGCGCGTGTGGCACCGGCGGCGCGAAAGGCAGCGCCGTGCGCGACCCGGTCGTCGAGACGAAGGACGGCTACCTCGTCGATGTCGCCGTGGCCGACGTTGGCAACGCCACGCTGCTGACGACGAGCCTTGCGCGCAGCGTGGGCGGGCTCGTGCTCCTCGAGGGCGGCGAAGAAGTTCGGTCCGCGGAGCTCGGTGCGTTGAGCGAGCTCGCCGCCATCGCCACGGGCTTCGGCGTGCTCTTGCTCGAGGGCGCCTACGTTTACGGAAAATCGTGCGGCGGCGTGCGCGTGCACCAGGCGACCTCGCTCTCGTTGATGGAGGTCTCGATCGCACTCGCGCTCTTTGCGCGCGTACACGACGTGAAGCTCGGCGCGGTGCGCAAGAACCTCGGCACCACGCAGACCGAGGCCTTCGATCACGCCGTCGAGTGGGTCGACTCCAACGAGGCCATCGTCGCCATGCTTCGCGACGCCGCCGACGGTGCGAAAGCACTCGCGGAGGGGTTCTTCACGATCGAGCCCGTGCGAAGCGTCCTCGGGCGCTTGTTCGGTCGCAAGAAGGAGAGCTTCACGATCGAAGCGCCAAAGCCGGCGCGCACGCGTACGGCGGAGCAGCAGAAAAAGCTCGACGAGGCACGCGCGCTCGTGGAGGAGGCTCTCGGAGAGGGATAAGCTTCCGCTCCTCATGGAACGCTCGGCCCCGGTCGCCTCTTCGGACGAGATCGATCTCTACGTCCGCACTTACTATTCGCTTCTTCGCTCGACGGGCGAAGTGCGCGTGCGCGCGTTCGAGGAGGCCCACGCCTTCAGCCTGTCGTCGTTGCATCCGGGTGCGCTGTCCCCCACGCCCGACGTCTCGGCGTTTGCGTACGCTGCGGCGCGGCTGCCGGACGAGATGCTTCACACGAAGCTCGTCGTGCTCGGTCAATCGCATGAGCTCTTCGAGGCGGTCGGTTTCGACGTTCGCGCGTGGAAGACGGCTCGCACGCGCGGCCGGCGGCGCCCCCTCCGCTTCGATGCCGACACGAGCACGCTCGGTGTCTTCATCGCGAGCGAGAGCGACATCGACGACTTCATCCCAATCCTGACCGCGTACCAGATCGAGTGGAACAAGATGCACGAGCGGCTACGTGCGCTCGGCAAAGACGCCGACTTCGTGATGCCGGACAACGCGACGCTCGCCGAGCTTCTCAGCGTCACCGAGGACGAGCTCGGGATCCTCCACGAAGCCTTCACCGGCGTTCGCTTCGAGCTGTCCTTGCGCGAGCTCGCGCGCCGTCCCTCCGACGTCAACGTGCGCATGCTCGCCGCGTCGTACTCGCAGTACCAGCGCGCGGCCCAGCGGTGGTGGGGCGAGGTCGAGCCGGCGTACGTGAGCCCGACGCCACCGCGACGCGGCCCGGTGTACTTCGTCTCGTCGAACAC
>CAXSGV010000357.1:0-4984 GCA_964236615.1 uncultured Polyangiaceae bacterium
GATCCCGCCGTGGGACCAGACCGGCGTGCCCATCCACTTCCACTCCTCGACGATCTCGGGGTCGGCCTCCTTGATCAGAGTGCGGATGCGGCCGAGCATCTCACCGCGCCAGTCATCGAGCGCGGCGATTCGCTTGGTGATCAACTGAGACGCAGACTCACCCTCGGGTGTGGCTCCAGAGCGCTTCATCGTAGTTAGAACCTTTCGCTGTCGTTCTGCGGGGCCTGCGCCCAGGCCTTCGAGGCCTGACCGTTGATGGTGGTGCCACCGTACGCGAACGTGGGGACTGCCGAGAGCATGTCGGCCGGGAACGGAAGCGACGGCGTGCTCGCTTTGTCGAGCGCCGCTATGTGCTCGGGCGTGAGCTTCACGTCGAGCGCGCCGATGTTGTCCTCGAGCTGCTCCATCGTGCGCGCGCCGATGATCGTCGACGTCACGCCGCGACGATTCTGGAGCCACGACAGTGCGACGCGGGGCACCGTCGTGCTCAGCTCCTTCGCGGCGGTGTCGAGGATGTCGAGGATGTCGAACGTTCGATCGTCGAGGTAGCTCGTGACGCGCGCTCCCCGCCCCGCCTCGTGTTTGCCCTTGTCGGCCCGCTTGTACTTTCCACTCAGCGCGCCGCCGCGGAGCGGACCCCACGGTGTGATCCCGAGCCCGAGCTCCTGCGCCATCGGAACGAGCTCACCCTCGACGGTGCGCTGGAGAAGCGAGTATTCGATCTGCAACGCGATGAGCGGAGACCAGCCCCGGAGGAGCGCCGTGGTCTGCGCCTGCGCGACCTTCCACGCCGGCGTGTCACTGAATCCGAGGTAGCGAACTTTGCCCTGCTCGACGAGCGTGTCGAGCGCGCGCATCGTCTCCTCGATGGGCGTCGTCTTGTCCCAGGCGTGCAGCCAATAGAGATCGATGTAATCGGTTTGCAGCCGACGCAAAGACTCTTCGCACTGGGCAATGACCGCTTTGCGGTTCGAGCCTCCGCCGTTCGGGTCGCCCATGAACATGTTCGTCACGAACTTCGTCGCAAGGACTATGCGGTCACGCTTCTTTCGATCGCGCCCGAGGTGCTCGCCGATGATCGCCTCGGAGTGACCCTTCGTGTACCCGTTCGCGGTGTCGACGAAGTTGCCGCCTTGGTCGAGGTAGGCGTCGAGAATGCGCGTGGCCTCTTCGGGCTCGGAGCCCCAACCCCATTCCTTGCCGAACGTCATCGCACCGAGGCAGAGCGGACTGACACGAAGACCAGAGTGTCCCATCGTGACGTAGTGTGCGAGCGACATGCGGCGCGTTTTACCGTGGCGTATGACGAGCGTCGACAGTTGTCTGGTTCGACGACCGCTGCACTACGAACGACGGCCGAGCTCCCGCTGGCAATACGGATGCTTGTTCGCACCGGCGGGCGCGCGCGACTCCTTGCAGAAGTGGCACGTGGCCTCGTCCGCAACGCGGTAGGTCGTCCCGTCCCATCGATGAAGCAGCCACGTGAAGTCGTTGCCCGCGCATCCGTTCGATCGAATCTCTTCGAGGTCGTGTACGCCCCGACTCTTGCTCGCGAGCGGCAGGAGCTCGGCGCTCACGAGCTCGCCCGCGAACGTCCGGCACCCGTGGTTCGAAACGTAGATCAAGTGGAGCGCAGCCTGCGTTCCCCACGTGCAGCCCTCGGTGACCTCGAGATCATCGACGCCGTCGTCGTCGAGATCGGAGCGCGTGCTCGACGCGAAGCAGTGCGGGTCGGTGATGTCCGACAGACGTGCGGGTCGCCCGAGTCGTGAGCTGACCTCGGCCGCGTGCCGCTCGAGGATGAGCCGCGCTCCGTGCGCCGAAGGGTCGACCACGCAAACCTTGCCCGCGCCCAGAGTGGCATCCACCCCCGCGTCCGTCTCGCGCTCGGCGGCGTGCGTCGACGAAGAGGACGCCGCCGCGATCAGGACCACCGCGACGACCGGTGTAGCAACCCACTTCATCGCTCGCACATGGAGAAAACGACCGGACGCGTCGCTCGCTTCCCGTCGACCACGGATGGGCTCATGAATAAAATAGCGCGACGCAAGCGGACGTAGGCCGGGCATCCAGCCCGCGGCATCGTTATCTTCACGCGATGTCCGTCCAGCTCCGAAACAACGTGAACGTCTCGGGGAGCGGCCCTAAGACGATGTTTTTCGCCCATGGCTTCGGGTGCGATCAGAACATGTGGCGGCTGCTCGCGCCGGCGTACGCGAAGCGGTACCGCGTCGTGCTCTTCGATCTCGTGGGCAGCGGCAGCTCGGATTTGTCGGCCTTCGACCCGAAGAAGTACAGCTCGCTCCAGGGGTACGCCGATGACGTGCTCGAGATCGTTCGCGAGTTCGGCGAAGGGCCCGCGCTCTTCGTCGGCCACTCGGTCAGCGCGATGATCGGGATGCTCGCGAACCTCAAGGACCCTGCGGCGTTTGCCGCGCAAATCATGATCGGTCCGTCGCCCTGTTACATCAACGACGGCGACTACGTCGGCGGCTTCAGCCGGGCAGACATCGACGGCCTCCTCGAGACGCTCGACAGCAACTACCTCGGGTGGTCGAGCAACATGGCCCCCGCGATCATGGGCGCGCCGGATCAGCCCGAGCTCGGCGTCGAGCTGACGAACAGCTTCTGCAGGACCGACCCCGAGATCGCCAAGCACTTCGCGCGCGTCACCTTCCTGTCGGACAACCGACCGGAGGTCCCGAAGCTTGCGACGCCGACGCTGGTCGTGCAGTGCCATGACGACCTCATCGCGCCACGCACCGTCGGCGAGTACATGAAGAGCAAGCTGCAGCGCGCCCAGTTGAGCGTCATCGACAACGTCGGCCACTGTCCTCATCTCAGCTCGCCGGGCAGCAGCACGGCTGCGATCGACGCGTTTCTCGCAAGCGAAAACCTGTAGGCGGTGACGTCCGGCCACGAGCCGTCACCGGAGTCGCTCGCGCTCCTCGAGCTCGCTGCGTGCGGGCTCTTGCAAACCTTGGAAGACGGCACGATTCGTCGCGCGAACCGCACGTTTTGTGCGTGGGTGGGCCGCGCGCCCGAGGACGTCGTCGGACGTCGTTTGCAGGACTTCCTCACGATGGGAGGGCGCATTTTTCACCAGACCCACTGGGCGCCGCTCTTGCGCATGCAGGGCTCGATCTCCGAGGTGAAGCTCGACGTGGTCCACAGCGACGGGACGACGCTCCCGATGGTGCTCAACGCGCTTCGGCACGACGAGAGCGGAGTGATCGTGCACGAGCTCGCCGCCTTCGTTGCGCGCGATCGCGACAAGTACGAACGCGAGCTCGTCCTGTCGCGAAAGCGCCTCGAGGAGCTCGTCAAAGAGGCGAACGAGCTTCATGCCGACGCGAAGGACCGAGCGCTCTTTGCCGAGCAGATGATCGGCATCGTCAGCCACGACCTACGCAACCCCCTTGGAGCCATCCTGATGGGATCGGTGCTCCTCGCTCAGGACAGTCCGACGCCGACGCAAGGGCGACTCCTCAGCAAGATCAAGCGGGCGGCGGACCGCGCCACCCGGTTGATCGAAGATCTCCTCGACTTCACGGCGGCGCGGCTCGGCAACGGTCTCAAGGTCTCGCCCGAGCCGATTGACCTCCACGCCGTCGTCGAGGACGCGATCGGAGAGCTTGCGCTCGCGCATCCGTCGCGCACGCTGGAGCACGTGCGCGTCGGTGACGGGGAGTGCTACGGCGACCCGAACCGCCTCGCGCAGATGATCGGAAATCTCGTCTCGAACGCCGCGGCCCATGGCCGGCCCGGAACGCCAATCACCGTGCGCTCGACCATCGAGGTGACGTCCTTCTCCATCGCGGTCCACAACGAGGGCGACCCCATTCCGGCCGACATCCAAGAGAGCCTCTTCAGCCCCATGACACGCGGCGCGAAAGCCATCAGCACCGGTCGCAGCGTGGGCCTGGGTCTCTTCATCGTCCGCGAGATCGCGCGCGCACACCACGGCAATGCTTTCGTGGAGTCGACGGCAGTGGGCGGGACCACGTTCACCGGGGTGTTTCCCCAGCGCGCAGAGGCCTCACGCCAGTCCGCATGAAGCGTTGAAGGCGCGTTCGCCGCAACCTCGCGTACGCTAAGCCGGCATGAGCACGATCGAAGTTGTCGATGTTGCGACCGCGCGCGCCGCTTCGGGCGTACGGCTCGTCGTCTCCGGACTGGTGCCGAGTCCGTGGTCCGAAGCCGCGAAGGGAATCTTCGCCATCGCAAACATCCCCGCAATGACCGTTCGGCGGATGCGTGACGGCGCGGAGATCACGGCGTGGACCGGCGTCGACAACGTGCCGGTCGTGCTTTACGAGGCGGAGCCCCCGCGCACGCATTGGGCCGCGATCACGACGCTCGCGGCGCGGCTCGCGGGTCCGGACGTCGTCATCCCGACCGACGTAGCCGCGCGCGCCGAGACGATGGGCTTGCTGCACGAGATCGCTGGCGAAGACGGCCTCGGCTGGAACGGGCGGCTCGCGATGATCGACGCCACGCTCACGAGTGGCGGCGCACGGGGGTTTCCGCTGCAGGTCGGGCAGCGGCTCGCGGAGCGTTACGGTTACACGGTCGAGGGCGCGCGGAGCAGCCGTGCGCGCGTCGCGGCGCAGCTCGAGCTCCTGCTCACGCGTCTGCGCGCTCAAAGCGCGCTCGGCCACACGTACCTCGGCGGCGCGCGAGTCTCCGCGCTGGACGTCTACGTGGCCACGTTCCTCACGCCGCTGACGGACATCACGCCCGCCGACTGTCCCGCGCTTTTGCCGGTGCTGCGGCAAGCGTTCGCGTGTGCTCACGAGGCGCTCGGCGCGCTCGTCCCCGGAGAGCTCCTGGCCCACCGCAAGATGATGTTCGAACGCCACCTCGCTTGGCCCATCGCGCTCTGAGGGGCGCTTCCACAGGACGGCGTCGCGGCGCGGGTCACGCCTCGATCAAGGCGTGATCGTGATCGCCTGCTTCCCCATCTGCTCCCACGCTTCGCAGA
>CAXSGV010000357.1:4994-7456 GCA_964236615.1 uncultured Polyangiaceae bacterium
CTTGCGATTCAGCTTTTGGTTCTTCGCGTCGGCGAGCGGATTGTTGATCGTGATCGACGTCGGGTCGTAGCCGACGATCACGACCGAGTGCTCGTCCCACGTGATCTCGACGTCACCGGTTGCGGTCTTCCAGGTCGTGAACGACGACGCGGGAAGCTTCTCGAACTTCGCGTTCGTGATGACCCACACCGGCCGCGCGCGACCGACGTGTTGGGTGAGAAGATCGTCGAACGCGCTCCCGCTCAGATCGAGGATGCGTGCGGGAAGAATCGTCTGCGCGAGGCGCGCGACTGGCGCGTGGTAGACGCCGTACCCAGGCTTCGAGAACGTGTACATGTCGCCGACGAATCCCGTGTTCGGATTTCCGTAGAGACTGTTCTGCATGTACGGAACTCTGTCGATCGCCGCCGCGAGCTTCATCTTGTCGGCGGCCGCGCCCGGTGCGGCCGAGACGCCGGCCTTTTGCAGAAGCATCGACAGAGAGGTGACCTCGCATCCACGCGGCAGCTCTGGCTTTTGCAGAACGAACGGTACGTCGAGGAGGATCGCTTCCGGCGCCGGCGGCATCGTGTCGCCAGGTCCGGCATCGAGGGCCGGCGGCACGGACCCGGTGTCCGCGGCGACCGACGCGTCGGGTTGGGGACCAGCCTCGTTCACGGTCGTCGCGTCATCGCTGCACGCCGCGAGCGCAATCGCGCCGACGACGACTGCGTACCTATTGAGGCAACCCATCTCATCGAGTCTTAGCATTCGCAATCTGCAGCGCACCAGCGAACGCGCTCACATCGCGGCGAGCTTTTGCATCGCGGACACGAGGTCCGGCGGCCCTGCCTCGCCGCGACGCACACCGTCGAGCACGGCTTCGGGAAGCTCCGTGAAAGCGCGGTACTCGGCCGCGGTCAGGTGCGAGAACCCTGCCGGCGACGCAAAGCGCGGAATGGTCGCCCACCCGGTGACGACGAGCGCGACACGCGGCTCGGACGGGATCGCGCGGCAGCGCCCGGCGAAATGGGGCAAACGCCCGTCGAACGCGAGCAAGCGATTTTGGCGACGCTCGACGACGAGCCAGTCGGAGGACAGCGCGTCGAGCTGCTCGTAGGTCGTTGGTTGAAAGCAGTGGGCCATGACCTCGGCCGGCACCGGCAACGTGGGCCATAGCACCGTCGTTCCGCCTTCGAGTACGCGCTTCGGGCCGAGGTGCAAGATGGATCCCCACGCCACGCGCGCCGAGTCCCAGGTTGGCTCGTTCGAGTCGACATGGAAGCCCGCGTGACGCTGGGGCTCGGATGACGCGTGCTGGCTCAAGAAGATCTCGACGCCCACGATGGGCTCGTTCGTCGGAGCCACTGCTCGAACGCGCTCGACGTAGCGCGGAACGAACGCCACGAGCTCGCGCGGGAGGTACCCCTCGAGGCGCGCCGTCGTCTCGTTGTCGCCGCCGGCAAGGCGCTCGACGTCTTCCACTGCGACGTAGAGCAAGTTCGTCGGCATCCGCGGGTAGCGAGCCAAGCGCATGTAGAGCGCATCTATCTCCGAGGCGTCGAAGGCGTCGTCGATCACGCGGACGAGCTCCGATGCGTTCACCACGTTCGTGCGGGTCACGAGGCTTGCTCCGAAGCGTGGCGCCATAGCCGCGCGTAGGTGCCCTCGCGTGCGAGCAGCGCGTCATGTGTTCCCTCCTCGACGACGCGACCTGCGTCGAGGACGACGATGCGATCGGCGCTCGCAATCGTACGGAGACGGTGCGTGACGACGATGACCGTGCGGCCCGTGCTCGTGCTCGAGAGCGCGTCGAGGACGGAGGCTTCCGTCGCCGCGTCGAGCGCGCTCGTCGCCTCGTCGAGCACGAAGAGCCGTGGGTCGCGAACCACCGCGCGCGCGATGGCGACGCGTTGCCGCTGACCGCCCGAAAGGGACGCGCCCCGATCGCCGACACGCGTGTCGTAACCCTGCTTCAAGTCGGAGACGAACGCAGCGACGGCGGCGGTGCGACACGCAGCCTCCACCTCGGCGTCGGTCGCCTCGGGGTTTCCGAAGCGCACGTTCTCGCGCAGCGAGCCGTCGAACAGCACGGCCTCCTGCATCACGAAGCCGATCTGCTTTCGCAACGAGGCCTGCGTCACCGACCGGAGCGAGCGCGCGTCGAGCATGACTTCTCCCTGGTCGGGATCCCAGAAGCGAAGGATCAGCGACGCCAGCGTGCTCTTGCCACACCCGCTCGGCCCGACGATCGCAAGCCGTTCGCCTGCCCGCACTGTGAGCGTGACGTCCCTCAAGACTGGATGGGCAGGATCGTAGCCGAACGTCACATGCTCGAACGCGAGCGCGTCGCCGAAGGGTGGAGCGTCGATCGCCGTTGGCGAATCGGAGACACTGGGCTGCGCGTCGAGGACCGCGTCGATGCGTGCAAAGCTCACGCGTCCCACGACGAAGGCTGGGAGAATCTGCGTCATCGCGAGCAG
>CAXSGV010000358.1:0-2827 GCA_964236615.1 uncultured Polyangiaceae bacterium
GCGTCGCTCGCCCGCGTCCACCGGCTCGACCGGGGGACCGGCATCGGGAAGCGGCTCCGTGGGGCAGTCGTTGTCGGGGTCGGTGCCCTCGGGGATCGGGACGCACTTGCCGACCGAGCCGCCGAGCTTGCAGCTCTCGCAGCTGCCTTTGCATTCGGTGTCGCAGCACACGCCGTCGCCGCACGCGCCCGACGCGCAGTCGCCACCGCCGCTGCAGGTCTCGCCGAGCTGCTTCGTTCCCGTGCTGGTCTCGCCCGCCCCGCCTTCGACCGGAACGCCGAGCGGCGCGATGTCGCCGACGCAGCCGACGACGGCGTACGAACCCCAAAGTGCGCCCACGAGCGCGACCACTGCGAGACTTCCCGCTCGGAACATGGAGCGAGGCTAACAACACTCCTCCTTCAAAGGAACCCAGCTCTCATGCGCTGGCGCGTGAAGTCCGCTAGCATGCGGCGATGGCGGACGACGACGCCCTCCTCTTGAAAACGGGCGATCTTCTCGCCGGCAAATACCGCATCGAGCACTTGATTGGGCGCGGTGGTATGGGCGCTGTGTTCGCGGCAAACCACGAGATCCTTCTCCAGCGCGTCGCGGTGAAGGTGCTGCTCGAGGGCATGAGCGGGCACCCCGAGGTCGTGTCGCGCTTTCTCAACGAGGCGCGCGCTGCAGCGCGCATCAACAGCGAGCACATCGCGCGCGTGATGGACGTCGGCAAGCTCGACTCGGGCATGCCCTTCATCGTTCTCGAGTACCTCGACGGCGCCGACCTGATGCAGCTCGTCGAGCAACGCGGCGCGCTGCCCGTCGACGAAGCCATCGACTACGTCCTCCAAGCGCTCGACGCGCTCGCGAGCGCGCACGCGATGGGCGTCGTGCACCGCGATCTCAAACCCGCGAACGTCTTCGTCGTCCGCCGTCCCAACGGCGCGGGCCACGTGAAGGTGCTCGACTTCGGCATCTCGAAGATGACGCAGCCCATTCCAGGCGACAGCGGCGGGATGACCAGCACGAAGGCGATGCTCGGCACCCCCTATTACATGTCGCCCGAGCAGCTTCGCAGCTCGCGAAGCGTCGACGTGCGCACCGACATCTGGTCGATGGGGATCATCCTTCACCAGATCCTCACGGGCCAGCTGCCTTACACGGGCGACAACTACGGCGAGCTGTTTGCGAAGATCTTGGAGCAGGACGCGCCGGGCATCCGGATCTTGCGTCCCGATCTCCCGCCCGAGCTCGAACAGGTCGTCTGGCATTGTCTGCAGCGAAAACCAGAGCATCGCTTCTCGAACGTGGCCGAGCTCGCGATGGCGCTCCGACCTTTTGCGACGATGCGAAGCGCGGCTTCGTTCGAGCGCATTCAGCAGACGATGCCGCAGCTCCTCACCGCTCCTCCTCCGGGTCTCGGCACGGGGCCTGGCGCTCCGCCGTTCGGCTTGGGCACGGGCGCTGGGTCGGCCCCGCGGCCATGGCCGGGCGCGCAGGCGCAGGGCGTCCCGCAAAGCTCGCCGAGCATCGGCTCCGGCACGGCCGGCATGGGAACCGGACCGGGCGTTCCGCCACAGCACCAACAGCCCGCGATGTCTGCGTTGCGCACGCCGGGGCCCGGTGATCGCCCCCCGGGAACGACTGGGGGTGCTTGGGGCGCGCAGTCGACGCAAGACGCGGCGCCGGCCCCCGCCAAAAGCGGATGGCTCGGCGTGGCGGGCGTGGGCGTGCTGATCGGCCTCGTTGTCCTCGGCATCGGTGTAGCGGTCACCTTCGTCGTCAAGTCGAAGCTCCAGAGCACGCCCCCGACCTTGGCGTCATCGACGGCAAGCGCACCGGTTCTCGCCACGAACGCGCCGACTGCGACGACCGTCGTCACGACGGCGGGGAGCACCCCGCTCGTCACGACGTCTGCGACCGCGACGGCTGCTAGCGCAACGGCGTCGCCATCCGCGACGACAGCGACCTCTGCGCCCACCACCACGAGCACGGCGGCGACAGCAACGATCACGACCACGAAGCCGACTCCGGCGAAGCCTTCCGCGACGGCAACCGGCAAGGCCGTATTTGATCCCTTGAAGTCAGGCCGCACGCAGTAGGATTCGCGGATGCTCCGCACTGCTCGCAGGTACCGCGCCGCGCTCGTCGTCAGCGCGGCGCTCACGTCGTTCACGTCGCTTGCGCACGCGCAAACGCAAGGCAGCCTCGCCGAGGCCGCGTACCAAGAAGGTCAGAAGCTGATGGAGCAGGGCAAGACCACGGCGGCCTGCGAGCGCTTTACGGCAAGCCAACAAGCCGACCCGCAGCTCGCGACGCTGTTGAACCTTGCCGCGTGCCACGAAAAGGACGGCCGAAGCGCCTCCGCGTGGAGCGAGTTCACGAGCGCCGCCACGCAGTCGCAGGCACAAGGCAAAAAGGATCAAGAGAAGTACGCGCGCGATCACGTCGCCTCGCTCGAGAAGACCTTGCACAAGGTCACGCTCACCGCGACGCGCGTCGACGGCCTCGAGATCCACGTCGACAAGGGACCCTTCCCTCTCGCCGCGCTCGGCACGGGCATCCCGATGGATCCGGGGGAGCGCGTGGTCACAGCGACAGCGCCCGGCATGAAGCCGTGGACGAAGACGGTCACGCTCGCGGCCGGGCCCGCCACCACCGAGGTCGTGATTCCCGCGCTCGAGCCCGAGCCCGTCGCGGCGACACCTCCCCCGCCACCCGAGGTGCACACCGTGTCGACGGGCGCCGACAAAGGTCCGGAGCCGAAAGGCACGAACACCACGAAGCTCGGTCTCGGTCTCGGCATTGGCGGCGTGGGCCTCGTCGCGCTGGGCGTCGGCGCCTA
>CAXSGV010000358.1:2837-7444 GCA_964236615.1 uncultured Polyangiaceae bacterium
CCTACTTCCAGTTCGGCAGCGCCGGCGATCACAAGGACCAGAGCGACGCGGCCGCGGCGCAAGGCAACGACGCCGTCCGCCAGGACGAGTTCGATCAGGCCAAGAGCGCGTCGACCATCGGCATCACGTCGATGGTCATCGGCGCGGCTGCCGTCGGCGTCGGCACGTATTTCGTCGTCACGTCGTTCGGGTCGACCCCCACGAAGGCAAGCGTGAGCGCATCCAGCAAGCCGAGCTTCCACGTCTTGCCCGTCGCGGGGCCGAAGAACGGCGGCCTGGCTGTCGTCGGCACGTTCTAGCGCCCGTTCCTATTTCCGGTGACGCTCGAAGAGTGAGACCGGGCACGGGCACGGGCAGAGCAGAGGGCGACATTCGCGGGCCCTCGCGTTGTGTGGCGAGCGGAAATTGCTGTGCATACTGCATGCACTGTCCATGACGCCGAGTCTGTGTTCCTCGTTGGACATGGTTCGACCGCTGGTTGAAGGCGGGCAAGTGGACCCGGCTGTTCCAGGCGCTGCAAACGGATCCCGATGACGAATGGCACAGGAGATCAGTAGCGAACGGTCACTTCGCCACCGGGTGTCACTCCCGGCATGACGGAGTCTGCGTCGAACACGTTGCGATTCGTCGTTCCGGCGCCGGCGTTGACGATCGCCTGGCTCTGGAAGGAGAGCGTGAGGCGCGGGTGCGCGTCGTACGATCCGCCGGAGCCGTAGTACGCGTTCGGGTTGTCGTAGCGCATACGGTCGAACTTGTTGCGCTGCCACGTCCCCAGATCGAGATCAGCGTTGCCCAAATCGAGCCCGTTGACCGGTACGAAGCCGCCCTCGATCCAGTTGTCGGTCACCGTGTTGCTCACGTTCTTGTTGATCATGAACGCCGACATCGCTTGGTGGTCCCATCCGGCACCGGGAGTCGGAACGCATAGCTGAGTCCGGGCCTGCGTCGCGGGCGTGCCCGCGTCCTGGGCGATGAACGCCTGGAAGCGATTGCCGACGATCCGGTTGCGCCCGCCGCTTCCGCCGGCGCCAGGCCCCTTGGAGACGGCGTGCAGCTGCACGCAGTCGTTGTGGGTGCCGTTCGTGTGACCGCCGTCCTCGTCGAAGTAGGTGAGGTCGTGAACCCAGTTGGCCTCGAGATTCGTGAACCACCAGATCCCGAAGCCGTCGACGGTGTGGTGAATGTCGAGCCGGCGCGCGGTGAAGTTGTATCCGTAGACGCCGGTCGTGCCCGAGGACGGATAGGTGGGTGCGATCTCGCTGTCTTCGATCACGACGGTGGATCGCACGTCGACAGGCGACCCGGTCGACGAGCCGACGGTGACGTTGACGAGCGCGATCCACTCGAGACCGGGCTGCGTCTGTTTCCCACGGACGATGCTCCTGCGGAGGGTGAAGTTAGGCACCCGAATGCTCACCGTCCCGTAGATGTCTTGGTTCTGCATGATGCCGGCGCCTGCGCCCGCCGGCATGCCCGTGGGGTGCGCAGCCATCCACGCGGCGTCGATGATCTGGTTGCCATTGAGGCGAGAAAGCACTGTTCCAGTCGGCACGCCGGTGTTGTCGCGCCCCGGCTTGGTCACTCCGACAACCGACGCTACGGACCAGACGCGTCGAGCAGGGCTGCTATCGACGTTGCCTGCTGCGTCGACGGCTCGAACCTCGAACGTGTAGGTCGCGGCGGCCAAGCTGCTGTAGCTCTTCGGGCTCGTGCAACCTGCCCACGCGCCTGCGTTGATTCGGCACTGAAACGCGGCGCGTGCGTCGTTCGACGAGAAGGCGAAGGCCGCGCTCCCTGTCGTCTGCGTGCTTCCTTGCGGCGGCCCTGAGCTCGCGAGGGTCGTCTCCGGAGACGTGATGTCGGAGCTGCCGACGATCCGCATCTCGTTCAAGCTCGCCCACGTATTTTCGCTGTTGCCGTTGACCGTGATGCGGACGAATTGGGCCAGCGTGGGCGTAGGCAAAACGTAGGTCTCGACGCTGTTGGTCGAGCCGCTGCTGTCTCTTGCGATCACATCGGTATAGGACGTCCCGTCCTTCGATACCGAAACGACGAAATGGTTCACCCGAAGGTTGCCGCGGTACCACGAGATGCCCACCTGATCGACGCGAGAGAGAGCGCCTAGCTTGCCGGTGACGGAGGCGCCGACGCCTTTCCCAGACCACCTCGTCGACAGGCTCCCGTCGATCGCGTTCTTGGCGGGCGTGGCGGCGTCCTCGATGCTCGCGCTCGCGCTCGCGATGGTGAGCGTGGCTCCCGGAGCCACCGAAATTCCATCGCTCCCTTCAGACGCTAGCTCGGAGCCGTCGTCTGCTTCCACGGCGCAGCCAGCCGCGCCGAGGACGAGCAACATGCACCAGCTGCTGAAACGAGTCATGGCGCCGCTCCGTGCAACACTCGGCCCAGCCACGGACCGTCCGAAAAGCTGCCCTCGTTTCATGGTGAGCCCACGTCGTCGGCGGCGATTGTCCTGGACAGATGTAGGACCCACTGAGGCTCGGTTGGCTCGGCGTCCAGCTCGCAGGAGGTGCGAGCAACACCTTCACGGAACGCAGCGAGCCCCCGAGCGATCGCTCGTGCAGCGTGCGAAGCCGAGCGACTTGCAGAAATAGCTACGCGAACGCCCGCCCGCACCGCAGTAGCTGATGGTCGCGCCATCGCAACGTGGAGGCGCGGCAGGATCGCAGCGCCCCGCGTCCTCTAGGGGCGCCGGCGCGGTGCATGCGCCCACGCTGACGCCGCTCGCGCCGTTGCAGACGAGGTTCGCCGTCGTGCAGTCGACGCGGGTTTCGCGTCCGTTGAAGCAGCCGATCGCCACGTTGCCTTCGCAGCGCTTCGAGCCCGCTATGCAAGGCTTGCCGACGGTTGCGCAACCGGGGCCGCCTTCGGCTTGTACGCACTTCAGTCCGAAGGCGCCGCAGTCGAGGCTCGCGAGCTTGCCCTTCTCGCAGCGCAAGATGCGCGTGCCTGACGCAGAGCAGATCGGGCTCGCGCTGTCCTTCATGTCGGCCGGGCAAGCGCCGAGCGTGCAGAGCGCTTCGCCTTCGCGCACGGCGCATTGCTCGCCACCGCGTGGGCAATCGCGAACGGCGTGGATCTTCTCGTGCCAGCAGCTGATCGCGCGGCCTTCGGAGTCGCAGAAGCCCGCCGGCGAAGCCTTGCCGCGGCCGGTGCACGTCTCGGCGCTCGCGCCGCGCAAGGCACACGTGCGGAGACCCGAGCACGAGCTCGCGCGCAGACCGCACTCGCGAAGCGTGAGCGAAAAATTCACTGCGCTTGCCGAGGTCATCTCGGTGGTCAGCGTCTTCACGCACGCGGCGAAATCACGCGGCACGAGCGACGGCGGGATCGGCAAGCCTTCGCACGACGTGAGCAGCGCACACATGTGCTCGACGTCGTCGAGCGCGGGCGGGCTCACGTCGGCCTTCGACGTTCCGCCATCGGCCTTCGACGTTCCGCCATCGGCCTTCGACGTTCCTCCCGCCGCCGGCGGAGCCCCTTCGGCTCCCACCGCGAACGCCGCGAGCCCGAGGCCGACGAGAAGAAGGAGGGGGCGCCGGAGCATGGTGTTTCGGGGCGGAGGCTACCGCGCTGGCTGCGCCGATGGGTAGACGACGCTTTTCCTCCGAATATTCTGGTCGCTTCGGTAGGTCCTAGCGGTATGGCTCCAAATGGCGGTAAGGTGTGCGCCCCGTAGGGAGACGGCGAATGCTCGACGATGTCCAGAAAGAGCTGATCACGGCAATCAGCAAAGCGCACGACGCGCTCCGGCGCGATTTGTCGACGCTTCGCGCAGGTCGTGCGAACCCGGCCCTGCTCGACGGCATTCGCGTCGACTATTACGGGACGATGACGCCGCTCGCGCAGATGGCGCACATCAACGTCCCCGAGGCCCGTCTGCTCACGGTGAAGCCGTGGGACAAGACCGCCATGAAGGCCGTCGAGAAAGCGATTCGCGAGGCGGACCTCGGCCTCAACCCGCAGAGCGACGGCGACATCCTCCGCCTACCGCTCCCGCCCCTCACCGAGGAGCGCCGCAAGGAATTCGTGAAGATCGCGAAAAAGTATGGCGAGGAATGCAAGGTGACGATCCGCAAGGGCCGGCACGAAGCGATCGACATGTACAAAGAGATCGACGACGCGGGCGATGCCAGCGCGGACGACGTCGAACGCGCGAAGAAGAAGTGCGAAGACACCGTGTCCGAAGGCATCAAGCAGGTCGACGCACTGATCGCTTCGAAAGAAAAGGACATCCTCGAGGTATGACGCCCGGGCCGCGCCCGTCTCGACACGACCCGTCTCGACAGGACCGGTCTCGACAGGACGCGCCCGCGCTTGACACCCCCGATACCCGATGAAATCCTTGCTCACCTCTGATGCTTCCGATGGAGCGAACTCGTTGATGCGCGCAATCGCAGCCGGCCTGAGCGATGTCGGGCTCCAGCGCGAGCACAACGAAGATTCGTTCGTTGTGCTGAAAGAGTACGACCTGTTCGTCGTGGCCGACGGCATGGGGGGTCATCGCGCAGGTGACGTCGCCTCCAAGCTCGCGACCGAGACCATCAGCGAGTTCTTCAAGTCGACCGCCAACGACGACGTCACCTGGC
>CAXSGV010000359.1:0-7437 GCA_964236615.1 uncultured Polyangiaceae bacterium
GAGCTCGTATGGACCCACCACCACCTCATTCTCGACGGCTGGTCGGTCGCCATCGTGATGGGCGAGCTGATGGCCGACGTGCTCGGGGTCGCTGTGACGCCCGCCCCCGCGCTTGCGTTCCGCACGTACGCCGACTGGTTGCAGCGGCGTGATCACGTGTCCGCGCGCGGCTGGTTCGAAGCGCGCCTTCGCCACGTGGAAGCACCGACGCCGCTCGGCTTCGGCAGGGAGCGCAGCGCGCACGCGAGCGTCGCGGTCGTACGCGAAGCTTCGCGCCGCCTGTCGACAGAGGCCACCGCGCGGCTCGCCGCGTTTGCGCGCACGCACGCGCTCACCGCGAGCACGATCGTGGTCGGTGCGTGGGCCGAGCTGCTCGCGAGGTACGCGCGCGCCAGCGAGGTGGTCGTCGGCGTCACGATGGCGGCGCGCCCCGCCGAGCTCGAGCACGTGGGCGATGCGGTCGGTCTCTACCTGAACACGCTTCCGATCGTGGTGCCGCGGGCCGGGGTCGGGTCGTCCTCCGCGACCTGGCTAGCTGCATTGCAGCAGGAGCTCGCCACATTGCGGGAGCACGCCGATACGCCGCTCGCAACCGCGCAGGCGTGCAGTGGCGTGGCCACGAAGACACCGCTCTTCGAGAGCATTGTCGTGTTCGAGAACTTCCCCGTGAAGTCCGCCGTGGGGGGCGCCACGCCCTCCTTGCGCCTCGTCGACGTGCGCGGCGCCGAGCAGACGAGCTACCCGCTCACGGTGGTCGCGGCGCCAGGGGACGAGCTCGAGCTGCGCATCGCGTACGACGCCGAGCGCTTCGAGGCGGTGGAGGTCGAAGCCTTGATCGCGCGCCTCGTGCACTTGCTATCGGCGATCCCCGAGGATGCCTGCCCCACCACGCTGGCTCTCGAGGCCGACGCCGACGCGAATGCGACCGCCGCACGTCTGCGCGGCCCGGAGCCCGCCGCATCGGACACGCTCCCCGCGTGGTTCGCGCGGACCGCAACGACCCACGCGGCGTCGGTCGCGGTCATCGATCTCGTGCACGGCCGGCTTTCGTACGAGCACATTCGCCGCGCGGTGGCGCGCCTGGCGCGTGAGCTCGCGCGCCGGGGCGTCGTCGCCGAGACTCGCGTTGCGGTGTGCGTTCCGCGCTCGGCCGAGCTGGTGGTCGCGATCCTCGCCGTAGCGACCGCGGGCGGTGCGTTCGTGCCGCTCGACCCAGCGCACCCCGCGGCGAGGCTGAAATTCCAGGTCGGCGACTCTGGTGCGACGCTCGTTCTCGCGACCGCAGCGACCGCGGAGCTTGCGCACGCGATTGCCGGCGATGCCTGTGTCGTGACGGTCGATGTTCGCGAGCCCAGCGAGGTCGACTTCGCCCCGCGACCGGTCGTCCTGCCCTCCCACGTCGCCTACGTGCTTTACACCTCGGGATCGACGGGGCGACCGAAAGGGGTTCTCGTCGAGCATCGCGGGCTCTCGACCTACCTCGCGTGGGCGCGCAACGCGTACGAGCAGGGGCCTGGCGACGGCGCAATCGTGCATACCTCGGCGGCGTTCGATCTCACGCTGACGACGTTGTTGCTACCGCTCGTCACGGGCGGTCATGTCGTGCTCGCTCCGGAAGGGGACGGAATCGCGCCACTGGCGTCCGCGCTCGCTTCGTACGGCAAGCCTCCTGCACTTTTGAAAATGACGCCCGCGCACGCAGCGCTGCTCGTCGCGGAGCTCGGCCCCGCGCCGCGACCAATCGCGCGCGCGATCGTCCTCGGCGGCGAGCGACTCGCGCGCGCCGTCGCCGATGCGCTGACCGCGCTCGACCCCAACGCGATGCTCTTCAACGAGTATGGCCCGACCGAGACTGTGGTCGGCTGCGTCGTCGAGCGCGTGCGAAACGAGGGCGACCGACCCAAGGAGGCCTTCGTACCCATCGGGCGGCCCATTGCGGGAGCCGAGCTCTCGATCGTGGATCGCGAGCTCCGGCCCGTGCCCATGGGAATCGTCGGCGAGCTCCTGATCGGCGGCCACGGCGTCGCGCGCGGCTACGCCAACCGAGAGGAGGAGACGGCAGCGCGATTTCTCGGTGCACCCGACGGAGCGCGTACGTACCGGACGGGCGATCTCGTCGTGCTCGGGTTCGACGGCCGCGTCCGCTTTCTCGGTCGCGAGGACGACCAGGTCAAGGTGCGCGGCCATCGCGTCGAGCTCGGCGAGGTCGAAGCGGCCGTGCGTCGCGCGCCCGGCGTGGCCGACGCAGCGGTCGTGCTCGCAAACGGCAGGCTCGTCGCGCACGTCGTCGGGACCAGCGCCGCGTCGTCGCTGCTCGTCCACCTTCGCGCGGAGCTGCCGCCCGCGTTCGTCCCTGCGGACGTGGTCCTCCACGCGACGCTTCCTCTCACGGCGAACGGCAAGATCGACCGCAAGGCCCTGCTCGCGCACGCCAGCGACGCCGAGCTCGCCGCGTCGCCCGAGGCCGGGGAGCTACCAATCACACCCGCGGAGCAGGCGCTCGCTAGCGTGTGGCAAGCCGTGCTGGGAAAGCCCGTGATCGGTCGCGACGACGACTTCTTCGCGCTCGGTGGCGACTCGATCCTCGCGTTGCAGGTCATTGCGCGTAGCGCCGCCGCCGGGATGCGGATTCGGCCACGGCAGATCTTCGAGAGCCCGACCTTGCGCGCGATGGCGGCCGCCGCCGGGCGGTCGAGCGCAGGCTCCCCCGAGCCCGAGCCCGAGCCCGAGGCGTTGCCGGGGCCGGTGCCGTTGACGCCGATCCAGCGCTGGTTCTTCGACGCCGGCCGGCGCGAGCATGCACATTACAATCAATCCGTCTTGCTCCGGTGTCGTGTCCCGGTAGACGCGACGCTCCTCGAGGAAGCAGCGAGCGCCGTGTTCCAGCACCATGGTCTCGACCGCACGCGCTTCGTGCGTCGCTCCGACGCGCCCGCAGCCGCGGCAGACGCCAGCGCGTGGACGCAGGAGTGGTTGCCCGACGCGCCGCCACGACGCGTCGTCTCGGTTGTCGACCTCAGCGAGGTCTCCGATGCCGACCTACCCTCGGCGATTGCCCAAGCCTGTGCGCGCGCGCAGCGGTCCTTCGACCTCGAACGCGGGCCCTTGGCGACGGTCGTGCTCCTCGCGACGGGCCCAGCGCGCGATGCCCGCCTCCTCGTTGCGGCACACCACCTCATCGTCGACGCGGTCTCGTTTCGGATCCTGCTTGCCGATCTCGAGCTGGCGTGGCGCGCGCGCGCGAGCGGCCAGCCCATCGCGCTCGCGCCAATTCCTGCACGCTTCGTCGACCATGCGCGCCTCGTTGACGCTGTGGCCAACGATGCGCACGCGCTCTCCGCGGACGTCGCGCATTGGTCGAGGGTTGCGACGACAGCGCCCGCGCGGCTTCCTCGCGATCGGGATGGCGAGCGCGTCGCCTCCGAGCCCCGCACCCTGCGGCGCGCCGTTCCGCAAGGTGCGACCGCCACGCTGGCGAGGGCCCTTCCGCGTGGTGCCGCGCTGCACGACGCGCTGATCGCAGCAATGGGTCGCGCGCTGTCGCACTGGACAGGGAGCGAAGACGTCCTCCTCTCTGTCGAAGGGCACGGGCGTGAAGAGCTTCCAGGCACCGCGCTCGATCTCTCGCGCGCAGTCGGTTGGTTCACGTCGCTTTACCCGCTCGCCGTCGTGTGGCGCGACGCGCTGACGCCGCTACAGAACCTCGAAGCCGTCACACGCGTCGTGAGAGAGCTCCCGCGCCGCGGCATCTCCTTCGGAATCCTTCGCCACGGCTCACCAGACCGGGCCCTACGTGAGCGACTCGCCACCATCGCTCCCGAGGTCTCTTTCAATTACTTGGGCCGTCTCGACGGCGTGCTCACGACGGAGGGCCCCTTTGCTCCCGCGAGCGAATCGCGCGGAGCGGAGGAGGCGGACGGTGAGCCGCGCGCGCACCTCGTCGAGGTGAACGCATTCCTCGCCGGCGGCGAGCTCGTCCACGAATGGTCCTACGATGCGGCGGTGCACGACGAGGCGACCGTCATGCGCGTCGCGCGCGCCTTCGAGGAGACGCTCGCCACCTTCGCCGCGGTCGAGCAGTCTTCTTCGGTGGCGGCGCACGGCGTGGCGCGCGATGACCTCCTCGTTACGCTGAGAAAATCGGGCCGCGGCGCGCCGCTCTTCATCGTGCACCCGGTCGGTGGCCTCGTCGGCTGTTATGCGGAGCTCGCGCGTGCGCTCACAATCGATCGCCCCGTCTTCGGGATCCAAGCGCAGGGCGTCGATGGAGAGGCACCGCGCCTCGAGACCGTCGAAGCGATGGCCGAGCGGTACCTCGAGGCGATTCGTTCGGTCGCCGGCGATGGCAGCTTCGCGCTCAGCGGCTGGTCGATGGGCGCGATCGTGGCGCATGCGGTGGCAGTTCTTGCAGGAGCGCATCGCCTGGCGGGCCCCCTCGTTGCGCTCGACCAAACCCCAGCGGAGGTGAGGCGTGAGCTCGACGACGCGGCGTTGCTCGTCGAGATCGTCGGTGATGCAATTCCTCTCGAGGCAAAGCAGCTGCGCACACTCGACCCCGAAGCGCAGGTTCGCTGGGTCCTCGCCGAGGCCGAGCGCCGTGGCTTACCCCTCGCCGGGCTCGACCTCGACGATGTCCGCCGTCACGTCGAGCTGTGCAAGACGAACTTCCGCGCGCTCGCGAGCCACGCGCCTCCGCACTCCGACGTGCCGGTGGCGCTTTTGCGCGCGCTCGATCGCCCCTCGTGGGAAGCAAGTGACGTGGATCCGCTCGCGGAATGGCGCAGCTTCACCTCGGCACGTGTCACCTTGCATCGCGTCCACGGCGATCACGTCTCGATGATGAAGAAGCCGCACGTCGCCGAGGTCGCGCTTCTCATGACCGAAGTGCTGAGGTTAGCCTGAGCGCGATGACGACCGAGCTCCGCTACTTGCGTCCGTCGGTGAAGCTCGAGCCGCTGTTCCATGGCTGGTACGCCTGGAGCCACCTCGTGGCGCCGCACACTGCCGCGATGCACGTCGCGAATGGTCACGTGAAGATCATGCGCTCGTTCCTGCTCGCGCCGCAGGTTCACGCTGCCGCAGTGAAGAATCCGGCCATGCTCGGTGGCCCGTTCATCGACATCGAAGAGGGTCGGGCGCCCGAAATCCAAGCGCACCTCGACGCGACGCTCGCGCGACTGAAGCCACTCCTCGACCTCGCAGACGCGATCCGTGTGCTCGACGCGCTTCTGACCGAGGAGGCGAAGGGGCTCTCGCTCGAGCCGCTCTACGCCCGCGTGCCCGACGCTCTCCGCGGGATGGTCGAGCTCGTCTACGATCTCGGCGGGGCGCCCTCGATGCGCTTTCTCGAAGGGGTCCTCTACCGAAGTGCGTTCTACGACGAAGGCCTGCAAAGCATCGCGCTCTCGCTCACGGAGAGCGATCACCGAGCGTTCGCCTTGAGCACGCCGCGCCTCGCGGACCCTGCGAGCATTTCACTCCCGCTGCCGTTCGCGTCGCCTTTGATCGATGTCCTCGCACGCGCCAAGCGAGAGCCGGTCGACGTGGCGGCGCTCGCCGACACGCTCGCGGTCCCTGCGGCGCAGCGCGATCTCTTCGCGAGCTTCTTCACCGACGCGGCACCTCCGCAGCGCACGCGATGGGCGGGACCTGGGGTGCGCGTTCGGTACTTCGGGCATGCGTGCGTTCTCGTCGAGTCGAAGGACACGACCATCCTCGTCGATCCAACCGCGAGCTACGCCTACCCGACGGAGCTCGAGCGCTTCACGTACCTCGATCTGCCCGAGCGCATCGATTACGTGCTCGTCACCCACAACCATCAAGATCACTTCTTGCTCGAGACGCTCCTCCAGATCCGGCACCAGGTCGGCGAGGTGATCGTCCCGCGCGGCGGCGGCGGTGCGCTCGAAGATCCTTCGCTCCGAGGCGTGCTGCGTGCGCTCGGTTTCACGAACGTGCGCGAGCTCGATCTCCTCGACGGCGTCGACGTCCCCGGCGGCCGCATCACCGCGGTGCCGTTCCTCGGTGAGCACGCGGACCTTCGCGTCGAGAGCAAGACCGCGTACACCGTCGAGCTCGAAAACTTCAAGTGTCTGCTCGCGGCGGACTCGAACAACCTCGAACCGCGCCTCTACGATGCGGTGCGCGCGGCGATCGGTCCAACGCCGGTCGTGTTCATCGGCATGGAGTGCGAGGGCGCGCCGCTGTCGTGGCTGTACGGCCCGCTTCTGACGCGGCCACTCACGCGCAAGATGGACCAGTCGCGCCGCCTCTCCGGCTCCGACTTCGAAAAAGCAAAAGACATCGTCACGCGGCTGGGCGCGAACGAGGTCTTCGTCTACGCGCTGGGGCAAGAGCCCTGGCTCGGTTACATCATGAGCGTTCAGTACACCGACGCGTCGCGCCCGATCGTTTGCTCGAACGAGCTCATCGCGTTCTGTGCGGGGCAGGGGATCGCGGCATCACGCCTGTTCGCCAAAATGGAGAAGGTCTACGCGACCCCCACGTGAAGGCTGAGCACGGCTCGCGGAGTGACATCGTGGCGCTCGCGTCATGCGTCGGGCGCGTGCTGCGCCCCTACCGTGCTCTCACGGCGCTCCTCGTGCTCGGCGCAGGCAGCGCCGTCGCGGTGTGGAATGCGCGCGCCTCGTGCTCGGCGTGCTCGTCGACGTGGCGTTCGGCGCGGTGTCGGCGTTGAGCTTCGCGTGGCTCGTCGACAAAGCGATCCTCCCCCGTGATGGCGGGGCGCTCGCGACGATTCTCGGAGGGCTGGGCGTGTTCGCGATCGTGGCTTCGATCGTCGGGGTGGGACAAGATCGCGTTCACGCCGTGCTCGGCGCGCGGGTAGCGAACGACGTCCGGCGCTCACTCTTCGCGAAAATCACGGAGCTCTCACTCGAGTGGTTCGCCCGTACCGGCCGCGGCGAGATCCTCACGCGCTTCTCGACGGACGTTGCCGCCATCGAGCACACGGTCGGTGGGGCCTTTCCCGCGCTCCTGCGCGCGGTCGCGAGCTTCGTCGTCGGTCTCACGTTGCTCTATGTGCTCGACGCACGCCTCGCGGCGGTGGCGACGCTCCTCCTTCCGGTGTGCCTCCTCGCGGCGCGCCCTCTCGCCCGGCGCGCAACGAGCGCGACCGAGGAGCGCCGCGCAGCGGAGGCCGACGCCCTCGGTGACGTGCAGGAGATGCTCGGCGCGCAGCCGGTGGTGAAGGCGTTCGCGCTCGAGGGGACGTTGCGTGACCGCTTCCTGGAGACGACGGCGCGCGTCGTGTCATGGAACGTGCGCGCGACCTTTCTGGGATCGCTCGTGCCCAGGTCGTCGGCGATTGGCGTCAACCTGGTCGAGCTCGCCGTGCTCGCCATCGTCGCGACGTTCGCGTTCCGCGGCCTGGTATCGGTCGGAACGGTACTGTCCTTTCATGCGCTGTTCATGCAA
>CAXSGV010000360.1:0-2963 GCA_964236615.1 uncultured Polyangiaceae bacterium
GTTCTGCCCCGCTCATCAATGTTCGAGAGAGGCGACAACTACCCTGCCGCTGGGGTCCGACGACATGCCTGACGATCTCCAGCCCGCACCCCAACTCCCAACGCGGCCCGTCGCCCCAGCGAGCAGGACCTCTTCGTGGCGGTGGTGACCAACCCCCCGCCGACCGCGTCCCACCCAACCCTCCCTCTCCCTCTCCCGTGGCGTCGTGGCGTCGTGGCGGTTGATCTCTCCTCTCTCTTCCGCCTTTTCGCGCCGCCGCCTTGACGATTCGCCAAACGTGACCAGAATGTCATTCCGGTCACTACAAAGGGCGCACCACTGCAAATCGAGCGCAGAACACGGTCTATCCAGCGACCCAGACGTCGGGTTAGTCACGAAACAGCCACGCAGCAGCACCACACTCCAGGGAGCGCAGCATGAACGTCGGATGGGACAAGGTCAGCTTCGGTTCGACGGGGCTCGCGGTGAGTCGCCTCGCGGTGGCGTCGAGCTACGGCGTCGGTGAGGCCGATGTGCGGCGCGCGTTCGATCGCGGGATCAATTTTCTGTTCTGGGGATCACGTCGCCGCGCGGGGTTCGGGCGCGCCATCAAGAGCATCGCGCGCACCCGGCGGGACGAGATGGTCCTCGCCGTGCAGAGCTACTCGCGCGTCGCGTGGATGGTGCGGCCTTCCGTCGAGATCGCGATGCGGCGCGCCGGCGTCGAGCAGGTCGATCTGCTCGTGCTCGCGTGGTGGCATGACTCGCCTGCCGAGAAGATCCTCGACGCCGCTCTCGAGCTCCAGCGCACCGGCAAGGTGAAGCACGTGCTCGTCTCCAGCCACCACCGCCCGACCTTCCAGCGCATCGTGAAGGATCCGCGCTTCGGCGGCGTCATGCTCCGCTACAGCGCGGCCCACCCCGGGGCCGAGCACGAGGTCTTCCCTTACCTCGACGCGCTCGACGCGCCCGCCGCCCTCGACGCGCTCCACGCGCCCGACCCGCGCGCCGGCGCGCAGGCAGCTACCCGGAAGCCCGGCGTGGTCTCGTTCACCGCCACACGCTGGGGCAAGCTGCTCGATCCCACGCTGACGCCCAAGGACGAACGCACACCGCGCGCTTCCGATTGCTACCGCTTCGCGCTGTCGAACCCGTACGTGCACTCTACACTGATCGGTCCCCGCAACGGGCGCGAGCTCGACGAGGCCATGACCGCGCTCGATCGCGGCGCCATGAGCGAGGACGAGCTCGCGTGGATGAAGCGCGTCGGTGTCGCCGTGCGTCGCGACGCGCCCAGTGGATCGCCGGTCGATACCCTCGACAAGCTCCTCGCCCGTGCGCGCGGTCTGTTCGGGTCGAGCCCGCCGCAGCTCAACGCCTGAGCGCCGACGCCGCTGCCGCGCCGACACCCGTCACTCGAACGTCAGTGCGGCAGGCGGCGCGCGCCGGAGGCCTGGACCTCGTCGGCGTCGTCGGCCTCGGCCGCGGCGTCGGCGTTCACGTCGCGTGAGGATGCACCGGCGCCAGGCGGAAGGTCGTTCAGCTCGGGCAGGTCGAAGAGATGCTTGAGCACGCTCGCGTTGTCGGCGCCTTCGCCCGCGACCGCGCCCGCTTTGAGGCGCGTGATGGGCGCGTGAAGCAGCTTGTTCGCCGCGCTTTCCATCATCTGGAGGAGCGCGGCGCGATCGCCATCGGGAAGGTGCTTCAAGCGGCCCCCGAGCGTGCGCTCGAGCTCGGCCAGGAGGACGCCTCGCGTCTTGGCGCGCAGCGAGATGACAGTCGGCGCAACGTCGAGCCCGCGCGACCACTTCTCGAACTCGGCGAGCTCCTGCGCGACGATCTTCTCTGCGGCGTCGACCTCGCCGTGGCGGGCCTTCAGACCTTCGGCGACTTGCTCTTCGAGATCGTCGACGTTGAACACATACACGTTGTCGATGCCGTGAACTTCAGGGTCGACGTTGCGCGGAACGGCGATGTCGATGAAGAAGAGCGTCTTGCCACGGCGCGCTTTGATGACGCGCTTCACGAGGTCCTTCGTGACGACGAAGGTGGGGCTACCCGTGCTCGTCACGACGACGTCGGCGCGAACGAGCTCCGACTCGAGCGCGCCCCACTGCGCTGCTTCGCCCCCGAACGCCGACGCGAGCGACAAGCCGCGCTCGAAGCTGCGGTTCACCACGCGGATTTGACGGCCGTTCTTGCCGAGACTCTTGGCCGCGGCCTCGGCCATCTCGCCTGCGCCGACGAGCAACACCGTATGGCCCGCGAGATCGCCGAAGATCTTCCGCGCCAGATCGACCGCGACGCTGCTGATGCTGACGGTCCCCTTGCCGAGCAGCGTCTCGCTGCGCACGCGCTTGGCCACGGTGAATGCACGATGCACGCATCGACCGAGGTAGCTGCCGAGCGTGCCGGCCTGGGTTGCGGCGTCGTAGGCTTCCTTCACCTGGCCGAGGATCTGAGGCTCGCCAAGCACCATCGAGTCGAGGCTCGCAGCCACGCGGAAGATATGGCGAACGGCCTCGTCACCGCGCTTGTCGTAAAGGTACGGGCCAACCTCGCTCGATCGGAGACCGGCGTGCTCGGCCACCGCGTCGCGAATCGCGTCCGTGGCGCGCGGGTCGTTGGCGGAGGCGAAGACCTCGACGCGGTTGCACGTCGACAAGAAGAGCGACTCGCGAAGCTCGGGCTTGGTCGCGAGGCGCGCGAGGACGAGCGGCAGGGCCTCCGCGCTCGTCGCAAGCTTCTCGCGGACCTGCACCGGCGCGGTGCGGTGCGAGAGGCCGACGACGACGATGCTCATGGAAAAAAGGCGACCTCGTGACCGCTGAGCGACATGCTCCTCACCAGGTAGAGGATGAGGACGATCACAGCGAAGCCGAAGCCCGCGATCGTGCCGTACGCGGCGCGGCGACCACGCCACCCCCACGCGGCACGAAGGAGCAGCACCGACGCGAACAGGATCCACGTGACGTAGCCGAAGG
>CAXSGV010000360.1:2978-7417 GCA_964236615.1 uncultured Polyangiaceae bacterium
ATCGGCGGTGCTGCCGAGCTCGACGCGGCGCGCCCAGATCGTCCCCGTGAGGATGCCGATCGTGAGCAGTGGAAAGCCCGCGAGGAGGAAGCGATGCTCGGCCTTGTCGAGCGCATCGAGCGGTGGGAGACGCTGGAAGATGCCGCTCAAGTGCTTCCTTTTGAGCTGTTTTTCCTGCACCAGGTAAGCGACCGCAGCGGCGAACGCGAGCGTGAAGAGGCCATCGCCGAGGAGGTTCACCGTGACGTGCAGCGGGAGGATCGCGCTTTTCATGCGCGTCGACGGCTCGCCGACGTCGGTGGCCACGAAGCGCGACGCGAGCAAGAACGTGAGCGCGACCGGCGCGACGAAGGCGCCGACGACGTCGATGCGCCAACGCCTGCGCATCGCGAGGTACGCGACGCACGCAAACATCGAGAGCACGCTCATCGCGAAGTGCATGCCTTCGACGGGGCACACGTGGAGCACCAGCGACGAGACGACGATGTGGCCCGCGTGGAGCACGGTGCCCACCGCGACGAGCACGAGCGCGATCCGCGGGGAGGCGCCGGGCGTGGCGGTCGCAGCGGTGCGCGGCCAGCTGATGCCGGCGAGGAAGCCGACGAACAGCGCGCTTGCACCGAGGTACGCGAGCGCGGTCGCGATGAAGAGGAGATCGGCAACGAGAGGCGTCATGAGGCTCGGCTCTCGGATCTTGGGCTATTTGAAGCTGCGGAGCAAAAACCGGGCGAGAAGGTCTTCATCGGTGTGCGGCTCCTCTGGATCGGAGTCGCTTCGGCTCGCCCGCGCGTTCGCGCGCTCTTGCGAGACGACGTGCTCGTCGAAGGAGCCGACGGGCACGCCGAGCCAGCCGGGCTGAACGTCGTAGGCGTTGTCGCCGAGGATCATGCTGGTCTCGAGCAGCTCGGCACCGAGCTCCTCGAAGAAAACCTTCGATTTCACGCGACCGACCACGTCGTTCGCGTCGGTCGAGCCCGTGACCTCGGTGACGACGTGAATCGCTTCGGCAATGTGGTAGCGCCGGCCCTCGCCGAGGATCGTGAGATCCGTGCCGGTGAGATCGACCGACGCATCGGCGAGCCACTGGTCGAGCGCTTGCTGCGGAAAGAAAACGCGGTTCTGCATGATCGCGTCCTCGACTATAGCACCCAGTGCCGATGGACTTCACGACCGCCTACGACGCGATCTTGGCGATCGGCGCCTCGCCCGCCGCGCGCGAGGTCACGCTGCGGATGCGGCAGGCCTTCGAAGCGCGCGCTGGCGCCTTCGGGCCTGAAGATCCCTGGTTCGAGGCGCGCAGCCGCGCTTTCTGGGACGACGCGCTCGCGACCCAGGGGTTTGCGCGTCACGTGGAGGCCGATCTCGACGTCGCGACGCGCGGGTGGATCGTGCCCCTAGAACGCGCGCACCGCGGGCTTTTCCGCGCGTCCGAGGAGGGGCCTCCCGCTTCGCGCAGCTGGACCATCGACGATCTGTGGAGCGGCGCATCGTTTCTCGTCGCGGCACCCGAGCCTGGGCTGCGCGAGGCTCTCGCGAGCTCGACCTACTTCGACGGCCGCGTCGTGGGGCGGACGGATCCCGTCGCGCTCGTGCTGATGCCGGGGGCCGTATTTCACCCGGCCGACGCGAAGGAGCCCATCGAAAAGGTGCTCGAGGCCGCGCGCGCTCGCGGGCTTTCGAAGGACACGGTGCTCGACGCGCTCTTGCGGATGGAGCGTAATCTGCGATCACATTCCCGCGTGAAGGCGGCCTACGCCTACCGCTCCGAAGCGCTGCCGAAGACCTGACGACCCGACGAATGCCGCTCCCGCCCACCCTCGAAGTCCGCCTCGTCGACAAGAAGAAGCTCACGCCCTCGGTGTGCGCGCTCACGTTCGAGCGCGTCGACGGCGGCAGCTTCGTCTTCGAAGCGGGCCAATGGGTCAGCCTCGTCCTTCCCTTGCCGACCGGCGAGCTTCGCCGCGCCTACTCGATCGCGTCGCCACCGAGCGACACACCGCGCTTCGATCTCGCGGTGACGCACGTGAGTGGCGGTCCAGGCTCGGGCTACCTCCACGACATGGAGCCGGGCGCGACGCTGAAGGCGATCGGCCCGCAGGGGTTCTTCACGCGCCCCATCGACAAGAGCGGCCCCTCGCTCTTCATCGCGACCGGCACCGGCGTCACGCCGCTTCGCAGCATGATGCACGCGGCGCTCGCCAAGGGGGACGAGAACCCACTCTGGCTCGTGTTCGGCGTCCGCACCGAGGAAGACATCCTCTACCGCGAAGAGCTCGAGCAGCTCGCGAAGAAGCACCCCAACGTGCGCGTCATCTTCACGCTCTCACGTGCGCCCGACGCCTGGCAGGGGCGCCGCGGCTACGTGCAAACGCACGTCGGCGAGCTGTGGGCCGAGCTCGAAGCGCTCGGCCTCGGCAAGACCCACGCGTATGCGTGTGGGCTCCAGAAGATGGTCGGCGCGGTGCGCGATCTCTTGCGGAAGCAGCTCCTCGTGCCGCGCGAGCAGGTCCACGCGGAGCGGTACGACTGACACTAGAATTCGCCGCGGAGCGATGCACCCGATCCGGTGACGACCAAATGCACGCTTGGTGGCGGTCTCTGCGCGGATAGATCGCGCACGACCAGGTAGCCACCAGCGCCGGCGAGGACGACGCCGCCGAGGAGGAAGACGTCGCTTACGAGCGCGAGCGTCTTCACCTGACTGATGCGACTTTGGAGCTCGGACGGACACTGATCGCGCGTTGGCCCACACTCCCGCTCGAGCGGGCGGCCGAGCGTAATGGCCGCGATGCCCGCGAACGCACCGACGCCGATCGACGCGAGACCGGCGCCGCCCACGACGTAACCGGCGTTGCGAAATACGTGCGACGGCTCGGGGCGCGGCACGAGGACGGTGGTCGTCACGAGCGTCCGCTTCTGGCCATCACCGAACGTGAGCAACCCTTCCCAGCTAGCGACGCCCGCGCTGACGGTCACACGATGCCGACCGGGGTCGACGGGGTACCGGAGCTTCGATGGATCGAGCGGCACGTCGTCGATCGCGACCTCGGTGATCGGGCGCGGATGCGGCTCCTCGACGATGAGCGTGGCAACGCGCTCGCGCACGCTCGGAAGCTCGGCCTGCGCCTGCGCCTGCGCGGCAAGGAAAGCCTCGGGCGCGGTCGAAGGCAGAGGAACCTTCGTCATCGCTTCGAGCGTCGCCGTGGCCTCGACGACGTGACCGAGGAGAGCTTGGCAGTGCGCGATGCGCAACGCGATCGTCGTCGCGTAGAACGCGCGTGCGGCATCCTTCCACAGCGGGATCGCCTGATCGCATCGCCCCATGCCAAACGCCGCGTCGCCCTTCTCCGCGAGCCCGCGCGCGACCGCGCGTGCGGCGTCGGTTGCGCCAACGTCCGGCTCATCGGCGCTCGTGCGCGGCGACCATGCGGACAGCGCTGCGGCGAACGCGAGCGCGAGGACCGACTGCGCGCCTTTCATAGTCCGAGAGGGGGTAGCGTGAACGGCGACTTCGCGGTCGGCGGTGCCGAGGCCGACGGCGCGGAGGCGGGCGGCGCCGTCGTCCCCACCGTCGATGGCGGCTCGGGCTTCGACGTCGCCGCGCCGGTGGCGCGCGTGCTCGGGGACGATGACGGCTTCGTCGATGGCATTGGAGCGACGCTCGCGTCCTCGCTCGGAAGCGCGCTGGGCTCACTCGAAGCAGACGCGGCCGGTGCAGAGGTCGCCGGCAACGAAACGGACGACGACGAGGTGGTGGTCACGGGTCGCGGGCGTTGCGGCTCGTCGTCGTGGCGAAGCATCAGCGTGACCGCGATTGCACCGCCGGCGAACGTCGCTGCGGCTGCGACGATCCACAGCGGAAACGCCGGCTTTCGTGCCTTGTCGCCGAGCGTCGTCGTCGAGAGCGTGCGCGGCACGGAGAGATCGAGCGGTGTCACGAGCTCGGACGCCTTCGTGCGATCGAGCGAGCGTCGCGGGCCTACGAGCAGAGCTTCCGCGAGCGCCGTCGTGGCCGTGATGGCGTCGGGAAATCGATCACCCGCGTGCACCGCGCACGCGCGCGCGAACCACTTCTCGAATGCCTTCGGCAGCGACGGCTCGAGCTCGCGTGCCGAGCGCGCCTGGCCGAGCTGGATCGCCGCAAACACCTCGAGCACGTTCTTCCCCTGGAACGGATGCTTGCCTGTGAGGCATTCGAACGCGACGACGCCGAGCGCCCAGATGTCTGCCGGCGGGCCGAGCTCGGCGCCACCAGCCGGCGCACTGCTGTTGCTCGGGCCCAGGAGCTCGACCTGCTCCCGGGCCGACGCCGCCGCTGACCCGCGAGCCCCAACGGCGGTCCACGTCACCACATGTGGTGATGACCGCTCACCACCTCGCGCACCACCATCGCGACATGAACCACCGCCGGACCAAAGCGACTCACTCGGTCACCGAGC
>CAXSGV010000361.1:0-4261 GCA_964236615.1 uncultured Polyangiaceae bacterium
CGTGCTCAACGTCGTGCACGGTGACAAGGTCGCGGTCGACGCGTTGCTCCAGCACCCGGACATCGCGGCGATCAGCTTCGTCGGCTCGACCCCGATTGCAAAATACATCTACGAGACCGGTACGAAGCACGGCAAGCGCGTGCAGGCGCTCGGCGGCGCGAAGAACCACATGATCGTGCTCCCCGACGCCGACATGGATCTCGCAGCCGACTCCGCCATCAACGCGGGCTTCGGCTCGGCGGGCGAGCGTTGCATGGCGATCTCCGTCCTCATCACCGTCGGCGATGCGGCGGAAAAGCTGCTCCCGAAAATCGCCGAGCGCATGGCGAAGCTGAAGGTCGGCAACGGCATGGACCCGACGTCGGAGATGGGCCCGCTCGTCACGCAGCAGCACCGCGACAAGGTCGCCTCCTACGTCGACCTCGGCGTGAAGGAAGGCGCGAAGCTCGTCGCCGACGGCCGCACGCTCAAGGTCGCGGGCCATGAAAAGGGCTTCTTTCTCGGCCCGACGCTCTTCGACAACGTCACGCCGAACATGACGATCTACAAGGACGAGATCTTCGGCCCGGTGCTCTCGGTCGTGCGCCTCAAGACCTACGACGAGGCCATCAAGCTGATCAACGACAACGAGTTCGCCAACGGCGTCGCCATCTTCACCAACGACGGCGGCGCGGCGCGCAAGTTCCAGAGCGAGATCCAGGTCGGCATGGTCGGCATCAACGTGCCGATCCCCGTTCCGCTCGCCTACTACGCGTTCGGCGGCTGGAAGAGCTCACTCTTCGGCGACCACCACATCTACGGAAAAGACGGCGTGCGCTTCTACACGCGCCTCAAGAACGTCATCACCCGCTGGCCCGACCCGCGCCACCGCGGCGTGGACCTCGGGTTCCCGCAGATGAAGTGAGGATCGCCTCCTCGCGTCGATGCAGCGCCGATCCGGTGCTATCAAGGCGCTGTGAAAAATCGGTCGTCGCTCGCGCCTACGTTGGTCGTCTTCCTTGGTGCCGCGAGCCTCCTCGCCTGCCGGTCGGAGAACATCGACAGCGGCTCCACACCCGCGCCGACGCAAGCCCCCGCCGCGGTTACGGTCGCCGCGGTCACGGCCACGCCCACGGCGACCACGCCGCCGCCACGACCGAAGGCGAAGATCGCCCCGTTCGCCGAGGCATCGAAGGCGCTCGACAAGCGCTGCGTGCCGAAGCTCGCCTCGAATGCGAACAACGTCGAAACGAAAGCGGCCGCCGCGCAAACAGCCGAGTGCATGAAGAAGGCCTTTACCGCCGATCTCGACGCGGTGATCGTGCCCACGAAGGCCACGGACCCGGCGCGTTTCAACGCGCTCATGCGCGAGCAAGCGAGCTGGAACAAGCTTGCCGAGGATCTTTGCTGGCTTGCCGAGGAGTCGTTCTGGGTCGACTTCGACAAAGGCCTTCGCGACGACGGCACGATGCGCGGTCTGCCGTGGGTCGGCTGCAAAGCGCAAGCAGCAAGCGAACGCGACTACTACGCGCTCGCATTGAAGGCCGATGATGCCTCCGCGCTCGCCACGCGGATCGAGCAGGTCGCCAAGACGGGCACGCGCGCGAAGGAGCTCCTTGCGGAGATGAGCAAAGGCGCCGCGACGCTCGCCGAGACGCGTGTCGTCGACGCCGGGCCGCCCGGGAGCTACCCGCACCTGCTCACGACCGCAGAGCGCAGCGAGCTCGTCACGCGGACCAAATCGATCGAGGACAAGTCGCGGGAGGTCGCGCACGCGACCTGCACCTGGGCGGCTCTCGCAGAGACGTTAGGCGGATCGGCCGCGTGCGAGGAGGCGGCGACGCTCTACTACCTCGGCCACGGGAACCTCGAAGGCAACCGCGGCCACTGAGCGCCACGCGCGGCCCAGCCACTTGATTAGGCGATACTCGCGCAGCGTTACTTGCTCGCGGCGAGGTGCTCCTTGAAGAAGCGCAACATGTGTCCGATTTCGAGCACGCGGTTGTCGCGCTTCTGCGTGCCGTGGCCCTCGTCGGCGAAGATGACGAGCTGATTCTTGATCTTCTTCGCGTCGAGCGCGTTGTGGAACTGGATGGCTTCGCCGACGGGGACACGCGGATCGGACGCACCCTGGAGAATGAGCATCGGCGCCGCCACGCGGTCGACGTACGTGATCGGCGACAGCTTCTTCAAAGCGTCGCGATCTTTTTCCGGATCGCCGTACTCGCTCGTGCGAAGCGCGCGCCGGTAGGGCGCCGTGTTCTCGAGGAACGTGACGAGGTTCGACATGCCGACCGACGCCGCGCCGGCGTCGAACGCACCCGCGAACATCGTCATGCCGACGAGCGACGAGTAGCCGCCGTAGCTCCAGCCGAGGATGCCGACCTTCGGCGCGCGGCCGCGTGAAGCCCAGTTCGAGCGCACGAACTTCGAAGCGTCCTCGATGTCGGTGATGACCTCGAGGCGGCGCGCACCGTCGTCGGCGTGCAGCCACTTTCGCCCGTAGCCGTCGCTGCCGCGCACGTTGGGCATCATGAACACGAAACCGGCATCGACGAAGATTTGTGCGGTCGTGTTGAAGCCAGCGAACGACTGCCCTTCGGGTCCGCCGTGGAAATAGACGATGACAGGGCAGGGGTCGTCCTTGCACGTGGCGGGACGCCGCACGAACATCGGAATCAGCGTGCCGTCGCGCGCTGGGTAGCTCTCGAGCTTGGCGCGGGCGAACTTGGTGGTGTCGATCTCGGGTGCGCTCGGCACGTGCCACTGGGTCACGTCGTTCGTCTTCCAGTCGATGACGTAGCTGTTCAGTGGGCCGGTACCCGAGTCGACGTTGACCGACGTGAAGCGCGCGCTCTGCGTGGTGGCGCCCGCGGTCATGTGATCGGCGGTCATGCCGGCGAGCTTCTTCGGAAGGGCGATCTCCTTGAGCGTCTTGGCGTCGAGCGCCTTGAGCCGCGTGTAGCCAGCCTCGTTCACATGGAAGGCGACGCGCGTGCGCGCGCGGTCGATCGAGAAGCTCGAGACGTCGTGCGCGATCTCGGGCGTAACCGCGCTGAAGCTCTTTTGCGCGCGGTTCCACCGGTAGATTCGGCGGTATTCGGACGCGCGTGGGGTGAGGACGAGGATCTCTTCTTCCTTCGGCCCGTAGGCGGCTTCGTAGTTCTCGCGCTCGCCCTGACCGAAGAGGGGAGTCAGCGTTTTGGTCGCGGGCGCGTACTCGAAGATCTCCTCCATGTTGCTGCCGACCTCCTTCGAGAGGAGGAGGCGCCCGTCCTTCTGGATGTCGACCGCGTGCCAGATGCCTTCCTGCTCGAAGACGACCTCGCGCGTCCTGGTCGTGCGGTCCCACTTGTAGATCGCGTAGGACGCAGGGCCGAGCTTCGCGGAGTCGTTCGAACGGAAGTAGATCGCGCGGCTGTCGTCCGAGACGAGCTGCAACACGGTCTGCACGTTCGGCTTGTGTTGGATGACGGCGAGCGGCCCGCCCTTGCTGTCCTGAACGTAGAGGCCGGGGTTCTCCTCACCGTGGTGATCGCGCGACACGACCACGTAGGTCCCGTCGGGCGCGAGGGCGGCGATGGAGTCCATGTCCTCGCCGCCGGTCATCTGCACGGGGAAGCGCTGCGGACCGTCGGCCCGCCACAGGTGACGCGTCCCCGTGACTGCCCAGGTGAAGAACAGCGTCTTGCCGTCCTCCGTGATAGCGCCGCCCGAAGGCGCGCGGACGTCGAGCATGGCTTGAATCGGCGATGTTACGTCCGATGGGAGCGCCGGCGGTGCGAACCGCGCGATGACGTCGGGCGCCACCGAGCTCGAACCGTGACCCGCGTAAGGCGTTGCGCCCGCGCCTCCGCCGTCGGGTTTGGCATCGGTGGTCGTCGCCGCGGCTGACGGCGCGATCTTCGCGGGCGTGGCGGGCGCCGGTGCATCGCCGCCGCAGCCGGAGATCGCGAGCAACGAAGCGAGAGCGAGACGAAGGCTAGGGGACATCACGGCGCGCATGGTACCGCGCGCGCGCCCACGCGCTCATCACGATGCCCGCGGCGACGGCGACCGGGAACGAGTGGTTCACGCCGTACATCGGGATGCCGATCGCCTCGTCGGCGCGCGCCGCAAACTCCGGCGTGAGCCCCCCGCGCTCGCTGCCGAGAACGAAGATCACGCCCGGGGGAAAGGCCTCGACCTCGTAGAGGCTGCGCCGCGCGTGATCCTTTTCGATGGCCCAGATCGGTCGCCCTCGGGTGGCCGATCGACAAACCGACCGGCGTCTTCGGATGCC
>CAXSGV010000361.1:4271-7409 GCA_964236615.1 uncultured Polyangiaceae bacterium
GTGGCCGCGAAGAAGGCCTCTTCGTCCGGCAGCTTCACGATCGACTCGTACTTCTCCATCCCCATCGAGGCCTTCGCATAATAAGGAGCCTCGCCAATGACGAAGATCTCTCGTGCGAGAAAGCTGTGCGCCACACGCACGATCGCGCCGACCGCGAACGCGTTGCCCAGGCTGTGCACCGCGATCGAGAAATCGTGGCGGAGTGGAGCAAGCGCTTCGCGCACCTCCTCGGGCGTCGCGTCGAGCGGCGGAAAGAGCGCCATGTCGCGGCCGAGGGTAGCGCGCGCGAGCCGCGCCGGCGGCCTGAGCGCGCTGCTGCTCCTCACGGCATGCACGCGCCCCCACGATCCGCCCTTCAACGACGCCGCCGTGGCGCCCGCCTCCTCTAGCTTCGATGGGTCCCTCGACGCTCGGTCGGCGGAGCTCCCCGATGCCGCGCGCGATTCGGAGCCGGCAACCGATCGCGACGCCGCCGCCGACGCCTCACCCGACGCGGCCGATGCCGCCGTCGCCCACCCGCACGGCGCGGCCTGCGCTCGCTGCGGATCCGACGAATATTGCATGGTGATTCACAAATCGAGCGGCACGCTGCCGCATCGCTACTCGATTGCGGTCGTCTGCGAGAAATTCCCCCCCGAGTGCGGCAAGAAGCGAAACTGCGCCTGCCTGGGGGCTGTTCCTGGTCCGAATTGCTCGGAGATCGGTGGCCGCGTCCGTGAAGACAGCCCGCTCAGCCTGCCCTGAGCCGTCTTGACAGAGCCTTGTGCACGAGTAGAGTGCGCCTCCCCGCGGCCTGAGATCCGTTTTACGGCTTTCTTTCGCGGTCATCGTACCGATTCACGCTCCAAGTGCCGGTACCGAGCATTCACCAGTTGTTTCGAGAGACCAGATGCCGACCATCAATCAGCTGATCAACCATGGCCGCCTGGCGGCCCGCTTCAAGACGGCGTCGCCGGCTCTGAAGGCCTGCCCGCAGAAGCGTGGTGTTTGCGTTCGCGTGTACACGACGACCCCGAAGAAGCCGAACTCGGCGCTTCGCAAGGTCTGCCGCGTGCGCCTCACCAACGGCATGGAAGTCACCTCGTACATCCCGGGCGAAGGCCACAACCTTCAAGAGCACTCGGTCGTCCTCATCCGCGGCGGCCGCGTCAAGGACCTCCCGGGCGTTCGCTACCACGTCGTCCGTGGCACCCTCGACGCCTCGGGCGCCATTGGTCCGTCGTCGACCAACAAGGTCAATCGTAACCGCAAGCGTTCCAAGTATGGCGTCAAGCGCCCCAAGTCCTGACCTGATTAGCCTGAGGATCTAGAAGATGCCCCGTCGCCGCGAAGTACCCAAGCGCAAGATCACGCCGGACCCGAAGTACAAAGACAAGCTCGTGTCGAAGTTCACGAACACGATCATGTACAGCGGCAAGAAGGCCACCGCAGAGGGCATCCTCTACGGCGCTTTCGATGTCATCACCGAGCGCTTCAAGGACGACCCGATCGAGGTCTTCCGCAAGGCCCTCGACAACGTGAAGCCCAAGCTCGAAGTGAAGAGCCGCCGCGTCGGTGGTGCGACCTACCAGGTCCCCGTCGAAGTGCGCCCCGAGCGCCGCGTCGCTCTCGCGATGCGCTGGATCGTCCAGTACGCGCGCGAGCGTGGCGAGAAGACGATGCGCGAGCGCCTCGCGGCCGAGTTCGTCGACGCGGCCGCCGGCCGTGGCAACGCGGTCAAGAAGAAGGAAGACACCCACAAGATGGCCGACGCCAACAAGGCGTTCGCCCATTACCGCTGGTAGTCAGCTCTTGAGCGGAGCGAAGGAGATCCTTCGCTGCGCTCAGGATGACAGACAGCGCGACAGCTACGACACTTGATAGGGCACTAATTTCGAAATGCTTACGTCGACATAAGGATCGGGTTGCTCATCGCTCGGTTCCGTCTCTTCGGAGAACGCGAACCGGCACAAGCAGCACCCCGACACCCTCTCTGGATCTCATCGGTCTTCCACCTCGCGGAAGACAACGGGCCAGGGAGGGTTTCTTGCATCTTACAGGCTTCAAAAAGAAAGGACGGACGCCATGGCTCGCGAAATCTCACTCGAACGAACTCGCAATATCGGAATCATGGCGCACATCGACGCCGGCAAGACCACGACGACCGAGCGCGTCCTTTATTACACCGGCGTCAATTACAAGATCGGCGAGGTCCATGAGGGCGCCGCGACCATGGACTACATGGTCCAGGAGCAAGAGCGCGGCATCACGATCACGTCGGCCGCGACCAACTGCTTCTGGCAGCCGCTCGAAGGCCCGCACGCCGGCATCCGCCACCGCATCAACATCATCGACACCCCCGGCCACGTCGACTTCACGATCGAGGTCGAGCGTTCGCTGCGCGTGCTCGACGGCGCGGTCGCGGTCCTCGACGGTGGCAACGGCGTCGAGCCCCAGACCGAAACCGTCTGGCGCCAGGCCGACAAGTTCCGCGTCCCGCGCATCGTGTTCGTCAACAAGATGGACAAGGTCGGCGCCGACTTCGAGATGAACCTGAATACGATCCGCGAGCGCCTCGGCGTCGTGCCGGTCGCGATCCAGTGGCCGGTCGGCGAAGAGGATCAGCACAAGGGGGTCGTCGACCTCATCAAGATGCAAGCGGCCATCTTCGACGAAGAGTCGAAGGGCCAAAAGTACGAGTGGGTCCCGGTCCCTGAGGACATCAAGGCCAAGTGCGTCCAGATGCGCGAGGCCATGATCGAGGCTTGCGCCGACGTCGACGACGCCATCATGGCGAAGTTCCTCGACGGCCGCATGGACCAGGTCACCGAGCCCGAGATCGTCGACGCGCTCCGCAAGGGCTGCACATCGTTCAAGTTCTTCCCCGTGCTGTGCGGCTCGGCCTTCAAGAACAAGGGCGTGCAGCCCCTGCTCGACGCCGTGTGCAACTACCTGCCGTCGCCACTCGACATCCCGCCGGTCAAGGGCGTCCACCCCGACACCGACAAGGAAGAAGAGCGCGCCGCCGACGACAAGGCGCCCTTCGCCGGCTACGCCTTCAAGATCATCAACGACCCGCACGGCAACCTCACCTTCTTCCGCGTCTACTCGGGCACGATCACCAGCGGCACCATGGTCGCCAACTCGACGCGCGGAAAA
>CAXSGV010000362.1:0-5268 GCA_964236615.1 uncultured Polyangiaceae bacterium
CTGGCGCAGTCTTCGCACGCGGCGCCATCTGGATATTGTCCCAAGGGCAGCCCTTCGCGCAGGCGCCGCAGCCGGTGCAGAGGTCCTCGCGTATGAACACCTCACCACGCGGATCGCGTCCGATCGCGCCGGTTGGGCAGTCGGGCATGCACGCCGGGTTCTCGCAGTGCTGGCAGCTGTTCGGAACGAGCAGCGGCACCTGGCGCGCGCTCTCGAGCTGCGTCACCACCTTGTCGCCGCGGCGCACGAGGCGCGAGACGTTGTCGTCGTGCACGCTCGCGCAACTCGAAGCGCAGTGGCCGCAGCGGGCGCACGCGTCTTGATCGATGACGAGCAGGGAGCGCGCGACCTGGAGCCTGTAGAGATCCTTGAACACGTGTTGGGTCGTGTTCACGCCAGCGCGGATCGCGAGCTGGTTGTCCTCGCCCTTCTCGACCACGCGGCGGATGTCATCGAGTAGCGCCGGGTGGCGCCCCGCCACCGCGAGAAACGCGCGGCGCTCGATCGCGATCACGAAGCTCGCGCCGGTGGCCACCGCGCTCGTGCGCCGGCTCTCGCCAATCGCAAGCTCGGCATCGCCAACGACGTCGCCGCGACCCAGGTAAGCCTTCACGTGGAGCTTGTGATCGTCCTCGGTCTGCACCTGGAGCAAGCCTTCGCCGATGAAGTAGACGTGCGTCGCGCGCTCGCCCTCGCGAAAGAGCACGGCACCGCGCGCGAGGGCGATGTGGTGCGCCGCATCGAGCAGCTCTTCGAGATCGCGCTCGGGCAGACGACGGGTGTAGGCCATTGTTCGCAGGAGATCGAGGGTGCCCGCGCGCTGGAGCGAGCGGCGCCGGTCGGCCGCAATCTCGCCTCCGCCGCCACGCTCCGCCGCTCGCGCGAAGACCGGCGCAGGCACGCGCGCAACCTTCACGTTGGACATGCATACCGCTTCCATCTGCCGACTTCCGCCTGCGCGCAGCGTCGCGTCCTCGCCGAAGGCCTCGCCGGCGTGCACCTCGCGTATGACGCGGAGCTCGCCTTCGCCACGCGGGGTCGCGCGCACGGCGACGTCGCCCTCCTCGATCACGAAGAACGAGTCGGCCGGCTCGCCCTGCTTGAAGATCGTCGCGCCGGGCTCGAACGAGAGCAGCTCGCCGGCGGCCTCGATTTCACGCTGCGCACGCGCGTCGATGCCGCGCAGCACCGCGGCGCTCCAAACGACCTCGGACCACGTCACCGGTCCGTCCTTGAATGCGCGTCGGCGAGGTCCACGACCTCCAGCCGGCGGAGCATGTCGCGCGTCACCTGCGCCCCGCTCGGACGCTGCCGCGCCGCGTTCTTTTTCGCCTCGTAGTCCGCGAACGCCTTGACGAGGAAGGGCGGGAAGGAGCGGAAGCGAAGTCGCGCGTCGACTTGAAACGGCGGAGAATGTCGACCGACGTCGATCTCGTACGTGTAGCGAACCGGGACGTTGGGCGCGGCCGAACGCGTGTCGATGATCGCGTCGGGCGCCTTCGTGATGCCGCGATCGGCGTCGAGCGCCCCCACCGGGAAGTAGGTCTCGAAAAGCTCGTTGCCGCCGGAGAGGTTCGAGCGGCACTCGCCGGTGTCGAGGTCGTAGGCGCCGTCGTCGAAGCGATCGGCGCGCGTTCTTCCCTGCCCCGGCCCAGGCTGGCAAGCGCCGGCCTCGTCGATGAGGCCGATGCAGCGCACACAGCGGAAGAAGCCGTTCTGGAAGTTCACGAGGCCGCGACCGCGGAAGGTCGTCCCACCAGACCGCGGGTTCGGCGACCAGCGCGGTACGTCGGGGCCGTCGACCACGTCCGCGCCGAAGATCCCGAGCGGGCGACCTTTCCCGTCGAAGCCTTGCTCCGATGTGCTGACGCGAAGGAACACTTTGTCGGTGAGATCGGCGTCGTCGGTCGCAATCTTCCCAACCTGGTAGACGATGTCGCCGCGGGCATCGGTGACGGTGAGCTCCACCCAGATCTCGCGCTCCTGGCTGAAGCCCGCGGGCACGCGGTGGCCCGCGCCGGTGTTCTCGATGCGGAGCGGGATCTCGAGCGTGCTCCCGACGCGTCGTGGCTCGTCCATCGAGAAGCTGAACGCCTTGCGGAGGAGCATGGCGCGACGCCCGCGCAAGCCGATCGGGAGATTGAACGCGTCGAGCGATGCGTCGTCGACGAACGCATCGGGATAACCCGGCGTCAGGGGAATATCGACGCTCGTGAAGTAGTGCGATGCGGCGCGGCGCGGCGCCGACGTCGTCGACATGCGGGCCTCTGGAAATTCACCCGGCGCGCGCGCTGAAAAGTGCGTCCCCGAAGGGCACGACTTGCCGATGGGACTGCCGATCACGCTCGCAGCACCACCCGCTGCGCTCGCGGGGCCGGGCTCGCACGTGCCCGGGTAGAGGCTCATGTGGCAGTCCTGACAGCTCGCTGCGGGGCGGCCCGCGCGCGCCTGATCGTCCGCCCACGTGCGCCACTCCGAGTACGCGTTGCGCAGCCGCTTGAAGTGCTCGCCGCGCTGCTGCACGCCGATGGTGTCGGTGCCGAAGAGACGAACGTCGTGGCACGAGCCGCAGAACTCGCTCGACCCGAGGTACTTCTTCGCGTCCTTGCTTGCGCGCTGGTGGACGAGCGTTTCGCCGCCGGTGGCGTTGCGCGGAAGCAGGAACGCGGTCGGGTCGAGGAGGTAGCCGCTGTTGCCTATGCCCGTCTTGCCTTGGAAATCCTCGGGACGCGCGGTGAAGGTCTGCCCGCTGAGCGCGCTCGTCCACGTCGCGTTGCCTTCGTAAGCGTTCGTGCTCCGCGCGCGCGCGGCGTCCGCATGCGCGGCGACCGGGCCGATGGTCTGGTGACAGCCGGCGCAAGAGATCCCTTCGAGCGAAGCCGCGGGCAGTAGATCCTTCACCGGCGCTCGCGCCGAGGCTGGGCCAAGTGCGGCCCACGCGGGCATGCGCGCGGCGAGGTTCTCGCCCATCGCGTGGCAGTTCACGCACCAGTGCTCGCCACCCGAGCCGGTGGTCTTGATGCCTGTGCGCTCGTCGCGGCAAGCGTCGCCACCTGCGCGACGAAGCACGCCTGCGCCGTTCGGGCAGCTCGAGTCGCGGCCAATCTGCTCTTCGACCGCGCTCTCGAGCGCGCCGTAGAGTGGGCTCTTCGCGGCGTGCGCCATCACCGAGCGCTGCCACTCGGCCACCTCGCGTGCATGACACGGCGCGCACTCGCTCGCCGTGGTCGCGGCGAGCGGCCGCAAGGGGAGGATGCGCGGCTTCGTCGCTGCGACGTCGGCGTTGCCGGCAAAGGCGACGCCGATCGCGGCCGCGGCGAGGCCGATCCCAATGGGTGCAAGATGCATCCAGTTGAGCCTGCGCGTACGCGCGGTTCGGAGCGGCGTGAGCGCGGGGCGCGCGGGCGTGGCCTTCGGCGTCGAGGGAGCACCGGCGCGCGGGTCACGCGCGGCGCGTCGCTCGGGCGCAGGCACGCGGGCCTCGGTTTCGTCGAGCAACTCCACGACGCGCACGAGGATCGCGGCGGCGTCGGCGGGGCGCTTGGCCTCTTCGGATGCGAGCATCTTGAGCACGAAGCTCTGCACGCCGGGTCGCACCGCCTGCGCGACCTCGTCGCTCCACGGCGGCGCCTCGCCGGTCGCCTGCTCGGCCAGCGCATGGCGAAGGCCGGCCCCTGTGAATGGATGCGTGCCGGCGATCAGCCGGTAGGCGAGCAAGCCGAGCACATAACGGTTCGCGGCGTTGTCCCAGGCGGCGCCAGCTGCCTGCGCCGGCGGCGTCCACTTCGGCGAAGGTAGTGTCTTGAGGGCGCGCGCTTCGGGCGGAGCACCGAGCAGCGCCGCCACCAGCGTCTCCGCGACGATCCATGAGGGCGACGGCGCGGTGACGATCTGCGCGAGGTCGAGCGGGCCTGGGAAGAGCGCCGCCTTCTCGCACGCGACGAGCGCACGCGCGACATCGCGCACGATGGCGAGCGCGTCCCGCCAGGGCAGGCGTGGCGCGCGCGCTAGGGCATCGGCGCGCTCCTTCGGCACGAGACGCACGAGCCATACGGGCGATGCGTCGTCGTCGATGCCGCCGCGCACGAAGCCGCCAACACCCTCAGCGCCGAGGGCGAGCAAGCGCCCTGCAATGCGCTCATCCGACAGCGCGAGCCTGACCACGGCCTCGGACTCGAGGACGGCGCCGCACGCGACCTTCGACAGCGCCACGGTGCTCGCCCTATTCAGGGAGCGGGCGATTGCGTCGCCGACGCGGTCGCCGACGGCACGTCGCTCGTGCCCTTCCCCTGCGCCCGAACCATGTACGTCGCCACGCCCGCGAAGATCGACAGACCGAGGATCACGAGCACCGCTTTCCCCGTGGAGAGATCTCGCCCCTCGCCCGAGCGCTCGACGAGCTGAATGGTGTCGAGCCGCACCGCCGGCTTCTCTTTCGCCGAGCCCGAGCCCGAGCCCGAGCTCTTCTTCGCCTTGTGTGGCGTGGAGTGCAGGGTGTCGCCACCCCCCTTGGCCCCAGACTGCTTTTCTTCGGTCGCGTCCTCGGCCGCGGCCCCTTCGTCACTGCTCGAGGACGATGGCGTCACGCTGCTCGGCGCCGGTGTCGCGCGCGCACGCGACCGTCGCGGCGCCGGCTCGGCGGCACGGAACGGCGCGAGCTTCGCGATCACCTCGGCCGCGTCGGCAGGACGATCCGCAGGCGCCTTCTCGAGCAACCCGAACAGAAGCTCCTCGACGCCGCGAGGTAGCGTGCGCCTCACCTCCTCGTCGAGATCTGGCGCCTCCGCCGTGCACTGCAAATTCAAGAGCTCCCGCGGCGACGCCGAGTGAAACGGCGGGGCGCCCACGATGAGCTCGTAGAAAATGAGGCCGAGCGAATAGAGGTCCGAACGTGCGTCGATCGTGCGCGCATCGATCTGCTCGGGGCTCATGTACTGGAGCGTCCCGATGCTCTGCGTATTGGTCGCGTGCGCAGCCGCGAGCACCTTGGCGATCCCGAAATCCATGACCTTGAGGCCGCTCGCGCCGCCGCCGTCCGTCAGCATGACGTTCTCGGGCTTGAGATCGCGGTGGATGATCGGGGGTTCCTGCGAATGCGCGGCCTCGAGCGCCTCCGCAATCTTCGAGATCACCTCGAGGGCCTCGTGCCACGGCAGCTTCCCGCGCTTGGTCAGCTCTTCGCGGAGGGTGTGCCCGCTCAAGAGCTCGAGCACCATCACGAGCTGCCCGTCCACCTCCATCGAAGCGAGGCTCCGAACGACATTCGGG
>CAXSGV010000362.1:5278-7407 GCA_964236615.1 uncultured Polyangiaceae bacterium
GTGCTCGAGGTGCGCGAGAATCTGCATCTCGTTCAAGAAGAGCCGCCGGCCGTCCTCCGAGCGCGTGAGCTCCGGACGAAGCACCTTCAAGGCGACGCGGCGCTTCGATAGCCGCTCCTCGGCCTCGTACACCTTGCCCATGCCGCCTTCGCCGACCATGCGCTTGATCAGGTACTCGCCGATACGTTCCATAGAAGCTCCGCCTGGCTACGGGCCAACCGCCGAGAAGATCTCAGCTTCGTAGCTCGAGAACGTACTTGAACTTCGTGGGGTCCCCGAGCTCCTTCGATCGATCGGGAAATTTCCAGGTTCGAGCCACACCGGTGGCGCATTCGCGGAACGCCTTGTCCTTGATGTCGGAGCGCGTGAGCACGACGCTCTTCACCCGGCCCGCGGCCTCGACCTCGACCTCGAGCTCCACCTCGCCTTGGGCGGTTGCGTCCTCGTCGAGGGCGTCGCCGTAGCAGTCCTCGAGGATGTCGAACGTGGCTTCGACGACGGGACGGAGCTCGGTCTTGCGCTGCTCGTTCGCTGCGGCCGGCGTGGTCCAGCCGGCGACGAGCTCGATGCGCGCGGTCGTGACGTGCGGCGTGGGTGCGCGGTGCAGCGGCGACGTGGGCCTCGGCACCGGTAACGCCTTCGAATTCGTTGGCGAGGTTGGGGCGGGATCGTCGTCCTCCGGCGGAGCGAGCGCACCGGCGTCGACCACAGCGCGAGGCTGGTCGTTGGCGTTGATCTTTGTCGGCTCGTCGTCGTCACCGGCGACTGCGATCGCGATCACGATGAAGGCGACCGCCGCGAGGGCGATGCCGCCAAAGATCGAGAGCAGCACGACCCAGCCACTGGTCCCGCTCGGACGCGGCAAGGTGCGCGTCATCGGGTGGGCGGTCGTCGCCGCGTAGGTCGGGGCGTACGTCGGCGCGTAGTAGCCGGGCACGCGGGGTGGAGCTTGCGGTGGTGGCGCCATCGCCATCATCTGCCCCGAGTGGTAGCTCGGCACGCGCGAGAGCGTGCCCCTGAGGGCCTCGGCCATCTCGCGCACCGACGCAAAGCGCTCCGGCAACGCGACGCGCGTCGCGCGGAGGACGATGCGATCGATCTCCGGTGGCAAGTCGTAGCGGCTCGCGCTCACCGTGACGAAGCGCTCGGTGTTCATCACCTGCGCGAGGATCTCGGTCGCCGACTCACCGGCGAGCATCGGCAAGAGCGTGCAGACCTCGGCGAGGATGAGGCCGAGGGAGAAGATGTCGCTACCGGGCCCTGTCGTTCCGTACGAAGGGTCCCACTGCTCGGGCGCGGCGTAGCGCGGCGTGAATCCAGTCGCCGCCGTGGCCGCCATCTGCGTGAGCTTCGAGCCGGTCGTACGCGCCGTGCCGAAGTCGAGGAGCTTGGCGCTCATCGCGCCGTTCTCGCCCGCGACGAGCATCACGTTCGACGGTTTGAGATCGCGGTGCGCGATGCCTTTCTTGTGAGCGAAGGCGAGACCGTCGAGCACCGGGTCGAACACCGCAAGCACCTCGGCGGCAGTGAAGCCGGGGAGGCACTGCTCGCGGCGGCGCGCGATCTCTTGCTCGAGCGAGATGCCGACGACGAGCTCGAGCACGACGTACGGCACCTGACCGACGGCCGTGGAGATCGTGCCGACGTCGTACATCCGGACAATCGCTGGGTGCGTCAGCGAAAAGAGGACGCGCGCCTCGCGAAGAAAGCCGTCGCCGCCGGCGTGCGAGTCGGTTCCCTCCATCGGCTTCAAGCACTTGAGCGCGATGGGCTCGCCGAGCGCGAGGTGCATTCCGCCGTAGACCACGCTGAAGCCGCCCTCGCCGATCACGCGGTCGAGACGGTACTTTCCCGCGATCGTCTGCCCTACGAGCTGAAAGGGATCCGACGGGGCCACGAACCCCTAAGGGTACCTCACTCGAGGACGGCCGCACCATTCGGCGTCGAGCGGAGGACCTGATCGAAGATGTCGTCCATGCCCATCGCGAGCGGGCGCGGCACCTCGGCGGTACCGAACACGCCGACCTCGCGGATCTCGAGCGGGTTCACCGGCGGCTTCGTGGGGCGCGCCGCTTCGCACTCGACCACGATCGTGGCGGCATGAAAGCGTGGATCGCGCTTCGGCCGCG
>CAXSGV010000363.1:0-7392 GCA_964236615.1 uncultured Polyangiaceae bacterium
ACTCGGCGGCGAGCGCCGTTTCGGTCGCTTCGGACCGACGGATGACGCGCGTGACGGTCTTCATCGATGTCGCGCCGACGGCCACGCGAAGCATCTGCTTCACGCGCTTGAAGACGCTCTCTTGCACGTAGGGGACGCCGTGCTTCTCGCAGAGCGCCTTCACCTTCGGCTGCACCTCTTGGTAACGGAGCATCGGAAGGTCAGGCCAGATGTGGTGCTCGATCTGGTAGTTGAGCCAGAGGTGCGCGTAGTCGACCGCGTCGTTGCCGCACGGGTAGTTCACCGAGCCGATGACCTGGCGGAACATGCCCTCGGCCTTGCTCGCCGGGCGCGACGTGAAGCGGAAGAGATCATCGCCCGTGTGGTTCGGGGCAACGACGGCGAACGTGTGGAGGTTCGTGAGCGCCTCGGCAGCGACCGAGTTCGCGAGCGCGCTCGCAGCGGCCCACGGACCGAGCGGCAAGAACATCGCCGGCAAGAGCCCGAACTGAATGGCGGTGTACGGCGCCACGCAGCGCGTCCAAAACGCTTTGTGAAAGCGAGCGTTCTCTTCCTTCGTGCGCTGCTTCGTCTCGGCTTCGGTCTCGTTCGCCGCCGGCTCGTCGTCGTGACGCGCGAGCCAAGCACGGAGCGTGTTCGGCGCGTAGTACGAGAGGCGCCACGTCGCGGCGACGAAGCCCATCGCTGCGTACTTCACCGCGTAGGGGAGACCCGACGCGCGCATGTCCTGGGTGTTGCGCTCGACGAGATCAGGATCGCGATCTTCGCCGGTGTTGCTGTGGTGCAGCACGTTGTGCTCGTAGATCCATGCCTCGGGCGTCATCCAGTCGGCCCAGTCGAGGAAGCGGCGGCGACCGCGCGCGAACACTTTGCTCGTGTAGGTCGGGGGGACGTTCGGAACCTTGTCGTAACCGCGGTGCCCGACGTGGTGCATCAGCATCCAGCGCGTGGAGCGACCGAGCGACAACGCCGCGATGCTCACGGGGTTCGGCGCAATCCAGCAGGTCGCGAGGCCAACCGCCGTCGCGAGCTTCCCGAGACGGTCGAACTTACGAAGGTGGCGGATGTCCTCCTCGCCGAGCGAGGTGTCGATCCCGCGCCGGAGCTCTTTCAGCTCTGCGTAGAAGGCGTCGAGATCGATATGGGTAGCGTCGAACGCTGCGGGGGTAGGGGAGGCTTTGAGCACGTCGGCCCCGAAGGTGCCGCGAGACTGGGTATTCTGTCGAGTGTTTCCTGACTAAATGACGCTCTCCTGACGAAGATTCGTGGCGATCGTCAGCGGATCGTCAGTCGATCGTCAGGGTGGACGTCAGGAAACGTGGCTCGCTTCAGGACCACTTCGTGGCGTCGTTGCGTACGGCGTCGATCTCGGCTTCGAGTGCGAGCGCGGCTTCGTTCTTCTGCGCGGGCGTGCCCTCGATGCTCCGACGGAACTCGACGAAGGCGACATCGAGCCGCTGGATGGCAGCGCTCATGGCCTTCAGCGCCGTGACGACGACGGGCGCACCACTGTAGCGATCGGCGGCGAGGCGGTTCGCGGTGCCGAGACGATCGAGGAGCTGCGATGCGCTCTTCTCGAGCGGCTCGGGGACAGGCTCTGCACCCGACCAGCGCGAGATACGTGCGGTCGCGTCCAGCGATTCGACGAGCCCTTCCAGTGAAGTGCGAAGAAAGGCGACTCGTTGGTCTTTCATTCCCGGGACCCTACCACGGACAATGCGTGGCGTAGGGATTGCGTCAGGTCAGCCCGGTTCCGTAACGCGATCGAAGCTCGGGCAGCGCCGCGCGGATGTCGTCACGCGACTTCTCGCGCAGCTTGGCGACGTCCTTGTCGGTCAGACCTTCGGTGGGGATCGGCGCGAGCACCTTCGCGCACGCGCGCGCTTCGCCGAACCACTTCGAGTGCTTCGGTCGCATCGCGCGTGTTCCCGCGATCGCGACGGGCAGCACCGGAACACCGGCGCGGATGGCGAGCGCGAACGGGCCATCCTTGAAGGGAAGAAGGTCGCCGTTCTTCGATCGCGTGCCCTCGGGGAACATCATGATCGAGATGCCGCCGGCGAGCGCGCGCTCGCACTCCTTCATCATCGTGCGCACGCTGCCACCTTCGCCGCGGCGAAGCGGGATGTCGCCGCTCCACTTCATCGCCCACCCGGTGACGGGCGGCTTGAAGAGCTCCTCTTTCGCCACCCAGCGCATGTCGAAGGGGAGCCACGAGAGAAGAAACGGATCGGCCTGCGACTCGTGGTTCGCCACGACGACGTAACCCTTGTGATCGATGTCCGCGGGCGGGTCGCCCTCGACGTTCATCTTCCACAGAGGGCTCAGCGTCGTCGCTGCTTTGCCGAGCCGTCGCATCCAACGGCCGGGGTGACGCTGCGTCGGATCGTCGCGGTGCCGGTACGACGAAAGCGCCATCACTGGCAGCAGTGCGGTCAGGCAAATTCCGAATTCGACGTACGTGTAGAGGCCCGTGATGGGGTTCGTCTTCTTCACTTGGATCGGGATATCGCGTGACTCGGCGCGTCGATTGTCACGATCCTGCAAGGCGCACGTCCTTGCGCGTTGCGTCGTAGCGCGCTAGGTATGCGCTGTTCCGGCGATTGTTCGGATCCACGCGCGACGTTGCGTCGCGCCTTTCCCGATCCCGGCGGCTCGGCGGGAGGGCAGGCAGAGAGCCCATCTCCTCATCGGAGATAGGGGCTCGTAGCCGCCAGATGAGTTTTCAAACGTGATGACTGTTTCGTTGGCCTCGCCGTTCGCGGCGCTGGGTCTTTCTCCTTCTCTCGTCGACGCAGTGGCCCTCGAGGGCTACCTCGAGCCGACCCCCATTCAAATCCAGGCCGTTCCCCACGTCCTCGCAGGCAAAGACGTCCTCGGGTGCGCGCAGACCGGCACCGGCAAGACGGCCGCGTTCGTCCTTCCGATTCTCCAGCGCCTTGCGCGCACGGCGCGTCACGGAAAGATCCGAACGCTGATCCTCACGCCCACGCGTGAGCTCGCGGCGCAGATCGCCGAACGCATCTCCGTCTACGGCAAGGGCAGCGGCCTCACGCACACCGTCGTTTACGGCGGCGTGAGCCAGCGCGCACAAGAAGATGCGCTCCGTCGCGCGCCGGACATCCTCGTCGCCACGCCCGGTCGCCTTCTCGATCTCATGGAGCAGGGCTACGTGCGCCTCGACGCGATCGAGATCTTCGTCCTCGACGAGGCGGACCGCATGCTCGACATGGGATTCATCCACGACGTGCGCCGTGTCGTTCAGAAGCTGCCGCAGACGCGCCAGACGCTGTTCTTCTCGGCCACCATGCCGAACGAGATCGCGTCGCTCGCCGGGAGCATCCTCAAGGATCCGGTCCGCGTCGCCGTCACGCCCGAGGCCACGACCGCCGAGACTGTCGTGCAGTCCGTGTTCTTCGTGCCGCGCACCGAGAAGCGTGCGCTGCTCGAGAAGCTCCTTCGTAGCGAAGGCATCGACCGCGCGCTCGTCTTCACGCGCACCAAGCACGGCGCCAACCGCGTCACCGAGCAGCTGCAGCGCGCGGGCATCGAGTCCGCCGTCATCCATGGCAACAAATCGCAGGGCGCGCGCGAGCGTGCGCTCGACGGTTTCCGTCGCGGCACCACGCGCGTTCTCGTCGCGACCGACATCGCCGCGCGCGGCATCGACGTCGACGGCGTGTCGCACGTCTTCAACTACGAGCTTCCGAACGTGCCCGAGAGCTACGTGCACCGCATCGGTCGCACTGGTCGCGCGGGCGCTTCCGGCAAGGCGATCTCGTTCTGCGACTCCGAAGAGCGTCCGTTCCTCGAAGGCATCGAGCGCCTCCTTCGTTTCCGCCTTCCCGTGATGGGTGGCGATCGCGGCATCGAGCGTCCGCTCGGCGCTCCGCCCGGCGAGCGGCCTGCACAGGCCGTGCGTCCCGGCGACTCGAACGGCGGTGGACGTCGACCGTCCGCCGGTCGCACGCGTCGCTTCCGCGGCGCGCGTCAGTACTGAGCGCGCGTCAGTAGCGAGCGCGGGCTTTTTCGCTCACGCTGCCCACGTCACCTTGAGCTCGCACGCATCGGCGCCTTCGGCCATGCAGCGGGTTTGGGTGACGTGCGCGTTTGCGGAGGCCGTGCGCAAGAGCGCGATCAGCGCGCCGCTGACGACGCGGCACATGATCGGCGCGTAGCCCTTTGGCATCGTGACCGTGAGCGTGGCGTCGTGGCTGCCGCTCCGCACGATCGCCATCTTGCCCCAGTCGTGAAAGCGGTAAACGAGCGGCGCAGCGATGTGCAGCAACGTCGCTGGCGTGCGCGAGACGCCCGCGGACTTCAAGAGATCCGGGAGGATCTGTGTCGTGGTCGTGATCGCGAGATCCTCGATCATCGCCACGTCGCCCGCGCTCGCCGATGTGAGGTACGCCGCGAGGGCCGACGTCGGGTACCAGGTGCGTTCATCGATCGCGCCGCGTACGACGTCGCGATCGGCGGAAGCAAGCGCGTCGACGATGACCTCCTCGGCTTCGAGCCCGATGCGGCGCCGAACCTCACCGCGGAAGCGACCAAACGCAGAGCCTCGACTGCTCGGCGTCGCTTCGCGCGCGCGCGCCGCGGGTAGAGAGCCGCCGGGCGTTCCGGCAATCGCCTCCTCGAGAGCGTCGGTGAAGCCGAGCACCGAGTCGAAGCGCTCATTCGGATCGAAGGCGAGCGCGCGAGCTAGCACCGCGTCGACGTTGCGCGGCAGGCCTGGCTGCACCGTCGACGGCAGTGTGAGATCATTCCGATGCTGTGCTGCGATGCGCGCGAGTTTTTGTATTTTGTTGAACGGTGCCTGACCGACGAGCATCGCGTAGGCGATGGCGCCGAGCCCGTAGACGTCGAGCGCAGGCGTCGGCAACAAGTCGACGTCGACGGCGAACTGCTCGGGCGCCGAGTAACCAGGCGTGCCGCCGCGATCGTCGCCTCCGAGCGCGAGCCCGAAGTCGATGAGGACCGCGCGATCGAGCGAGAGATCGAGCATCACGTTCTCGGGCTTGATGTCCCCGTGGATGATCCCCGCAGCGTGCAACGTAGCCAGCGCGCCGCCGAGCTGCCTCACGATCTGGAGTGCGTAGTGCACGTCGAACGGCTCCGCGCCCGACGTCGCGCCGGCGAGTCGATCCTCGAGCGTGCGGCCTTCGACGTACTCGAGGACGAGGTAGATCTGATCGCGCTTCGTACGGCCCCAACCCTGAACCTGGACGATGTTCGGGTGCCGCACCTTCGCGAGCGCGGTCGCCTCGCGCAGCAGATCGGCGTCGCCGCTGCGCGTCTTGCGCCGCGATACCGGAGGTGCGTCTTCATCTCGGGGGCGCATCACCTTGATCGCGACGAGCTGACCCAGCATGCGGTCGCGCGCGAGCAAGACCTCCGAGAGACTGCCGCCGCCGAGCCGCGTCGTGATCCAGTACTTGCCGTCCAGCATGCTCCCGACGCCGAGCGGATCCGACACCGAGATCGACTGCAGCGCGCGCGACGGCGGTGGCGCGTCCGTCATCGTGCCCGACATCTTCGGTGCACGCGCTTGCGCGTAGCGCGACAAACGTGACGCCACGAGGCGGGCTGCGAGCTGCAGCGTTGCGATGTTCTGCGAATCGAAGACGCGTGGCGCGTCCGACAACACGCAGACCGTGCCGACGATCGTGCCGTCGATCTCGATCGGTACGCCCGCGTACGCGCGCACGAGCCCCATCTCCGCAAGCGGCGTCTGCGCAAGGACCGGATGCTGGCGCGAGTCCTGGACGACGAGCGTCGCCCCCGCGGCGACCGTGTGCTGACAGAACGACCACGAGCGCGGCGTGCCACCGGCGTCCGCGAGGTCGGCAGGGAGCCCGACCTGGCCGACGAAGTGCTGCGTGGTCGACGTGAGGATCGTGACGAGGCCCATCGTGGCGCCAAGTCCGCGCGCGACGAGATCGGCGATCGCGGTCAGCTCGGAGTCGGGCCCGGTGAGCTCGGCTACGCGCGCGTCGCGTGCGACGTCGTCGAGCGGGTCGAGCAGCGGCGGCAGCGACTTTTTCCTTCGCGCAATCCCGTCTTCGACGGCGCGCACGACGGCCTCCGAGCTGGCGGGCATGAGGATCGTCGCCGCGACGCGCTGAGCGATGCTCGCGAGGAACGCCGCGAAGCGTGACGTGATGACGACGGGGCACCCGGCCTCGAGCACCGGGGCGCCCGCGAGAAACCATCCCACGCGAATGGCCACATCGAGATCAATGACGAGCGCGTCGTAAGCGGCGCCGCGCGACCGGTCGAGCCCGTCGCGCGCGTCGCGCTCCTCGCCGAGGTCGACGAAATGACCTGCGCTCTCCAGCGCGCCCCCGACGAACGAGGGCGCGGTCCTATCAGCCTCGATGACGAGAACGCGGGACATCGAGCCCGAGCGTACCTCGTCCCCGACGTTCAGCTCAGAAGACCGTCGGCGGCTTGCACTGGTTGCTGCACTGGTCGTCGTTCTTCGTGTTGCCGTCGTCGCAGGTCTCTTGCGGCGCGTCGATCTTGCCGTCGCCGCAGCGCGGGCCGCGTGCCTTGCAGCCCGGCATGCATTTCCCGTAGGAGCCGTCGTTGACGCCGTCGTCGCAGACCTCGTCGCTCGCGACCTTTCCGTCGCCGCACGTCGAGAGGCACGCGGACTTGGGCTTGTTGAAGTCCTTCAGCGTGACCTTGAAGTTCGAGCCGCATTCGTTGCGCTCGGCTTGGAACATCACGACCTCGTAGATGCCGCCGACGGTGAGCCCCGTGGTCGCACCAGGGATGGTCTTGTTTGCCGCGAGATCGCTCGTGACCAGCGCGCTCCCGTCGGCGGTGTCGGCGCCCGCGCCGTCGGTGTCGGCGTCGAGCGTGAAGCTGCCCTTGAGCGGTATGTGCAGGCCGCCGAGATCGATGGCGAGCTTGCGGTTGATGAAGACCCACGTGTCGTCGTCGCCCGCAAAGTCGAACTTCTCGCCGCCTTTGTACTCGAACCAGAAATGCGTCTCGCTCGTGAACGACACGTTGCGGTCGGGTGCCGACGCGGCTCCGCACGGCGCGAGGCTCTCCTTGTTCTGGCCGACCCAGCCCGCGGCCGAGGAGCCGAACGGATCGAAGAACGTCTTGCCGCCGTTCTGCGCTGCGACCGCGCTGTCCCACGCATAGGTGCCCGTCAGGGCGTCGCGCTGAAGCAGCGCGGTGAAGACGGTCGGGCGGTTCACGCCGTTCACCTCGCGGTACCACTGCATGAAATTCGCCTGCGACGACATCTGCGCTTGGCGGTCGGTACCGTTGACGGTCGTGATGCCGATGTTCGCCGAGCAGTCGCTTCCATTGCACGCGAGCAGCGGCTTGTTCTGCGCGTCGAGCTGCGCGGCCACGATGCCCTGGAGACCG
>CAXSGV010000364.1:0-7353 GCA_964236615.1 uncultured Polyangiaceae bacterium
ACTTTTCGGACTGATTGGGAATCGCGCCGACCTCGCTGGTCGTGTGCTCGCCTCCGAGGCGCCGGCGCTCAGCGTGAAGGCTGCAGTCAACCTCCCTCTCGGCTGGGGAATCGGTTTCTACCAGGGCGGTGAGGTGCTGATGCGCCGCCGCCCGCTCGACGACCGTCCGGAGATCGACGTCGCGAAGAACGGCGCTGACGTTCGCGCCGATGTCCTCATCGGTCACGTGAGGTCGGCGACCGTCGGCACGCTCCGCACCGAGAACACGCACCCCTTTCGCTACCGCCAATGGCTGTTCGCGCAAACGGGGACGGTGGTTGCGTTCGAATCGATCCGCGAGCGTCTCACGGCGAGCGTGCCCGAGTTCCTCCGCGGTGACATCCGCGGCGAGACGGACTCGGAGATCGTGTTCCACGTCTTCTTGTCGTTCCTGCACGACGCAGGCCGGCTGAACGAGGTCGTCCTCGAGGAGGCCGTCGTCCGCGATGCGCTCCGGTCGACGATCGCGGTCGTCGATCAAATGACCGCCGAGGTCGGCGGCGAGCCGGGCTCGCTCAACATGATGCTCGCCAATGGTGATCACATCGTCTCGGTCCACCGCGGCGCACCGATGGCGTGGCGCGTCTTCGCCGGCAAGAACGACGCAGACGCGCTCATCGGCGAAGACCTCCAGCTTCGTCGCAAGGCCCCCGAGCTCGCGCAGATGCACTTCACGTTGCTCGCGAGCGACTTCGACGCGCCCCTCGAGAGCGAGGCGCTACGCCACTGGAAGCCCGTGGACGATCGTGCGATCGTGACGCTCACGCGTGGCCAAGAGCCGAAGACCGAGCCTCTCTAACATTCGTCGCATCGCCCGCCCAGCGCAGGTGGCGCAGGGGATTGCCCTGCGCGCAGCCATGTTCGCGCTCGCTTGCGCATCGTGTGGCGGCCGCGTAGCCACGGCGACCGAGATGCCGACGACGCCGCGGCACCCCGACGGCGTCGTGGTCGAGCCTCCGCCTGCGATGCCTCCGATTGGCGAGCGTGCGCCCGCGCGTGGCGTGGTCGCGCTCCGCGAGCCTCTGAGCGACGAAGCGGTGAAAGAGGTCGTGCGCACCTACTTCACGCTGTTCGAGCACGAGGACCTCGAAGGTCTCTCCCAGCTCCTGACGACCGACGTCGTCTCGCTCGATCTCCGAGCTCGCGGCTCACGCAGCAACATCCTCGAGCAGTGGCGCGCCCGCATGCGTCAGCTCGACTACGCCAAGCTCGCGGGCCTCGAGGTCGTGCAGCTCGATCGCCTCGAGCACTACGGCTTCGACGATCTCGAAGGCTCCACCTCGCCCCCGCGCCCGAGCGTGATGCGTTCTGGCGACACGCTCGTGAAGGTCCCCGTCTCCGCCGCACGCATTGCGGGCGAACGCTACTTCGGCGACACGCTCATCTTGCTGCTGCGGCGTGAAGAGGGCCGCTTCAAGATCGCGGGCGTCGCAGAAGACGACACGCCGTAGGGATCTTATTAGCTCGCGTGCGTGTTCAAGATGGCGGCTCGACAACCCAAGAAGGGCGAGCAGTCGAGCTCGACGTGCGGCGATCACCCGAGCCGCGTCGCGAGCCCACGTGGGGCGGAAAGCGCGCGGGCTCGCCTGCGCCGGATGGCGACGCGCGCACTTCGGCCGGCTCTCCGTTCACGAACGCCCGACACGGTAAGGCGCCGGTGGGCGCGTGTCCCGAGGTCCTCCAGCCGAAGGGCGCGTTCGGGTTCCCTGACGACGATTGGTTCCTCGTCGAAGCCGGCTAGCGGGGCGCAGCCGCAGGCCCGCCCGCGCGCACGCCGTCGAGCGCGCTACTTCCCGATCTTCTGCGCGCCCGTGACGACCGAGTCCGGGCTCACGTCGAGCACGTTGGGCTTGCGGTCGAATGCGAACGCTGCGGTGCCGCCGGTGATCGTGCCCTTCTTCAGCCGGACCTGGCTGTTGAACGTGCCTGCGATGGCGACGCCGGCGCTATCAATCGTGCCGCCCTGGACGTCGATCTCGAGGTTCTGTTTGCCGTCGACCGCGGTCTTCGCCGCGGTGATGCGTCCACCCTTCACGACCTTGATCTTGCCGTTGACCCTGCAGGTGACGCCGACGTCGCCGGCTTCGACGATGCTGTCGTCGACGAGGACCTCGGGGTTGTCCGCGCCCTCCACGGCGATACCCGTCGCGTGGACACGGCTCTTCTTCGCGACCTTCAGGTGCAGGTTCGAGGGGCCGTGAAGCGCCGCCTCGCCGCCGTCCAGCGTGCTGTCGTCGAGCGTGATCTCGACGTTGCTGTCGGCGTCGACCGCGGTGCCCTTCTTCGAGGTGATCGACGACTTCTTCTTGAGGTTACCCTTGAAGTTGTATTTTGCATGCACCGCGACTTCGCCGCCGTCGATGGTCGAGGCGTCGGCGTCAATCTTCAGGTTGTTGTTCGCGGTGATCGCCGTGCACGCCGAGGTGATCTTCACCTGGTGAAGCTCGAGCTCGGGGTTGTCACCGCTCTCGATGGCAGTGACCTTGCCGCTGATCTCGACGTTGGTCGCCTTCATCTTGAAGCCTTGCTTCGCGATGATGCCGTTGTCGACGCCGACGATCTTCGAGTCTTTGATCGTCATCTCGAGGTTGTGGTTCGTGGCGCGAATCGCGTCCTTGCCCTTGATCTCGCTCTTCTCGGAGATTTCGATCTTGGTGTTCACCTCTTCGAGGTCGATCGCGGCGTCCGAGCCTTCGAGCGTGCTGTTGATGATCTTGAGCTCGAGGTTCTGGCCGCCTTTCACCACGATGTCGCTTTTGAGGTGGCTGTCCTTGATCGTGATCTTGCAGTTGGTGCCGGCGGTGATGACGGGGCCCTTGCCGTCGAACGTCTTGCCCGTGATTGTCATTTCGCCGTTGGTGTCGCACGTGGCGGGCAGGCTCATCACGCGGCTACCAACGACCGATTTCCCGAGCGCCACGACCCCGATCACGATCGGAATCAGCAGTGGGACCAGGGTCGTGAGGACGATGATCCACACGAGCTGCTTCCCAGCGTTGGGGTTGACGTAGACCGTGTTGCCGCGCGTGGTGCCCATGCGCGTGAAGGCCGCCTTGTCGCGCTCGACGTGCACCGCATTCCCGCAGTAAGTGCAGGTCAGATCCGAGATGTCGGGGCGCACCTGCATCGGTGCGGAGCACGTCGGGCATTTGAAGGTCGAAAGCTTCGGGGCCGCCATCGCGGCAGCCTAAACGAAGCTCACTCTTGGCGATAAGGATCGAGATCGATCTCGTATTTCTTGAGCCAGCGGTGAATCTGCATGCGCTCCTTACCGAGCTCACGGCCGACCGCGGCGATGTTGCCTTTGTGGCGCACGAGAAGCTCCTTGAGCTCGTCCGGCGTGGGCGCGCTCACGCGTCGCGCTGGGCTCGGCGAATAGGCGATCGCGGGCTGCCCCGGAAGGATGCTCGTTGCGGGCGCGCGCGTTCGCTTCTCGCCGTAGCCCTTCATGAAGGTGACGATGGCGTCGGGCAGCTGCGCGGTGTCGAGCACGCCGCCCGTCGTGAGCGCGACACCGCGCTTGATGCAGCTCTCGAGCTCGCGCACGTTGAAGGGCCAGTCGTAGTGGAGGAGCGCGACCATCGCCGAGAACGAGAACGTGAGCTCGGGGTGGCCGTAGCGCGCGGCGAATGCCTTGGCGAGACGGAAGACGTCCTCCTTTCGCTCGCGCAACGGCGGGAGCCGCACGACGTGCTCGTTGAGGCGTGCGAAGAGGTCGCCGCGAAACTTGTCCTCTTTGACGTGCGCGTAGAGATCGCGGTGCGTGGCGCAGACGACGCGTATGTCGACCTTCTCGGGCGTGGTACCGCCGAGCGGAAAGACCTCGCGCATCTGGAGAACGCGGAGCAGCTTCGTCTGCGCGTCGAGGGGCATGTCGCCGATCTCGTCGAGGAAGAGTGTCCCGCCATCGGCGAGCTTCACGAGCCCGGGCTTGTCGCGATCGGCGCCCGAAAAAGCGCCACGGCGGTAACCGAACAGCTCGCTCTCGAGGAGGTTGCTCGGAATGGCCGCGCAGTTGACCGCTTGGAACGACCCTTTGCGACCCGACAAACGGTGGAGGCCGCGGGCTGCGACCTCCTTGCCGGTGCCGGTCTCACCGAGGACGAGGCATGAGAGCTCGGTCGGGGCGATGCGCTCGATGTCGGCCGCAATCGTGTCCATCTGCGCGCCGCCGACGAGCTCATCGAGCACGCGCGATTTCTTCTCAGCGAACATCATGCCGTCGAGGCGGTAGCTCACGAAGCGCTCGGCGCCGGCCTCGACGAACTTGAAGATGGCGTCGCCGATTCGGATCTCTTGCAGGTGCTCGAGGGGCTGCTCGGTGACGAATGCGCCGTCGACCATCGTCCCGTTGCGGCTGCCGAGATCGGTGAGCTGCCAGTTGGTGCGCGAGCCAAACGCGACGTAGGCGATGCGCGCGTGCTGGCGGCTCACGGCCTGCTCCGGGATGCACACCGGGTTGCTCGCGTCACGACCGAGAATCAGCTCGGGCACGCTGAAGACATACGCCGGTGCGAACTGCTCGAAGTTGGGGGCGTAGAGGAGGACGAGCCCGGGCTTCGACGCGCTCGTGGGTCCGCCGCTCGCGCGCTCGGCGTCGCTCTCGGCCGTGCCGTAAGGCGACGCGACGCCGGTGCGGTGCTTGCTGAGCGTCGTGCCGCCGGACATCGGAGGCTAGAGTACACCCCTCGGGCTGTCGCCAAAACGGACCGGGTCTTCGCCGACGATCTCGAGCTCACCGCTCGGAAGAACGACGACGCCGCCGCCGCTGGGGATGCCGAAAACCCGCACGGATTCGCCGCGGTCATCGAGCATGGCGGCGACCATCCTGAGCTCGCTCCATTCGCCCTCTTCGTCGTGGCAGTCGAGCACGAGGTCGGAGACGACCTGCGCGCACGGAACGAGCTCGCCGCCGGCGAACGGTGCGTCGGTCTCGGCAACGGGCCAGGTGGCCCACCACGCGCCGAGGAGGATCGCGCCCGCGCTGACGCCGCCGAGGCTCGTTCCGCGGAGACGCGCCGCACGGAGCCACGCGTCGGCGCCGCTCTCGCGGAAGATGCGCGCGCCGGTGACGGGATCGCCGCCACCGAGGAAGATGAAGTCGGCGCTTTCGACGATGCGGCGTGCGCCTTCGAGGTCGCCCGCGCCGGGCTCGCCGGGAAGCACGAAGCGCGTGACGACGGTGCCCGGCACGCTCGACTCGAAGAGGGCAGGGAGGCGCTTGCCCATGAAGTCGAGCGCGTCTTGGTTCTCGGCGATCGCGGCGTAGCTGACGGCGACATTGAGGGGGCGCTTGCCTTGCGCGAGCAGTGCGCCGAGCGCCGTGTCGATCATGTCGGACCCGGTGCTGCCTTGCATCGACCCGATCAGGTAAACGCTGCCTGCCGTCATGTGCGCGCTCGGATCTGCGCGAGCACCTCGTCCGTCTTCGCGGCGAGCTCGGCCAGGGTGCCGCGATTGTCGATCACGTAGTCGGCCACGCGGACCTTTTCCTCGATGGGCATTTGCGCGCGGATCCTGCCACGAACGACGCCTTCGGGCTCGCCATCGCGCACGATCGCGCGTGCGACCTGCGTCTCCAGCGGAACCGTGACGACCACGAGCGGCCGAAACGCGTCCTCCAACCGGTTCTCGACGAGCAGCGCCGCTTCGTAACAGGCGAGGGGATGGCCCGCGGCTGCAAGCGCGGCCGCCCGCTCCATGCCGAGTGCAGCGATGCGCGGATGGACGATCGCGTTCAGCGCGCGGCGCTTCTCATCGTCGGAGAAAACGATGGCCGCGAGCGCTTTGCGATCGAGCTCGCCATCGGGCAGCAGCACGCCATCGCCAAAGGTCTTCACGATCGCGGTGAGGCCATCCGTACCCTTTTGCACGACCTCGCGCGCCAGGAGATCGGCGTCGATGACCGGGACGCCGCCCGCTGCGATGTGCGCAGCGACGGCGCTCTTGCCCGACGCGAGACCTCCGGTGAGTCCGAAGAGGAGCACGGCGAGTGTATATTCCGGTCGTGGAGAAAAAGGTACCGCCGGAGACGCCCAACGCACCCGGCGCAGGGGCGCGTCCGAGCCGCCGCCGCTTTCTCAAGCTCGCGGTCGTTGGCGGCACGCTGCTCGCGACAGGCTCGGTGGTCGCGTTCTTTCGCACGCGCGGCTACGAGCTACCGCCGGAGCGCGCGGGCAAGCTCGTCAGCTTGTCGCCGTGGCAGTTCATCTTGATCGAACAGGTCGCGCGCCGCATCGCCGCGCCCGATCCCGAAGTCCGTAGCCAGATCATCACGCCCGATCAGGCGGACGTAGCCACCTTCGTCGACGGCTATGTGGCAAAGATGGCGCCGCAGATGCGCCGCGATCTGCTTCGCCTCTTCGCGTACCTCGAGCACGTCGCGCCGCTCGGTCTCAAGCTCGGCGCGCGCTTCACGCGCCTCGGCCCCGAGGATCAAGACCGCGTGCTCGCGTCCCTCGAGTCGAGCGACAACGGCCTCTTGCGCGGTGGCTTCGATGGCCTGAAGTCGCTCGTGTTCATGGGCTACTACCGCGATCCCCGCACCTGGAAAATCCTCGACTACGCCGGACCGATGGTCGGACGGCCCGAGAAGGGCTGGTGGTGACGTGACCATCGTCCGCGGTCGCGATCTCAAAGGCGGGCTCGAGCTCACCGCGGAAGCCGTCGTCGTCGGCACCGGCGCTGGCGGCTCGATCGCGCTGCGCGAGCTCGCACGCGGTGGCGTCGACGTCATCGGTTTCGAGGAGGGGGGCCATCACACGTCGGCCGACTTCAACCAACGTGAAGAAGAGATGCTGCCGATCCTTTTTCAGGACATGGGCGGGCGCACCACCGACGATCTCGCGATCCGCGTGCTCATGGGTCGCGGTGTCGGCGGCAGCACGATCCACAACACGAACCTGTGCAAGCGCATCCCGGACGAGATCCTCCGGAGCTGGGTGAGTCGCTACGGCGTCGAGAATGTCGGGCCCGACGCGATGCGGCCCGCCTTCGAGCGCATCGAGGCGGACCTATCGGTGACCGAGATTCCGGGAAACCAGCGCAACCCGAACAACGAAGCGCTCCGCATTGGAATCGAGAAGCTCGGTTGGAGAGGCGGCCCGCTTTCGCACAACCGAATCGGTTGCCAGCAAAGCGGCTTCTGCGAGCTCGGCTGCGCCTACGACGCCAAGCAGAACGCGCTCAAGATCGTGATCCCGCAAGCGATTGCGGCGGGTGCGCGCGTCTACGCCGACGTCGTCATCAAGCGTGTCACGACCGAAGCGGGTCGTGTCACGGGTGTCGAGGGCGCGGCGCTCGGCGCCAACGGCG
>CAXSGV010000365.1:0-3373 GCA_964236615.1 uncultured Polyangiaceae bacterium
ATGGTCGGCGGCACGGTGATGGGCTTCGTCGCCGGGCTCCACTACTGGTGGCCGAAGATCACGGGCAAGCTCTACAACGAGACGGTCGCCCGCGTTTGCTGGGCCTTCGTGTTCGTCGGCTTCAACGTCACGTTCCTCACGCAGTTCGTCATGGGCTCGCGTGGCATGCCGCGCCGCTACTACGACTACCTGCCCGAGTTCGAGCAGTTCCACCGCATCTCGACGATGGGCTCGTGGCTCATCGGCATCGGCTTCTTCACGATGCTCGGCATGTTCATCCACTCGCTCTTCAAGGGTCGCAAGTCCACGCGTAACCCCTGGGGCTCCGCGGCTCTCGAGTGGCAGACGCCGACGCCGCCGCCGCTCGCCAACTTCATCAAGGTGCCCACGATCACGCGCGGCCCGTACGACTACCACCTCGCGACGGAAGAGGAGCTGAGCGAGAAATGAGCAGCGCGACCGACACGGCCGACGCGAAGAAGCTCGCGGGCGGCTCGAAGAAGGACGACCACGATCATGACGCACACGACGCGCACGACGCGCACGCGCATGGTCCCGCCTTTCTGCAGCACCATTTCGACACGCCGGCGCAGCAGTTCGATGCGGCCAAGCTCGGCATGTGGACCTTCCTCGCGCAGGAGCTCCTCTTCTTCAGCGGGCTCTTCGTCGCGTACGGCATCTTCCGCGGCCTGTACACGGAGATGTTCCACGAAGCCCACAAGCAGCTCGGCGCGCTCAACACGATCGTCCTTCTCTTCAGCAGCCTGACGGCGGCCCTCGCGGTCCGCAGCTCGCAGCTCGGCAAGAAGGATCAGACGGGCATCCTTCTCCTCATCACGATCGTCTGTGCGTTCGCATTCCTCGGCGTGAAGTACTTCGAGTACGGCCACAAGTTCCAGGAGGGTCTCCTCCCGGCGCGCTACTTCGGGCAGCCATCGGACGGCGGCGGTCTCTTCCCCGAGTCGATGTTCCATCGCAGCACCGAGGTCGCCGAGCACTTGCCGCAGCACGCGGGCACGTACTTCGGAATCTACTTCGTGATGACCGGCGTCCACGCCGTGCACATCCTCGTCGGCATCGGCGTCCTCATCTGGATCTACCTGCGCAACCAGCGCGGTGAGTTCTCCAAGGAGTACTTCACCCCGGTCGATCTCGCGGCGCTCTACTGGCACCTCGTCGACCTCGTGTGGATCTACCTCTTCCCCCTGCTCTACTTGATCGACTGAGAGAAAAACGATGACTGTCGAGACACATGCCGCAAAACGCGGCGGCGACCATGACTCGTACGGCTCCGACGAGCACTCGGCGAACCACGAGCACGCTCACGACGACGGCGGGGTTCACCCGCACATCGCCTCGGTGAAGTTCTACCTGGGGATCTTCGCGGCCCTCATCTTCTTCACGTTGCTCACGGTGGGAGTCTCGTACGTCCACCTCGGGCCGGCGAACCTCGCGGTCGCGATCGCGATCTCGTCGACGAAGGCGACGCTCGTGGTGCTGTTCTTCATGCACCTGCGCCACGACAACAAGTTCAACGCGCTCATCTTCGTCTCGTCGTTGCTCTTCATCGGCGTCTTCTTCGCATACACGATGAACGACACCAGCCACCGCGGCGAGGTCGACGCCACCCAAGGCGGCATGGTGCTTTCGTCGACGGGCAAAGACGCCCCCGGCGGCTTCCCCGCACGGCACGATCCCAAGGCGAACGCGCCCGATCACCAACCGGGCAACGAGAACAATGGCGGTCCCGCCACGAAACCCGAGCCCGGCACGAAGCCTGGCGAGCAGATTCACGCGCCCGCGCACCACTGACGCGGCGTGACTCCGCACCCGCCGGGGTTCAGGCTCCGGCGCGGCCGGAACTGGGGGACCGTCGGTCTCCTCTACACCTCGTTTTACATGTGCAGGTACAACCTGCCGCTCGCCAACAAGGCGATCAGTAGCGAGCTCGGGTTCTCGAAGGCCGACATGGGCGCGATCATCACGACCGCGCTCCTGGCGTACGCGTGCGGTCAGATCATCAACGGGCTCATCGCCGATCGCATCGGCGGAAAGCGCGCGATGTTGATCGGCGCTGCGGGCACCATCGTGATGAACCTGCTCTTCGGCGCCGCGTCGTTCGTTGGCCTGCTCGCCCTGTTCGTCGCCATCCGCGGCGTCGATGGGTACATGCAGGCCTTCGGCGCGCCGGGCATGGTGAAGATCAACGCTGCGTGGTTTCAGCGCGAAGAGCGCGGACGCTTCGCCGGCATCTTCGGCTTCATGATCAACCTCGGGCGGCTCGGGATCTTCACGATCGGGCCCCTGTTGCTCCTCCATCTCCACTGGCGATGGCTCTTCTGGATCCCTGCGCTCGTCTGCGCCGGCTTCGCGCTGCTCGTGCTCGTCTTCGCGAGGGACACCCCCGAGGAAGAGAGCGAGGTACCGGCCGAGAAGGCTGCCGAGGTCGAGGTACGCGCGAGCGTAAAGGACACCTTCCTCACCATCGCGCGGCAGCCCGTCGTGTGGTTCATCGCCTGCGCCTACGCGTGCACCGGTGCGGTTCGGCAGGGCATCGACCAATGGTTCCCGCGCTTCATGGAGGAGGTGCACCACGTCGAGCTCGACTCCGCGCGCTTTCGCTTCCTCGCGATCCTGATCCCCATCGTTGCCGCGGCGGGCTCACTCGTGTCGGGCTACATCTCCGATCATTTGTTCAAGGGTCGCCGCGCGCCCGTGGCTGCGGGCCTCTACTTCGTCGAGAGCGCGATCATCCTCGGCGCGTCGCAGGTGCGCTCGGTCGACGTGACGATCCTCTTTCTCGTCCTCATCGCCTTCACCGCGAACGCCACGCACTCTCTGCTCGGCACCGCGGCTCCGATGGACATCGGGGGGCGCAAGATGGCTGGCTTCGCCGCCGGTCTCATCGACTCGTTCCAGTACTTCGGCGGCAGCCTCGCTGGCTACGCGCTGGGGAAGCTCCTCGACGCGAGCTGGGGCTACTACTTCTACTTCATGGTCCCGTTCGGCCTCGTGGGCGGCATCCTCATGCTCGTCGCGACCAAGCGCATGGACGCGCAACAGCAGGCGGCCAACGCGTGATGCGCGGCGTGCCTTCGGCTACTCGAAAACCTCGAAAGTGACCACGAACCGATCGGGACCCGATGTCTCGGTCGACACGGCGACCTCGCGCAACGCGAACGTACAAAGCAGGTCACGACCGAGGGCCGCTGTAGTGGGAATTCAACGGCCGGATATCCTTCTTCTCCTTCGCAGACAGCTTCGGGCGGCGCGTCACTTCGACGTAACCAGCGCGGAGGCGTCGACTGATTGCGCTTCGCACGGCTACGGCGAAAGAGCGCCAGTCGTCGTAGGCGTGCACGGTTTGCCGTCC
>CAXSGV010000365.1:3383-7350 GCA_964236615.1 uncultured Polyangiaceae bacterium
CGGTTGGCGAACGATTGAACGGGTGAACGAGGATGCCGTCCGCTGCTGCCCAGCTTTCCATCGTAGGCGACGAACCTTGCATGGGTTTCCGCCTTGGCAAGCTCGATGCGCCAGAACATGCCCCGCTCGCGATGAACGAGCTCGCGTACGCGCGCGCGATCGCCGTAGCTGTCCAAGAGCGTCGTCAGCTCGGAACGTTTGGCTCTGCTCTGTGGCTTGCGCCTTGGCGTACGAGCTCTCTCCGTTTTTGCTTCGACGCGCCAGCGCCTGCTCCTCGCTTGGGCTCGTTCCAGGGCGCGCTTCGTGAACGCGCTCGTGCTCGGACCAAAAGCGACCGCTGCGTCTCCGACCGCTACGACGTGGGTGCCATGCGTGACGAACCCCACACCGTGCTCTCCATCCCAAACACATGCGCATTCGAGACCGACGTAGGAAAGCGTGCCGCGTCGAGCGCGAAGCACGTGGATCGTATGCGGATCCGTGAGTCGCAGTCGCACCGGTCGACGGCGCTCGCCGTCCTCGAAGTCGAGTGGAGTCATCCTGAGCTTGCGCAGCATGGCGCCGGACTCGCTCTGCGCGTTCTCGAAGACGATCTTTGCGTTCCGCTTGAACGCTAAATAGGCCGCACGTTGTTCGGCGGAGATGTCATCCCTGCTCTCGGCTTCGAAGACGACGCGCACGGACACGCTGCGTTCCCCTCCGAACGAGATCCTGTCGCGACCCTCGAGAAGCCCCGTCGGCCCGACGTTCACGTCTGTCGGCATGCCCTGTCCCCAGGGCGGGCTTCGCCGTTGACTCACACGAGCTCGAGCGCGATACCGATTTGCTTGCGCAGGCGCGCGTAGCGATCGCTCGTCACGAAGACGAGGAGGTCATCCATCTTCTCGGTGAGGTGCGCCTTGTCCTCGATCTCGTTGACCGTGTGCGCGGCTTTGAGATCGTTCGAGAGCAAGAGCCCCGTGCGCCCCGCCGTCTTGTGAACGGCGCCGGCCCAACGGTGAAGGTTGGCGCGGCCACCCTCTTCGACGAAGCGGAGGAAGTGCCCGCGTAGACGATCGACCGCCGCGGGCTCGAGGATCGGCTCGATCGCTTTGGCGATCGGGACGACAACCTGCTTCACCTGTGCGTTGAGCGGAAGACCGGGATTACCGATCGATAGCGCGGCGAGGAAGACCTCTTCGAGGTCGGTGATGTTCGGCATGAGCAGGCGAACGAAGTGCTCTTCGCGGTGGTAGGAGAGGTGCTTGCCGGCGAGGAAAGCGAGCTCACCCGCGCTCCGACCCGAGAGCGACTTCTGACCGAGCTTGGCGACCGGCGGCATCGCGGGAACCATCTCCACGGTGCCCTCGTAGTCGGGGTCGACGTAGAGCTGCGGTGATGCCATGCCGAGGATCGACGCGGCCCACGAGAAGCAGCGCACCGCCTGGATGGTCGACTGCACGGGGTCCTGCTTCCGCGTCGGATCGAGCTTCGGAAGCTGCTTGTCGCGGCGCATCGCCGAGAGACGCCCGAGGAGAACCGCGGGCGCGACGACGGAGAACACCTGGCCGATGAGCGGCTCTTCGTCGGGGTGGAAGAGGAGCTTGGTCCAGCCGTCGTGCGTGAGCGACTGCTTCGGCCGAATGAGCGCGACCGTCTTGTGCTGCGTGTGGCACTCGCGTTCTTCGTCGGTCGCGACGCCGAGGTAGACGAGCGCCGACGCGATCGACCACTTGCGGTCGAGATCACCCGCGCGGTTGTAAACGCGGAAGAGCGCGTGGAGGCTGGCCTCGTCGCGCGGATCGTGACGCAGCACGCGCTGGAGCTCGATCGGATCGTCCTCGGGGACGACCTTGCCGGCGGGCGCTTCCGGCGCGATGTCGGAGAGATCGACGTCGACGGCCACGTGCGAGCGCGCGTCCTCGAGCTCCGCTTCGAGCGCCGCGATGCGAGCCTCGAGCGTGAGCACGCGCCGCTGGAGAGCAAGCGTGCGCTGGTCGGTCGCCGGCTCGAGCGGGACGAGGGAAGCTGCGGGCGGCGCTTCATCGCCGACCTCGGTGATGCGGACCTGGTGCTTGGCTTCGTACGCGGCCTGCAGCGCAACTTCGAGGCGGCGAAGCCGCATGCGATCGAGGCCGAGCGAGTCGGCCATCTTGTCGAGCTGCGCGCGCTCGTCGAGCGTGATCACGCCATCGGCAATGACGTCGGCGAAGAGCTCCTCGTAGCAAGCCTCGAGCTTGCCGACCCGTAGGTTGCCGGTGACCTCGCCTTGCTCGAAGCCGGAGGAGTGCTCGAACGCGCCCTGCTCGTTACCGCTCATGCTCATGCGGGAAGTGTCGCCAGAATGCGGGAAAATCTCAACGGGGAGCGAGAGGAGGCTCCGGCTTTCCCACGCGGCCGGTGATCAGGCGCGCGCCACGACGGTAGGTGAAGTAGGACCACGCCCAACTGAGCATCACCGCGACGCGGTTCCTGAAGCCGACGAGGAACCAGAGATGCACCGTGAGCCACGCGAGCCACGCGAGGAAACCAGTCATCTTCATTCCGCGCGCCCACGCGATCGCGCGTGAGCGGCCAATGGTCGCCATGGTGCCTTTGTCGAAATACTGGAAGGTACCGCGATCGGTAGCCGGCGTCTTTTTCCCCGCTTTGATGATCTTCGTGACGAAGCGCGCCTGCTGCATCGCCACCGGGCTCACGCCGGGAAGTGCCTTCTTGTCCTTCGTGTGGAGGAACGCGCTCATGTCGCCGATCGCGAACACCTCCGGGTGCCCCGGCACCGAGACGTCGGGCTCGACGGTCACGCGCCCGCCGCGATCGAGTGGAACCCCGTGCGCGCCGATCATCTGCGCAACGCCCGTCGTTTTGACACCGGCGCCCCAGAGCACGGTACCCGAGTCGATGCGATCTTCGCCGATGGTCACGCCGTGCGCGTCGATTGACGTCACGCGCTTACCGGTTTTCACCTCGACGCCGAGCTCCTCGAGCTGCTGCTTCGCGCTCTCGGAGAGATCCTGTGGGAACGCCTCGAGGATGCGCGCGCCGCCCTCGAGCAACACGACACGTGCAGCCTTGGGGACGATCGAGCGAAAGTCGTTACCCAGCACATGGCGCGCGAGCTCGGCGACCGCGCCCGCGAGCTCGACGCCGGTGGGACCACCACCGATCACGACGAACGTGAGCAGCTCCTTCGATCGCGTCGGCTCACGCTCGGCCATCTCGAACGCGAGCAACACGCGGCGGCGAATCTCGATCGCGTCCTCGAGCGATTTGAGCCCGGGCGCATGCGCCTCCCACTCGGGGTGCCCGCAGTAGTCGCTCTTCGCGCCGGTCGCGACGACGAGCCAATCGTAGACGTGCGTCTCGACGTCGGTCGTGATCGTCTTGTTCGCGAGGTCGACCGCGGTCACCTCTTCGAGGAGCACCTTGACGTTCTCCTGGTGCGCGAGGATCGAGCGCGTGGGCGACGCGATGTCGGCGGGCGACAGCCCCGCCATCGCGACCTGGTAAAGCAGCGGCTGAAAGAGGTGGTGGTTGCGCCGGTCGATGACCGTCACCCGCACCGGTGCGCCATCGAGCTCTTGCGCCGCGGTAAGACCACCAAACCCAGCACCAACGATGACGACGTGAGGTCGATCCATACGCCGTCTACGTAGGGTCAGGCTTCGTAGAGACCATCGATGAGCCCACGGTGGCGCTCGATGACGACCTTGCGTTTCACCTTGAGCGTCGGTGTGAGCTCGCCGCCGTCGACCGTGAAGTCAGCCGGCAGGATCTTGAATTTTTTGACGGTCTCGAAGGGCGAGAGCTTGCCGTTGGCGCGCTTGATCTCTTCTTCGACCTTTGCGACGACGCTGGGATCGGTTGCGAGCGCGACGAGGTCGAACGGCTTGCCGGCGTCTTTTGCGTACGTGGTCGCGGCGTCGGCGTTGAGCGTGATCAACGCGACCAGGTACGGGCGACGGTCGCCAATCACGACAGCCTGTGA
>CAXSGV010000366.1:0-2416 GCA_964236615.1 uncultured Polyangiaceae bacterium
CCCGTCTGGAGCAGCACCCGATAGGTGGACATCGCCTCGGCCCCGCGGCGGGCGAGATCTCCATCGACACGCGGTCCCATGCGCTGGGCGAGGCGGGCGCCCCCGCCGACGTGCTCCGGGCGGGGATGCTCGGAGCCGTCCGCGCCGCGCCGATGGCCGCCTGAGCCGGAGCCCCGAGGCGCACGGGCCGGCCACCCGCGTTTGGGTAGGCTCGAAGTCATGGCCGAATCTGCGTTTGACTGCGTCGTGATCGGCTCGGGTCCTGGTGGGTACGTCGCCGCGATCCGGGCCGCCCAGCTCGGGATGAGCACCGCGGTGATCGAGAAGGACGCGGTCGGCGGGCGCTGCCTGAACTACGCCTGCATCCCGGCCAAGGCGGTCCTGCGCGTGGCCGACGTGCTGCAGGAGATCCGCGACGCGGATGAGTTCGGCATCAAGGTCGCCGAGCCCGAGGTCGACTTCGGGGCGGTGACCGAGCGCCGCAAGAAGGTGGTCCAGACGCTGACCGGCGGCGTGTCCGGGCTGTTCAAGAAGAACAAGATCACCTACATCGAGGGCGAGGGCGCGCTGACCGCCGACGGCAACGTGACCGTCGGCGGCGACACGATCACCGTCACGGTGACGCCGAAGCCGATCCCGCAGACGGTCCAATCGGTGCCGGACACGGCGACTTACAGAGACGATCTCACCATCACGACGAACGCCGCGCAGGACGCACCGCACATCGTTCCGCTCACGATGAGCGCGCAGGGCGTCATTCTTCGCGCGTTGCCGAGCAAGACCTGGGACTTTGGTTCCATCACGGCCAACACGAGCGGGACCTACAACGTCTCGTTCGACAACGACGGCAACGTCGGCACGACGATCTCGTCGACCGGTTTCGCCGCGCCGTTCTCGTTCAACGACACGTCCGTGCAGGCGGAAAGCTCCACCTTCCTCTCGGCGACGTTCACACCGACGGCGGCACAGTCGTACGTCGACAGTGGCAGCCTCGTCATCGCACCCGGCACCATCTTCTGTCAGCCGCCGCCTGATCTCACCGCCATCACGATGCAGGGCAAAGGCGTCGCGGGCCCGACCTTCACAGTCACGCCCCTCCTCGTGTTCCCGCCCGTCGATTGCAGTGCTCCGGCGAACGCGCCGAAGAACGTCGTGATCACCAACTCCGGAACGACGCCGATCTCGTTCACGTCGCAGCTCGAGAAGGGCACCTACTACGCGATCGGCGGAACGACTGGCAGCGGCACCGTCGACCCGGGTACGACGGCAAGCATCCAAGTGGTACCGAGCCAGATCGTGGCGAGCCCGACGACATCGTCAGGCCCGGGGCCGTACGCCGACCACCTCTACGTGACCATCAACGGCGACGCGTACTCAGTCGAGATCTCGCAGACGGCGCGCGGCGCCGAGCTCTCGTACTCGGGCTCGTTGACGGCAGGGACACTCACGGAAGACGGATCGATCTCGGTGCATAACGCCGGAAACACGTCGGTCTCGTTTGCTCCGACGTTCACGTCGAGCAGCTCCAATTCCGACGGCACGTGGACGGTGAGCCCGACCCCGACGCAGATCAACGCCAACGGTGGCGACTCGAACCAGACGCTGCAGTACGCCCGCACGCCTTCGCGCAACGCCTGCTTCCCGTACGAGATCGTGCTGGCAGCGAGCGTGACGGGGCCGGTGTGCAAGCCGCTCCCTGCGACCGCCTCCGCGTCCGGTTGCGAGGACCCCACCGGTGGCCCGCAAGGACCACAGTGACAGTGACCTTCTGATCGAGCCGATCCCTTCAGCCCCTCCGCCTTACGGCACGGGGCGCGGGGGATCGGTCAGGCGGCGCGCAGCTCGGCGACGCGGCCGATGAGCGTCGCGACGTTCGAGCCCACCGACGCGAGCGACACGCGCGGATGCGGGAGGAACGCCAGGCCGTCGGCCGAAGTGGACCAAAGCACGAGCACGCTCATGTGGCGCTGCTCGAGGAACGTGTCGAGCAGGGCGCCGACGCTCGCGTCGACCTCGCTCACCCCGAGCTTTTCCGCCGTGGGGAGCAGGGGCGTCAGCGTGTACATGCCCGGCGCGGGCGAGCCTACCTCGAGGCGCGGCTTCCGCCAGTCGCCGCGAACGGGAGGCTCGACGAAGAAGATCCGCGCCGCCTTGTCGTCGGCGAGGTGCCGGAGCAGCGCGCGCGTTCGGGCGTGGGTCGGAAAGGCGAACGGAGCGTGCGAGGCGACGACGAGATCGAGCATGGGCCTCCCTCGCGAATGCAAGTGACGTGCTCGACCTCGACCGCACCGCGCCTCGAAAACACGAGGGCCTTCGCCGATCCGAGGGTGCGACGCGCAGGGCGTGGGTGCCCCAAGTGTGTCAATCCCGCGCGGCTCCCGTGTGGGTGAGAGGACAGGCCGCCGACGACGTGCCC
>CAXSGV010000366.1:2426-7312 GCA_964236615.1 uncultured Polyangiaceae bacterium
TAAATGGGCCTCATGTACGACGTCCGGGCATTGAACGAGCTGGTCGCGAAGGAGAGCGCCTTCGTCGACAAGATCACGAACGAGGTCGGCAAGGTCATCGTCGGTCAGAGCTACATGATCGAGCGGATCCTGATTGGCCTGCTGACGGGCGGCCACGTCCTCCTCGAGGGGGTCCCGGGTCTCGCCAAGACGCTGACCGTCCGGACGCTGTGCGACGTCATCAGCGCGAAGTTCGCCCGAATCCAGTTCACGCCCGATCTTCTTCCCGCCGACCTCATCGGTACGGTCATCTACAACCAGCAAAAGGGCGAGTTCACCTCGAAGCTCGGACCGGTGTTCGCCAACCTCGTGCTCGCCGACGAGATCAACCGCGCGCCGGCCAAGGTGCAGAGCGCGCTCCTCGAAGCGATGCAAGAGCGCCAGGTCACGATCGGCGATCGCAGCTACCCGCTCCCGCAACCCTTCATCGTCATGGCAACGCAGAACCCCATCGAGCAGGAGGGCACCTACCCTCTCCCCGAAGCGCAGATCGATCGCTTCATGATGATGGTGAAGGTCGGGTACCCGACGCGCGAGGACGAGCGGAAGATCATGGATCGGCAGACTGCGCTCGAGCCCGCGAAGACCGAGCCCGTCGTCACGCCCGCCGAGCTCCTCGAGGCCAAGCGCGTGATCGCGCAGGTCTACGTCGACGACAAGGTGAAGGACTACATCGTCGAGGTCGTGTTCGCGACGCGCGAGCCTGCCCGCCACGGCCTCAAAGATCTCGCGCCGCTCATCGAGTTCGGCGCGTCCCCACGCGCGTCGATCGCGCTGAACCAGGCCGCGCGCGCGCACGCGTTCCTCCGTCACCGTGGCTATGTCACGCCCGAGGACGTGAAGGCCGTCGGCCCCGACGTGCTTCGCCACCGTCTCGTTCTCACCTACGAAGCCGACGCCGAAGAGGTCACGTCGGACCAGGTCGTTCGCCGCGTCTTCGAGGTGGTCGAGGTCCCGTGATTCCGCGCGAGCTCCTGGCGGCGCTGCGGACGATCGAGATCCACACCGCGCGCCTCGCGACCGAGAACCTGTCGGGCTCGTACGCGTCGAGCTTCAAGGGGCAGGGCCTCGCGTTTCGCGAAGTGCGTCCGTACCAGCCCGGCGACGACGTTCGAACCATCGACTGGAACGTCTCGGCGCGCATGAACGAGGCCTTCATCAAGGTCTTCGTCGAAGAGCGCGAGATGACCGTGATGCTGCTCGTCGACATGTCGCCGAGCGAGCGCTTCGGAACGCGCCGCGCCCCGAAGACACGTGTCGCCTCCGAGGTCGCCGCGCTGCTCGCGTTCAGCGCCATCCGCAACAACGACCGCGTTGGGTTGATCCTGTCGACGAGCAAGGTCGAGCGCATCGTGCCGCCGAAGAAGGGGGAAAAGCACGTCATGCGCGTCGTCCGCGAGATTCTCGGCTTCGAAGCAGGAAGCTCACCGCACCTCAATCCGCCGCCGCCGCCCGCGGCGCCGAGCGCACGCAGGCGCAACGGCAGGCCCGCACCGCCCCCCGCGGAGCCGGTGCCGATGCTCGGCGCGGCCACCGATCTGAAGACCGCGCTCGAAGCGCTCGTCGGCGTGTCGCGCCGCCGCAGCATCGCGTTCGTCATCAGCGATTTTTTCGCGCAGGGCTACGAGCGCGCGCTCGCCCTCGCCGCGGCCAAACACGACGTGATCGCGGTCGTGCTCGTCGACCCGCGCGACGTCGAGCTCCCCGATGTTGGCCTGGCTACGTTCGAGGATCTCGAGAGTGGCGACTCGGTGCTCGTCGACACGTCCGATCCGCGCGTTCGAAAAGCCCACGCCGATGCGATGGCGGCGCTGACGGCAGCGCGCCGCCAGGTCTTTTTGAAGCTCGGCGTCGACGCGGTCGAGATCCAGACCGGGGGCTCGTTCGTCAAACCGCTTCGCGATTTGTTCGCACGCCGCTCCAAACGAATGCGCACGCGATGATTGCACGACCCGCCCCTGCCCTCGCTCTCCTGGCCCTCGCCGCGCTCGCCTTTTTCGCGAGCTCGAGCGCGCGTGCGCAGGACGCGGGGTCGGCTGCGACCGGCGCCTCGATCAGCGGGTGCGTCGAGACCATTCCGACGGGCGGCAACCGGCCGCTCTTGAAGGACACGTTTCCCGAACGCGGGCTCACCGGCTACGCGGCGACGCTCGTCGTGATCGTCGAGCACGGCAAGGGCGAGACCGTGCTCCCCCATGGACTGCAGCTCGAGAGCGCGAGCGAGGCCTCGAAGGCGCTGCGCCAGGCGGGCTTCGTCATCCCGGCGCAGGACGGCGGATCGGGCGCGCGCCTCACGCCGAACCCCCCCGACCCCGCGCGGCCGGAGCGCGCCTCGACCACCTTCGAGCTCCCGTTGGTCGTGCTTCCGACTTCGGGTGGCCGGCAAGCGCTCGTTCTGCCGCCGCTCCCGGTCGCCGTCGCACGCGCGAGCGGCAACATCATGACCGCGTGCACGCGCCCGCACCTCATCACGGTCGAAGATCCGACCGCATCCACGCCCGACGCGAAGCCGATGCCCAACCCGCCGCCGCGACCGCAGCGCGAGGAGTGGACTGCGCTCAAAACCGCTCTCACGTGGATCGCCGTGGGCGCCGTGATCCTCGCGCTGCTCGCGCTCATGGCGCGTCGTTGGACGAAGCGTCCGAAGCCGATGGCAGCGCCGCCGCCGCCGCGCCCCGCGTGGGAGATCGCCCTCGAGCAGCTCGACGAGGTTCGGCATGCGGGCTTGCTCGAAGTGAAGCGCGAGGATGAGTTCTTCGATCGCGTGAACGACACGCTCCGGATGTACCTGGGCTCGCGTTTCGGGTTCGACGGCCTCGAGTCGACGACCGACGAGATCCTCGCCGCGCTCGAGCACGCTCCGCTTCAAGGGCTGTCGTTCGGTGATGTCGTCGACTTCTTGCGCGAGTGCGATCTCGTGAAATTCGCCAACGTCACGCCCACACACGAAGAGTGCGTCCGCGCGCTCGACGCTGGCCAGAAAATCGTCCTCGCGACCATGCCGCGCATCGCGCCGCCGGCGACGGGCGTGCGTCCGCCTGCATCACCTCCGAGCCCTGAGGCGCGCGCATGAACCGGCCTGCGTCACCCTCGAGCGGCCGCGCCTTGCGCGCGATCACGATCGTGCTCGGCACCTTGGCGCTGCTCGTCGCGGCGCTCCTCTACCCCGCACTCGTTCGCGGCGAGGCGTGGCTCGGCGCGCGTTGGATGAACCCGTGGTGGCTTCCGCTCATGATCGTCGCGCCGCCGGTGCTGTGGTGGATGACGCTCGGCGCGGACACGCGCGTACCGCGACTCACGCTGCCGACAATCGCGCCGCTCCTCACGGGCCCCCGTGGGTGGCGCACCCATCTGCGTGACGTTCCCGGCATGGCGCGCGCCGCCGCGATCGTGCTGGCCGTGCTCGCGCTGGCGCGCCCGCAAGACGTCCTTCGGGGCGAGAACGCAGAGGAGCTCGGCATCGACATCGTGGTCGTGCTCGACCTCTCGGGCTCGATGCGCGCCGTGATGGATCGACCGCAGCTGCTCGCCGTCCCGGGCGCGCCCATCGAACGCAACGCGAACAAGCAGCATCGCCTGACGCGTCTCGACACCGCGAAGGAGGTCATTCTCGACTTCGTCGCGCGCCGTAAGACCGACCGCATCGGCGTCGTCGTCTTCGGTCGCCAGGCGTACGTGCTCTCGCCACCGACCCTCGACTACCCGCTCTTGACGACGCTCGTGCAGAAGATGGAGCTCGACATCATCGACGGGAACGGCACCGCGATCGGTGACGCCGTCGGCACCGGCGTCGCGCGCCTTCGCCGCAGCCAGGCCCGTTCCAAGACGATCATCCTGCTCACCGACGGGGACAACAACGCCGGCTCGATTGCGCCTGAGTACGCGGCGCACCTCGCACAGACGCAGGGCGTGAAGGTCTACACCGTGCAGATCGGCAACGGCGACGAGGTCGAGGTGCAGGACGGCGTCGATCTGTTCGGCCAGCCCCGCTTCGTGCGCGCACACTTCCCGGTGAACCCCGAGCTCTTGAAGAACATCGCCTCGCAGACCGGCGGCGACTCGTTCGTCGCGAACGACAAGACCGCGCTCGAAAAAAGCATGCACGACATCCTCGACACCCTCGAGAAGACCCGCTTCGAAGCGCAGTCGGCGACGATGGAGGATCTCTTCCCCTTCTTGCTCGCGCCTGCGGTCGCGCTCATCGCGCTCGAGGCCCTCGTCCGGCTCCTCGTCGTCAGGCGGTTTCCCTGATGAAGCTCGCCTACGACCTCTTCGCCTTTCCGACGATCCTGATCGCGCTCGCGTGCGTGGGTGTGCTCGTCGTGTTCGCCGCCACGCTCTTCCTGTCGTCGTTTGCGCGCGTTCGCGCAGAGTCGCGCTTCGGCGAGCCTTTGCTCGTCGCCAAGCTCGCCACGTTCGACGCCACCGCGCGGCGCGCGGCAAAGGGCGTGCTGCTCGTGCTTGCGATTGCGTTTGCGTTCGGCGCGCTCGCGCGACCGCAGTTCGGCCGCGGCACGCGCTTGATTCCGGCAACGAACCTCGATGTCGTCATCGTGCTCGACTACTCGAAGAGCATGTACGCGCGCGACGTCCTGCCGAGCCGCACCGCGCGTGCGAAGGCCGAGGTTGCGCGCCTCATTCAAGATTTGCCTGGCGCCCGCTTCGCCGCGGTCGCGTTTGCTGGTGAGCCCATGAGCTTTCCGCTCACGAGTGATGGCGCCGCGATCGCCCAGTTTTTCCGGCAAATCGAGCCCAACGACATACCTATCAACAACACCACAACAACACACACACTCAAACAAAACCACAAACTCTTCAACAAAAATCCAAAAACAAAAAAACACATA
>CAXSGV010000367.1:0-6380 GCA_964236615.1 uncultured Polyangiaceae bacterium
ACGGATCGTGGATCCACACCGCCTTGTTGCGACGGCGGCCGCTCTCCAAGAACACCGATTGGCCATCGTGGCCGATCTCGCGCACGAGCCCAGTCTTCATCCGCGGCTCGAGCCCCTTCAGCTCGCGAAAGACTGCTTCGAGCGCGGGCGGCGCGAAGAAGTCGTCCAACACGAGGTGCGCGCGGGGCAGATCGCCTTCGAAGAGACTAGGTGTCGTCACGCTCGCTGCGATCTTCGAGGAGCGACGCCTTGACCGCGTCGAGGACTGCGCCCGGGTCGGCGGCGATCTGCATGCTCTCGGCTTCGGTGTCGCGCCGGTTCACCACGCTCGGAAGATCGCGCCGCAGCTCCTCGACGAGCTCGATCAGCTTCGCGATCTTGCGCTCGGCGAGCAGGTTCACCTGGAGATCGAGGTGCGCGCGTTGCTCGGACAGCTGCGCGAGCCGGTTCTGGCTGATGAGAAGGACGAGCGTCACCACGAGCGCCGTGAGCGCGATCGCGCCTTGAAGCCAGAAAAATGGAGGAGGATCGAGCGGCGTTCGCCCGATCAGCTTGAGCGTTCCGTTCGTTCCGACCCAGATGGCGACGACGGAAAGCAACGCGTAAAGAACGCGCGGTCGGCCGAGCGCGTCGCCCAGGATCTCGACGGTCCGGTGGTGCTTCAGCTCATGCCGCGTACGCGCATGAAGGTCGGCCACGAACTCGACGTTCTGCGCGAGGGCGGACCCTTCGCTCGTAGCGGCGACCTTTGCATCGCCGCGCGTGCGTCCCTGCTTCAAGTCGCTCAAGCCGACCTCACGCACGCAGCCTACGTGCAAGTGAGCACCGCCGCATGGACGTCGAGCAGCAATCGCCGCAACCGCGCGCCCTCGGTCAGCTCATGCTCGCAAATCAGAACGCTGTCAGCGTCAGGCCGACGCCGGTCGCAGGCCTGCCGCCGATCGAGAGGAGTGGGCGCACCGCAACTCGCGTCGGCTCCCGCCGGATGGCGTGCGCTTCGTCCGGGACGAGGTGAAGCACGCGACCTTCCGACATCCTGTCGATGCCGACGACCGTGAGCAGCACGCCGGTGCCCTGGAGGAGGCCGTCGAGGAGGCCCATGACACCAACCACGAAGTCAGCGGCATCGGCGACGCCCGAGAACATCCCGGTGTTGGTGCCCATGTGATTGAACGCCTGGGCGCCGCGGAAAATCGGACCGGCGACGGGAACGAGCAGCACGCCATCGATCGGATGCAGGTCGACCGCGACGAGCGCGGCGAAAGCATAGGCGCTCCCAAAGAGCGACACGCCGACGTAGAGCGGCGTTTTCTGCGATGACGTGTAGCGCGGCTCGAGATGCATCTCGGACGGTACGCCGCGGCCGTCGTAGACACGCACGCGTAGGCGTTTTCGGCGCTCGCCCCGCGTCTCATCGAGCGGGACAACGAGTGACGGGGCAGCCGGTACCGAGCTCGCGGACGCAGCGGTCGAGGGCGGGAACACCACGACGTTCGTGTTTTCGGGGGGCGGCTCCTCGGCCGCCGCGAGCCGGGGAACCGCGAGGAGCAGCGACGCGACGAGCGTGAGACCGGCACGACGAGAACGACCTGATCGCATGTCGCCCGCAGAGCAGCCTACGTGCCATCCACGGATTGCCGCTTCTTCCTGGAAAAAAACAACGCGCGTCGACGGGGCTCCCCGTGCGACGCGCGATGTGTGGTGACCCGTACACGCCTGCGATTTCACAGGCGCGCGTGCTCCCAGTTGCGTGCTCTCAGTTGTGGGCGTTGAAGAGGCGGCGAACGACTCGCTTCTGCGCCGCCGACGGCTTCTGGAACTTGTAAATGTGGTGGCCGATGAGGCCGTTACGGTCGTTCAGGAAGTCGCGCGTCTGCGCGCGGAGGCTCGCCTTCATCTTCACGCCCGAGTAGACCGCATGGATGTGCGCGATCTGGCCGTAGGGCCATCCGTCGTGACCCGGGCGGCGGTACCAAGCTGCAAAGCCCGCGGACCGAAGACGCGAGAGCAGGTGGTGAATGCTCGACGTGCCGAGGTTGCGGACAGAGATGTCGACCGCGGCGCAGTAAGGCTTGCCGTGCGAGTAACCGTCGCGGGCATGCGTGCCTGCCGAGGCGCGCGCGCTGCCGATCGTCTGCATGATGCGCCCGCGCGAGACCTTCACACGACGGAGCGCGTCCGACGCGCGCGGATGCAAGCCCCACTTCAGGAGCGGCTTCGAGAGCGCGGCGCTCGTCGTGCCTACGGACTCGCCAGCCGTCTTCACCTCGCCGATGTCGCCCTCGTCATCGGCGACGACGTCGCTCGGATCGCTGAGATCGAGATCGTCGTTGTCGGCTTCGGCCTCGAAGGCGTCGACGTCGTCGCCAGGCAGGCCAGGCTCGTCGTCTGCTGAAGGCGTGCCCTCCTCGCCTTCGTCGGCAGAGAGCGACGCTTCGTCGTAGCTCTCCGTGTCAGTGGCCTCGTCACTCGCGGAGGCGCAGCCCAGGAAGGTGGTGCCTAGAAGAAGAAACAACGCCGTCGTGATGGTGCGAAGGCGTGGCGTGGTGGGGAGGAGAGCTTTCGTCATACCAGCCCCCTTTGCGGTTCTCGTGCCACACCACCTGCGATCGAATCGATCGCGCCGAACGCGATTTCCTCGCAATTTCTCGGCGAACGTCGCGTGTACCAGGCTGTCGACATTCGTCGACAACGAAGGACGATCGTCGACACTGTCGACGTGGCGTCTTCACGAGCGAGCCGCGCGGGCTACTTCTTCTTCAATTTGATCTGCGCCGAGCCGCGGTAAAGATTGTGATCCGATCGGCCGACGGAGCGAACGTCACCCGCCATCACGCCCACGATGCGCTCGTGCGAAAAGAAGATCTGATCGAGCTTCGAGCTCTCGTGTGTGCTCTGGCCGCTCCGGCACGCCGTCGGCGCGCAGGTCACGCCGGCCTCCTTGTGCTGCTCGCGTTTCGCATCCGTTTGATCCACCTCGTCGAAGGGGCCTGACCCGAAGGTGCCTTGGCGTGTGACGCGAAAGAGCGGGTCCATGAGCTCCTTGTTCGGCCCCGCGTTGAAGTCCCCTGCGATGACGACGGGATCGTTCTTCTTCAAGTAGCCGTGTACGCCGTCGATGAGCTGCTTGACCTGCTTGCCGCGCGCCTTCTCCGTCTCGTCGCGCAACGACTTGTCGCTGCCCGTCGAGATCAGGTGGGTGCTGCACACGTGCACGACGCCTTTTCGGTTCGGCACCGCGACGTCACCGCAGACCGCTTTGTAGTCCTTGGGATCGGTGGGAAACGGATCGGTCATAGAGACCGAAGGCGTCTGGGTCATCGCGTGAGGTGACGCGATGAGGCTACCGAGGGAGCCGCAGCCGGGGTGGTCGTAGGTCTTCTCGTAGTAGACCGTCCACTTGCTTCCGAGCTTCTGGCTCAGCGAGACTGCCTGCGTCTCGCAGACCTCCTGCAGCATCATCACGTCGGGACCAAAGGCCTTCGCCTCGGCGACGGCGTAGTCGACGGCCTCGGCGGCACCGAGGTTCTTGAAGGCGCCCGCAATGTTGTGCGTGATGACCTTGAAGTTGTACGCGTCGCCGCTCTTCAGCGCCTCGTCCTCGCTCTCGGCCGCGTCGTCGCCGTCGAGATCCTCGGCGCCCGAGCAGCCGACCGTGGACCACGCAGCCAGCGAGAGCATCGCGAGAATTTGCATCGTGCGTCGAATCATGAAGACCGACTTTGCACGCGTGATGCCACCCGCGCAGAGGGCAATTTTCGACGTGAATGCTCCTTACACTGGGCGGCCTCAGGTCGCCGCGATCCACCGCGGCGGGCCATGGAAACGCTTCTTCTGCGGGCGATCGCGGTGTGTCGCGAGCGCGATGCCGTTTTCGCGAGGTCGGTTTTCGTTTTCGCTCTCGAATGGTGTATCGAACGAAAATGGCCATTGGCTCGTCCGCTTTCCGTTGTCTCGCGCGCACCCTCCTCGCAGCGACTTGCTTCACCCTTTCCTGCTCGTCGAGCTCGACCGCTGTCGACGTGCGGTACGACCAAGCCGGAGAGCTGACGGTCAACAACATGACGGGGGCGGCCATGAACGGAGATCTCCTCGCGCGCGGTGGGGACGGCGGCGTCGTGCGCTGGCGCGCCGCCACCTCGACATGGGAGCACGTCGGAAAGCTTCCCGTGCTGGTGGGTGCGCAGACTCTCTCGGCCCGTTGCGAAGACGCCGCGGGGAACGTTTACGGTGACGTCCCCTACAACGGCGTGTGGATGTTGCCGGTCGGCACGCAGGACTGGGTGAAGTTGGTCATCGATTCGGACGCTCAGCTCGAGCGTCCGTTTGCGAACAACAAAGGCGAGGTCGTGATTCAAACCCGCCGTGTGATGCCCGATGGCGAGCACGTTCGCGTCTACCGTACGTCGGGCGGGCCCGGCGGATGGAAGCTCGCGAGCGATCGAGTGGGCGTGGGCGACGCGTTCACCGTTCTCGGCATCGCGGACAGCGGAGACGTCTTCTTCGAGAACCTACCGTACCCAGAGCAGAGCCCGATGGTGCTCCAGGCGGGCAGTGACACATTGAAGCCGATCATCGATTGCGCGGGGACGGCGATCCTCCCGTATTGCGGGCTCCACATGGTCCTCGACGTCCACGGCAACGTCCTTTTTTACGGAAACATCTACGTTCGGCACAACTACTTGTTACGGGCGTCGGCCACCTACCCGTCCACGGCCGAGCAGCTTTACGACATGCCAACGGACACGTGCTGTTTCAACGGCGGCCAAGCACTTCTGCCCGACGGCACGTTCGTCGCGCGAATGAACCACGGCGGCTACGACCTCTATTACCTTTACGTGCGCAAGCCGGGTGCGACCGAATGGTTCCAGTCGCCGCTCCTGCCCAACGAGGACGGCGCAACCTCCGTCTCCATCTTGGCGACCGGTGACGGAAGCCTGTTCACGTCGAGCATCCCGCTTGGCAGAACGACGTCGACGGGTCCCGTGTTTCGAGTTCGCCTCTGAGCGCGCGCGCGCCGAATGTGTAGCCGAGGCACGCGGGGAAGGTCACGTGCCGTTTACACGCACCACGCGCCGCGGTCGAAGACCAGCTGATCATCGAGCCACACGCGATCGGTCACCACGAAGGTGTCCACGTGGTAGCGAACCTCGCGGTGGTTCAAGTGCGGCTTCTTGTAGCTGCCGTGCCTCGCGCCGAGCGACAAGTGAACGCCGCAGGCTCGTTCGAACGCAGCGACGTCGTTCACGCGGTGGTCACGCGAGAACGCGCGGTTCATTCCGAAGCCGAGCTCGCGCAGCCACACCTCGCCCTCGTCTTTGCGTATCGCGCTCAGCACGCGCTCGAATTCATCCGTCGCGTGAAGCGCGTCGATGACGCGGCCGCCATCCACGACGATGGTGATCGGCACGTCGGGGATGTTGAGTCGCATCTGTGTGTCGTTGAACGCGTACAGGCTCGTGCGACCACTGACGCGCGCGAGGTCACACGCCTCGGTGAACACCTCCCCAATGGGAAACTGGCTTCCGAAGTTCTTGAGGTTCGCGAAGTCGCCGATGTTGAGCTTGGCGATCTCGAGCGCGCAGTCGTAGCGGAGCACCTCGTCGCCGCTCTCGACGCGACAAGACTGCGCGGCGTCCATGCGCGCCTTCAGGGGATGCCCGACGCCGCGGTAGTACGAGGGGTCGTACGCGAGCGCGGCGATGTAGTGGTCGACCTGATCGGGGCTCATGCGACCGAGGTTCGCGTGCTCGATCACCTTGATTCCGCGCTGAAAGAGCTCGACCCGGATTCGGAATCCGGGGACTCGGAAGACCTCCGATTGGACGAGCACCGCAAGATCGCCCGCGACCAGCGGTGCAAGCGCTGCCTGCACGCTCTCGGGTGAGGCCGCGTCGTAGACCACGACGGAAGCTCCGGGAAGCGCTTCGCGGTACGCGGCGAGAAGAGCTTGCGCGAGCTCGGACGCTTCGTCGGCGACGATGACCGCGGGGCGACGCCCGTCGTGCTCCATCGCGAGGGCAAGCGTGTCCTTCACGTTGCGAAGGGCGAGCTCGGCGTTCGGCATGCCCGGCTCTAACACGGACACTAGAGATCGACGAACGCGACGCGTACACGCGTCGTTGCCGCGCCGACAGCGTACGGATGGTCGAGCGTGAGCTCGACGTTGTCACCTTGGAGGACGTATCGCAATTTTCCCACGTGAGCCGTTTCCGTGGCGGGCAGTGCACGTGTCGCCGCTCGGCCTTCGTGCCCGTGCCCTCGAGGACGACGAGCAGATCGAAGTCACCCTTCGACTGCTGCCCCGCCATGTGGCTGGTAATTCGACGCGCTCAATCAAAGAGCGCGCTGGCCGCCGAGGTCGCCGCAGGCGTCGCATC
>CAXSGV010000367.1:6390-7287 GCA_964236615.1 uncultured Polyangiaceae bacterium
CGAGCGGCGCCAGACGGTCGCCCTTCGTAGGCGTGCACCCGGTCGCGAGGGCGATGAGGAGAGGAAGAGCCCTCGCGGCGGGCGCGCTCGGCCGTGTCACTGCTGCTGACGCGCGATTTCTTTGGCGAGGCGCTCTTCCTGGGCGCGCAGCTCGGGCGTGAGCTCCTTGCCGAAATCCTCGGCCTCGAACACGGGGCGAATCTCGAGCTCGCACTCCTCGCCAGGCATGGGATCGGGGCACCGGCGCGCCCACTCGACCGCCTCCTCGATCGTCTTCACTTGCCAGATCCAGTAGCCGGCGACGAGCTCCTTGGTCTCGGCAAACGGCCCGTCGACGACGGTCTTCTTGCCGTCGGCGAACCGCAGCCGCTTGCCCTTTGAGCTGGGGTGGAGCCCTTCGCCGGCGAGCATCACGCCCGCCTTCACCAGCTGCTCGTTGAAATTGCCCATGTCAGCGAGGTTCTTCTCGGTCGGCATCTTGCCCGCCTCGGAATTCTTGCTCGCCTTCACCATCACCATGACTCGCATCGGGTAACCCTTTCGTTCGAAGTGAACCGGACGGCCGCGCTGGCCGCGCGTCCACCTTCTAGAATGGCGACGAACGGCACGGAACGGGATCGACAGGGCGACGAATTTTTTTTGCCCAGCCCTCCGTGCTCCACGCCGCGCTAGGGGAGCGGGCCGACAACGGACGGCGGCGCCAACGTCCGACGCGGACGAAGCCTCTCACGTTGCGCGCGCGAGACGAACTCGGGGTACGCGAACGTCGCGCGATCGTGGAGCCTGTCGCGTAAACATCCGAGCGTCTCCACGAGCTCGCGCATGGTGCTCTCGAGCGCCGCGATAGCCGCCTTCGCGTTGAGCTCCAGATTGCGAGGCCAGAACGAGCGCACCCTC
>CAXSGV010000368.1:0-3029 GCA_964236615.1 uncultured Polyangiaceae bacterium
AGCACCTCGGCTGCGCGAGTCGCCCCGCGCTCCTTTTCGAGCGCTTTTCCCACCGCGCGTGCGCGTGCCTTCAGGGTCTCGCTCGACTGCATGGTGCCGAGACGCGTAGCCAGTCCGGCAATGTCGAGCTTCGCGCGGGGAATCGGCGGCGGGCCTGCGCCGAGGGCGGCGATGCGTTTCCCCCAGAAAAGCTGATCGCCGAAATGAGGTACGGCCATCGACGGTACGCCTGCGAGCAACGCCGCAGCGGTCGTGCCTGCGCCGCCGTGATGGACGACCGCCGCCACGCGCGAAAACAAAACGCCGTGAGGTGCGTCACGCGCCCACAGCACCTCGACGCCCGTTGCCGCCGCACAGGCAGCCTCGGCTTGTCGACCGCCACCCCACCCGCCGAGGACAATCACGCGCGCGCCCGCACGGCGCGCGGCTTCGATCATGGTGCGTGCGAGACCCCGCGGATCGCGATCGGGCATGCTTCCGAAGCCAATGCACACGGGGGGCGCGCCGGCCCTGAGAAACGCTTCCATTCTCGGATCGAGCACGTCGGGCCGCGCGTCGTCGAACCAGTACCCGGTGGTGACGATGCGCGGTTCCCAGTCGAGCGGCCGCGGCACGACGACGTCACTCGTCCCGACGAGCGCGAGCCCGTCACCGCCCCCCTCGCCTTCGATGTCGCGCAAGGTCCGAAGCGGCCCGTGTCGATCCTTGCCAAGGACATGATCCGCCGCGGACTCGAAGGCACGGCGATGCCCCAGCACGCGCGCGGCGACGTCGGCTACGCGTGGCGCGATGTCGCGCACGAACGGCGGATGGTAAAACCGGGGATCCGGGGGCGACAAAAAGAGGGGCACGTAAGGGAGCCCGAGCGCGCGCGCGACCGTCGCCGAGGCCATCTCCACGGTCTGGAGCCCGAGCAGCAAGTCGCTTCCCCGGCACGCGTCACGGCAGTCTGCGAAATGACGTTCGAGGTGAGGCTGTACGCGCCGAAAGAGCCGGAGCCCGTAGAGCAGCGGATCGCGTGTCTCGGCGAGACGAAGCCCTGAAGCCGAGGCCCAGAGCTCTTCGGAGTCGAAGCCATGGCCCATCTCCGCGTGAAGCAAGCCCGCGCGCACGACGAGCGATTCGAAGCGTGCGTGCGTTGCGACACGCACGGTGTGTCCGCGCGCCACGAGCGCGACGCCGAGCGCCACGACGGGTTGAACGTCGCCGCGTGAGCCGAGCGCAGAGATCGTGATCGTGGACACGGAAACCAATCGCGAGGATACCCTTCGGGCAACGATGCGCATCGCGCTCATCTCGAGCTGCTTCATCGAGACGCCTCCTGTCGCCTACGGCGGTACGGAGCTCGTCGTGGCGGAGCTCGCGAAACACCTCGTCGGGCGTGGGCACGACGTCACCGTGTTTGCGACCGCGGACTCGACCTGCGCCGGCACGGTGCGCTCACGATTTCCGAAGCGCGCAGAACCCGTGAGCGTGCTGTCCGACCTTCGGCATGTGCACTATGCATGGACATCGATCCGCGCCGCGCAGCCCGCGTTCGACGTCATCCACAGCCATCACTCGATCGGTGTCGCGCTCGCGGGCGATCTCGCCGCGCGCACCGTGCTCACCGTTCACCACGACGGCGGCAAGGAGGTCGCTGACTTCTTCCAGGACTTCCCCGTGACGTACGTGGCCATTTCGAAGGCGCAAAGCCGCACGCTCGCTCCGCTCGTCCCCCAGCACGTCGTCTACAACGGCATCGATGTCGACCGACACCCGCTCGGCGACGGCGCGGGGGGCTACGTCGCATTCCTCGGACGTCTTTGCGCCGACAAGGCTCCGCACCTCGCGATCGACGCCGCACGCGCCGCCGGCGTACCGATCCGCATCGGAGGGAATCTGCCGCCCGAGGGCGCGAGCTACTTCGAGCGCGAGATGCGGCCGCGGCTCGACGAGGCGGGCGACGCCGTTGCCTGGCTCGGGGAGCTGACGCACGCGCCGAAGGTCGCGCTGCTCGGCGGTGCGTCCGCGCTGCTGATGCCTCTCGCGTGGGAGGAGCCATTCGGGCTCGTCATGGCGGAGGCCATGCTGACCGGCACGCCCGTCATCGCGTTTCGTCGTGGCAGCGCCCCCGAGGTGGTCGACGAGGGCGTGACGGGATTCGTCGTGCGCGACGCCGCCGAAATGGCCGCTGCCATTCCGCGTGCGAAAGCGCTCGATCGACGCGCATGCCGCGAGCGTGCGGCGCTGCGCTTCGGTGCGTCACGAATGGCGTCGGACTACGAGCGGATTTACGACGCCGTCCACGCAAAAGGCATGTGATAGATTCTACTGTGTATGTCCTCACAGGAATGGCTCGTTGGCGGCGGCGAAATGGCCCAATTGATCAAGACGATCGACTGGGCCGCCACCCCACTCGGGCCGATGGCCTCGTGGCCGCAGAGCCTGCGCACGACGCTCAACCTCGTTCAGGCCTCGAAGTCCCCGATGTCGCTCGCGTGGGGCCCAGGTCACGTTCAGATTTACAACGACGGCTACTGGCCGATTTGCGGTACGAAGCACCCGGCGGCGATGGGGTCGGACTTTCGCGAGTGCTGGGCGTCGGCGTGGTCCGTCCTCGGCGAGGCTTACGCGACGGCTTGGACCGGTAAGAGCGCGTACCTCGAAAAAGTGCGGATGTTTCTCGACCGCTTCGGCTACCTCGAAGAGACCTGGTTCACGTTTTCGTTCAGCCCCATCACCGACGAGTCCGGCGGGGTTGGCGGCCTCTTTCATCCGGTCACGGAGATGACGAGCCAGATGCTCGGGGAGCGCCGGGCCAAGACCCTTCGCGATCTCGCGCTCCGTTCGGTCAAGGCACGGAGCACGGAAGACGCATTTGCCTTTTCCGCATATGCGCTGGCCGAGCATCATTTCGATGTTCCTTTTGCCTTGTTCTATTCGATATCCGAAGACGGAAAGCAGGCGCGGCTCGTAGGGCATAGCGGGATTCAGGCCGGTACTGCCGTGAGCGCGGAGCTCTTGGATCTGAGCGCGCCGACGCAGGC
>CAXSGV010000368.1:3039-7270 GCA_964236615.1 uncultured Polyangiaceae bacterium
GCCGTGGTCGGTGGCGGAGGTGGCGCGCACCGGCATGCCACGCCAAGTCGACGGTCTCGCGGCGTCGCTCGCGTGCCTCGGTGAGGGCATGACCGTTGGGCCCTACCCCGAGCTGCCGTCCACGGCGCTCGTCGTTCCGATTCTCCAGCCGGGCACGGACAAACCGACAGCCGTCATGGTCGCCGGCGTCAGCGCGCGCTTGCCGATGAACGAGCCGTACCGCGACTTTTACAAGCTCCTCGCCACGGCTGTCGGGGCTGCGCTCGCCAACGCGCGCGCGTACGAGGACGAGCGGAAAAAAGTCGAAGCCCTCGCCGAAATCGACCGCGCCAAGACGGCCTTTTTTTCCAACGTCAGCCACGAGTTTCGGACGCCGCTCACGCTGCTGCTCGGGCCGCTCGAAGACGAGCTGGCCGAGCGCGATGCCCCCCTCAGCCTTCCCCGGCGCGAGCGTCTCGAGACAGCGCATCGAAATGCCATTCGCCTCCTGAAGCTCGTCAACACGCTCCTTGATTTCTCACGTATCGAGGCGGGGCGAATCGAAGCGACGTACGTGCCAGTCGATCTCGCGACGGCGACCGAGGAGCTCGCCAGCGTGTTTCGCTCCGCAGTCGAAAAGGCGGGGCTCGCGTTCGTCGTCGACTGTCCGCCGCTGCCCGCACCGGTCTACGTCGACCGGGAGATGTGGGAGAAGATCGTGCTCAATCTCTTGTCGAACGCGCTCAAGCATACGTTCGACGGAAGCATCGAAGTGCACTTGCAGTCGGATGCGGATCACGTGCGGCTTTCCATTGCCGATACGGGGATTGGCATACGCGCCGCGGATCTGCCGCGCTTGTTCGAGCGTTTCCACCGCGTCAAGGGCGCCAAGTCGCGCTCGCACGAAGGCACGGGAATCGGATTGGCTCTCGTCGCGGAGCTCACTCGTTTGCATGGCGGATCCGTCTCCGTCGAGAGCGTCGAGGGCAAAGGCAGTACCTTCACCGTCGCAATCAAGACCGGGGTCGCGCACCTCCCCAGCCTGCCGATCGAGGAAGGAAGCCCCACCACCGTCGTCGCGTCCCGTGCAGCCGGATACCTCCCGGAGGTGCAGCGCCGGACGATGCCACCGCCCGCCGCGGAGCCGCTCGGGACCGTGGATCACGGCGTCACGGGCGTCGATGGCGCGGCGCACTCCCACGCGCAGCGACCGCGCGTGCTCTGGGTCGACGACAACGGGGACATGCGAGAATACGTCCGCCGACTGCTCATGGACCATTTCGACGTTACGGCATTCGCCGACGGCACTTCTGCGCTGATGGCGGCGCGTGCAGAGCCGCCCGACCTCGTGCTGAGTGATGTCATGATGCCGGGGCTCGACGGCTTCGGTCTTTTGCGCGAGCTCCGAAGCGACGAAGCCACGCGCACCATTCCCGTGATCCTTCTGTCGGCTCGCGCCGGCGAGGAGGCCATCGTCGAGGGGCTCGGCACGGGCGCCGACGACTACATCTGCAAACCCTTCGTCGCGCGCGAGCTCGTGGCACGCGTCCGCACCCACGTGGAGCTGGCCCGAGCGCGACGAGCGTGGACGAACAAGCTCGAGCGCGCGAACGCGGAGCTCGAGGAATTCGTGTACATCGCGTCCCACGACCTGCAAGAGCCGCTGCGCATGGTCCGGAGCTACGTCCAACTCCTGGCGAAGGACTACGGCGGAAAGCTCGACGCAGACGCGGACCGGTACATCCACTACGCAGTGGACGGCGCGGCGCGCATGCAAGGGCTCATCAACGACTTGCTCTCCCTCGCACGTTTGAACTCGGAGGCCCAGGCGCCTGTCCTCGTCGACACGAGTGAGGTGGTTGCGAACGTCCTGAAGGACCTCGAAATCGCCATCGCGGAGAGCGGCGCCGTCATCACCAAAGATACGCTGCCCGTCGTCATGGCCGATCGTCGCCAGCTGAGTCTCGTCTTGCAGAACCTCGTCGCGAACGCGATCAAGTTCCGCCGACCCGGCGCGCCACCGCGCGTGCACATCAGCGCGGAGCACGAGCAAGGCGAGCAAGGCGAGCAAGGCCCGCAAGCCATGTGGGTATTCGGCGTCCGCGACAACGGAATCGGGATCGATCCGAAGCAAAAAGGGCGCATTTTTCGCATGTTTCAGCGACTGCACACCCGGACCGAATATGCTGGAAGCGGCATTGGGCTCGCCATTTGCAAAAAAGCGGTCGAGCGAGCCGGGGGGCGAATCTGGTTCGATTCGACGCCGGGCGAAGGTACGTCGTTTCGTTTCAGCGTGATCGGGCAACGGGGGAATTCGACATGAGCGCACGGGAGACGATCGAGATTCTGTTGGTGGAGGACAACCCAGGTGACGTCGAGCTCACGCTCCGCGCGCTCAAGGACGTCAAGCCCCGGACCTCGATCGCCGTCGTCGCGGACGGCGAGCTCGCCATGACGTACCTGCGTCGCGAGGGGCCAAGCGCGAACGCGGTGCGACCCGACCTCATCCTGCTGGATCTCAACATCCCGAAGATGAACGGTCACGAAGTGTTGGCCGCAATCAAGGCCGACCCCGCGTTGCGCGAGATCCCCGTCGTCGTCCTCACGTCATCCGACGCCGAGCGGGACATCGGCGAAAGCTACAAATTGCGCGCGAACTGCTTCGTGACGAAGCCTGTCGAGCTCGACGAATTTCTCACCGTCGTTCAGGCCATCGAACGCTTCTGGCTCGAAGTCGTGAAGCTGCCCAAGTGAAGCAGCCGCCCAGCCCAACGCGGCTCCTCCTCGTCGAGGACAACCCTGGCGATGCGGAGCTGCTGCACCGCATGCTTTCGAAAGAGAGCTTTGGCGCCTTCGAAGTCGAAACAGTGGCTCGATTGTCGGACACGGTGCCTCGCGCGAGCACAGGCGACTTCGACGCCATCGTCCTCGATCTGACGCTGCCGGACAGCGCGGGAATGGCGACGCTGGAGGCGATGCGGCGGACGGTTCCGACGACGCCCATCGTCGTTCTCACCGGCCGCGACAACGAGCGCGAGGGCCTCGAGGCTCTGAACATGGGCGCGCAGGACTATCTCGTGAAAGGCGAGATCGACGGCCGTGCTCTCGCGCGTTCCGTCCGCTTCGCGATCGAGCGTCGCCGCGCTCAGGAACAGCTGGAGCGCCACGAAGCGCGTCTCGCCGAGGCGCAGCGAATAGCAAAGCTCGGCAGCTTCGACTGGGACATCGCGAGCGACCAAGTGATGTGGTCGGACGAGCTCTGTCGAATCTACGGCGTGGAAGCGACCGCGTTCAATTCGACGTTCCAGGGCTTCATGGATTGCATACACGTCGACGACCGAAGCCGCGCTGAAGCCTGTTTTCGACAGGCTCTCGGCTCGCCCGAGCCTTTCGACATCGAATACAAGATCCTTCGCGCGGGGACGCAGATGCAGGTCATCCAAGCGCGGGGCCAGGTCGCCTTCGATGCGACGGGCGAGGCGTGTCGCATCGCCGGGACATGCCACGACGTCACGGATCGAAAGAAGCTCGAACAGAGCCTGGTTCTTGCTGGCCACATGGGCTCCATCGGAACGCTCGCGGCCGGTGTGGCCCACGAGATCAACAACCCACTCGCCTTCGTCATCAGCAACCTCGAGTTCGCCGATACCGAGCTTCGCGCCGCGCGAGGCGGAGCGCAGCGCGAGGGATTCCCGGAGATCACTCAAGCGCTCGATGAAGCGCGTCAGGGTGCGGAACGAATCCGCAAGATCGTGAAGGGCCTCAAGGCCTTTTCTCGCGCCGACGAAGAACGACGTCTCCCCATCGAGCTGCAGCCGATGCTCGAGCTCTCCATCAACATGACGTTCAACCAGATCCGCTACCGCGCGCGCCTCGTGAAGGATTTTGGCCCGACGCCCCAGGTCGACGCCGACGAGGCGCGCCTCTCGCAGGTGTTCGTCAACCTGATCGTCAACGCCAGCCACGCGATCGGTGATGGGAAGCCGCTCGAGGAGCAGGTGATTCGAATCTCCACCTCGACCGACTCTCTCGGACGAGCCGTCGTGGAGGTCAGCGATACCGGGTCCGGAATCCCGGAAGCAGCGCGCTCGCGGATCTTCGATCCTTTCTTCACGACGAAGCCGATCGGCGTGGGAACCGGACTCGGTCTATCGATCTGTCACGGCATCGTCGTGTCGCACGGCGGAGATATATCGGTCGAGACCGAGCTCGGCGTCGGTACGACCTTCCGCGTCGTCCTCCCGCCCGCTCT
>CAXSGV010000369.1:0-7252 GCA_964236615.1 uncultured Polyangiaceae bacterium
TCTACCCCGAAGCCAGCAAACCATGGACCGTCCAGCGCCCCAGCTCGCGACTCACTTCGCACCGCGACCGCCGCCGCTCCTCTTGATTAGGCAGAAAATCGCGCGGCTTTCCAGCTCGTGAGCGCGGGGCCGAGGGCCTGCTCGATCTTGCGCATGTCTTCGGCGATCTCACGCTCGCCAACGCCGGCTTCGAGCGCGTCGCGGAAGCAGGCAAAGGCGGCGACGAAGCGCTCGCGGCGGCAGAGCGCGCGGCCGAGAAGTGGCATCACTTCCGCGGGGCTGCCGCCGAAGGCGAGCGAGCGACGCAGCGGGCCGATGGCTTCGCCTGGGCGATCGTTGACGAGCAGCGCTTCGCCGAGGCGGCGGAACAGATCGGCGGCCGCGCTCCCCTCTTGCGCGTACTGAATGCCGATGCGGAACACCTCCTCCGCCTGCTCGATCTCACCGAGGTGAACGCACGCCGAGCCGAGAAGCCCGAGCCCCTTCGAAATGAGGCCGCGCGCGTCGGGCGCGAGCATCTGGCCTTCGGGCGTGCGGAGGAAGATCGCGAGCGGCGCCGGCCATGCGCCGAGCAGCGCGACGACCTTGGGCCACTCCTTGCGAAGCGCCGCGGCCTCGGCCTCGCCGACCTTCGACAAGTCGATCGCGTTGCGCGACCCGGTCGCGACGCGCTCGAGCTCCTCGCGGACGAGCGAGCGAACGCGCGTGCGGAACGAGTCGAGCTCGTACTCTTCTTCGCTGCCGTCGTGATCGACGACGAGCTCGGAGTCCTTACCCTTTTGGAGGACGAGCTTGCGGAGCGAGTAGCCATAGAGCGGCGCGAGGAGCAGGTAGCGGACGCCGATGAAGAGCTGGACCGCTTCGGTGTCGGTCTCGCGCGCGGGCTGCGGCGGGTCGCGATCTTCTTCGACGAGCAGCGCGCCGACGAGGCGGCGGCGAAAGTCGGCGAGCGTGAGGCGCTGCGGCTCGAGATCGCCCTCGCCTTCGCCGAGGCCGACGACGAAGTCGACGAGCGTCTGATCGGGGCTGCGACGATCGACCGTGAGCGCCGTGATGCGCGCGCCGACGATGATCGAAAAAGCGAAGAAACGCTCGCCGACGATCTCGCAAAGCGCCTGGAAGCTTCCGATGCCTTCGCCGATGCGCTCGAACCAACCATCGGTTCGGACCGAGTCGAGGGAGAATTCTTGGCGCTTGTCGGCGGGCATGTCGGGGGAGTCAGCTTACCTGAAACGCCCAGTGTCGACACACCGGCTTCACGCCGCAGCCCTCACAACGGGCCGCGTCCTTCTTCGAAGGACACCGCTGCAGCATCCCGAGGTGACAGAGCGAAAAATCGTATTTCACCGGGTCCGACGGGTCGAGGCGGGCGAGAGCCCGGGTGATCTCCACGGTCGTTTTCCACGAGACGTCCTTGCGTTTCGTGAGCCCGAGGTTCCGCGCGAGCTTGTGGATGTGCGTGTCGACCGGCATGAGCAGGATGCCCGGATCGACGTCCCAAAGCCCGAGATCGACGCCGTCGGCGGGGCGCACCATCCAGCGCAAGAAGAGGACGAGCCGTTTGCAGCCACTCGCTCCGCGCGGATCGGGCAGGAGGTGTGCGGGCCCACGGCGGGTCGACGAGCGCACGTCGCCGGCGTCGCGGATGGCGTCGCACCAGCTGGCAAGGGCATCTTTCAGCGTGGCCTCCTTCGCGAGGTCTTCGCGAAAGCGAGCGCCGAGCGAGCCGTGCGTCAGCTGGACCCGGCGCGCGCCGATCATCAAGCGCGCAAGATCGTCGCCCACGAAAACGCGATGTTTCCAGGTCGCGAGCGCGGCGGTGAGCGCCGTTGCGTTTTCGGCTGCGACGGCGGGGCTGCTGGCGACGCGGGCGACGCGTCCGAGGAGATCCTCGAGCTTGCCTCGAATCGTCGTCACGTTGCCGAACGCAATGGACGCTGCCACGAGCGCGACGAGCTCGCGATCCTCGAGCGTCGTGAAGCGGTGAACGAAGCCGACCGGATCGCGATCGCGACGGGCGGCGCGATCGGTTCCATCGCGCACCGCGTCGAGCACCGCGCGGAGCGCTTCGTCGGTCGCCGCCGCGGCGCGGGGTGCGACGAGGGTCGTCTTTCGTCGTGCGCTCATTCGAGGAGCCTTGGGTGGTAGCATGCGCCGCGACCCATGACGGACGAGCGGCTGAAAAGGATCGAAGAGTTCTCGCTTGCGGATCTCGAGGCCGTGCGGCTCATCCTCCGCGGCGACTCCGTCATCGATTGGCACCGGCTCAATTTCAAGAGCGACGACGAGATGCAGGAGTTCCTGCTCGCGCAGGAGTTCCATCCCGACGAGCCCGCCGACCGCGCGCGCATCGAGGGCATCAAGAACGAAGCGATCAGCTACCTCCGCCGCCACTTCGAGTACCCGATCCCGAAGCCCATCGAGCGTTGCACCGTCGAAGAGCTCATGAAGGTCGCGGGGGGCAGCGGCCACCGCCAGATGTGCGCGTGCACGGTGCTGAAGTGCATGCACATCATCCATCACCTCGAAGGCCGCGAGCTCCTCTTCCTGCTCCCGCTCTCGGACCAAGAGATCTTCCACGCGGTCGAAGAGAAGGTCTACCGCGTCATCGGCAGCATGCTCGCGGGCGGCTTCCCGATCACCGAGTTCATCGGCGGTCGGAAGAACAAGGACTCGCTCTACACGAAGCTCCTCTCGAAGCAGGAGACCGTGGCCGCGCAGATCTACGACAAGCTCCGCTTCCGCATCGTGACCCGGAGCTACGACGACATCTTTCCGGTCATGCAGTACCTGTCGAAGAAGCTCTTTCCGTTCAACTACGTCATCCCCGGCCAGAGCATCAACTCGATGTTCAACTTCAAGCAGTACTGCCAAAAGCAGCCGCACTTGAAGCCCATGCTGCCGGAGATGCAGGCCGGTCCGGACGACGACTTCACCCCCTCGGACAACCGGTTCAGCGCCGACTCGTACAAGGTCATTCACTTCATCGTCGACCTTCCGGTGCGCCTGCCGCGACGCTTGCTCGAGCGCGCCCCTTCGAGCGCGTGGCCGCTCGGTCCAATCATCTTCGTCATCTGCGAGTTTCAGGTCATCGACCGTGAGACCGAGGCGAAGAACGAGCGTGGCGAGGCATCGCATGCAAAGTACAAGGAACGCCAGAAGAAGGCGGTCATGCGCCGGCTCCAGCTCGGCATGCGCGAGATGAAGACGCCGCCGCCCGCGCCCGTGAGCTCACGGAAGCGACCGTCGAAGGTCTGACGCGGTGGTGCAGGCGTCGGAAGCGCCAGATCCGGGACGTCGTCCACTTTCCGACCCGCCGTGGGCCGTAGCGTACGCGATTTCCACTTGGCCGATAGCGTGACCTGATAATGTCCCGCCATGCGGCTTTTCAGCGGTCGAATCACTCCCATCGCGACGGAGGTCGTCCGCGCTCTGACCACCGCGAACGACATTGAAACAGAGGCCCCGAAAGAGGTCGTCGCCGATGTCGAGAGCGTCCTCAAACAGTACCTCGCGTCCGAAAAGGACGTGAACGAACAGACGAAGGATCTGCTCGAGCGCACCGGTCGCGGGATGAGCGAGTTCTCGCGCGTCCGCAACCAGATGGCCGACCAGGCGGGCATCAAGGTCGGCGACGAGATGCTCGACTACCTGCTCGACCAGGTCGTCCAGATCTTCCACCACTCGCACAACGTCGACGAGATCTACGCGCAGGACGTCGAGCTTCGCCGCAAGATGGCCCAGGTGTTCAAGAAGCACATGGGCGAGGACAGCGCGCTCGACGGCGAGGTCCGCGGTCAGCTCAAACACCTGAACGAAGAGTCACGCACGTGGGACGTCGAGTACGCGCGCGTGCTCGAGCAGGTGAAGAGGAAGCGCGGGCTCTGAGATCATGCGGAGCATGACCGGCTTCGGCACGGGCGACTCCCCGCTCGGCTCCGGCAAGCTCGGCATCGAGGTGCGCGCGGTGAACCACCGCTTTCTCGACATCCGCGTGCGCGCGCCACGTGAGCTCGGCGATCTCTCGAGCTTTCTCGAGCAGGTCGCGCGCGAGCACCTTTCCCGCGGCCGCTTCGAGATCGCCATCCGCACCGAAGGCCTCGCGCTCGGCGCAACCGTGCTCGATCGCGAACGGGCGAAAGCGGCCTACCGCGCGCTTTGCGAGCTGCGCGACGAGATCGCTCCCGGCACCGAGGTCCCCCTCTCGCTCCTCGCGTCCATCCCCGATCTCTTCGTGTCGTCGGTCGACCAGGAGATCGACAAGGTGAAAGCCGCGGCGCGAGTCGCCTTCGCCACCGCGCTCGCGGCGCTCGACGAAATGCGCGAACGCGAGGGCGTCGCGCTGGCGACCGATTTGGCGGGACGCCTCGACGCCGTGCGTGAGCTCGCCCAAGCCGTCGGCGAGCGCGCCCCCGAGCTACTCGACACCCACCGACGCCGCCTGCGCGAGCGCACCGAGCGTCTCCGCTCGAGCGTCGACCTCACGCTCGACGACGGCCGCCTCGAGGCCGAGGTCGCGCTCTTCGCCGAGCGCATCGACATCGCCGAGGAGCTCACGCGGCTCGAGAGCCACTGCGTCCAATTCGCCGCCTTGCTGGGGAGCACCAAGGCCTGCGGCCGCCGCCTCGATTTCCTCCTGCAGGAGATGGCGCGCGAAGCAAACACGGCGGGCGCCAAGAGCCCCGACGCGACAATCGCGCACGCCATCGTCGAGATGAAGGCCGAGCTCGAACGAATGCGCGAACAGGTTCAGAACGTCGAGTAAGGTGGAGCCCCCAATGTCCGAGGACTTTCTTCTCCTCATCCTTTCGTCGCCGAGTGGTGCAGGGAAGACGACGCTCACGCGCAAGCTGCAGGAGAAGTTCAAGGACCTGCGCTTCAGTGTTTCCCACACCACGCGGAAACCCCGCAGCTCCGAAGTGGACGGCCGCGACTACCACTTCGTCGACAGACCCGCGTTCGACGCGCTCGTCGCCAAGGGTGCGTTCGTCGAGTGGGCGGAGGTGCATGGCAACCTCTACGGAACCTCGCTCGAGGAGATCGACAAAGCCCGCGCATCGTCGTTCGACTCCGAAAATACGCCGCGCACTTGCGGCGGCATGATCTTCGACATCGACTACCAGGGCGCGCGCCAGATCCGGGCGAAGCTGCCGGAGGTCGTCGGCATCTTCATCCTTCCGCCGACCATGAGCGAGCTCGAGCGTCGCTTGCGCGGGCGGGCGAGCGAAACCGAAGAGGTCGTGCAGCGGCGGTTCGCCGTCGCGAAGCTCGAGATCGAGCACTACGCGCTCTTCGACTACATCCTCGTCAACGACAACCTCGAGACCGCCTTCGAGACGCTGAATGGGATCGTGCTCGCGGAGCGCGCTCGCCGCGTGAAAAAGGCGCCCATGGCCGAGCGTCTCCTTCGCAGCGACCGCGCGCGTTGAGCCGCACCTCCGAAACCACCGAAAGAAGAGCTCACCCATGAGCAAAAAGAACGTGCTCGCCGTCATCGGCGGCAGCGGGTTGTACGAGATTGAAGGGCTCACCAACGTCAGCGAGCTGCGTGTCGACACGCCGTTCGGCGCCCCCAGCGACGCGATCGTGAGAGGCGAGCTCGGCGACACCACCTTCCTCTTCTTGCCACGTCACGCGCGCGGCCACCGCATCGCGCCGCACGCCATCAACTACCGCGCGAACATCTGTGCGCTCAAGATGAGCGGCGCAACGCATCTCTTGAGCGTCAGCGCCGTCGGCTCGATGAAGGAGGAGATCGCCCCCGGCGATCTCGTGATCGTCGACCAGTTCATCGATCTCACGAAGCGCCGTGTCTCGTCGTTCTTCGATGAAGGGCTCGTCGGCCACGTCGGCTTCGGCGATCCCGTCTGCGACAAGATGGGCAGCGCGCTCGCCACCGCGGCCGAGGGCGCCGTGAGGGCGGAGACGTCGAAGTCCCGCGTGCACCGCGGCGGCACCTACGTCTGCATCGAAGGGCCGCAGTTCTCGAGCCGCGCCGAAAGCCTCGTCTACCGCTCGTGGGGCGTGTCGGTCATCGGCATGACTGCGATGCCCGAGGCCAAGCTCGCCCGCGAAGCCGAGCTCCCGTACGCGACCCTCGCGCTCTCGACGGACTACGATTGTTGGCACGCGAGCGAAGAGGACGTGAGCGTCGAAGCGGTCGTCGCCACGCTGCAGAAGAACATCGGTCTCGCCAAGCGCACGCTCGCGCTCTTGGCCGGCGCCCTCCCCGACCCGGCGACGAGCCGCGCGACCGGCGCGCTGAAGAATGCCGTCATGACCGCTCCGACGGCCGTATCCGCCGAGGCGAAGAAGAAGTTGGCCTGGCTCGTCGGATCGATGCCGTAGGTGGCTGTGCCCTCTCGAGACCCATTACCTAGAACGCAATTGAGATATGGTGACCCCAATGAAAACGAGTGATGCGGTCCTCGTCGTCGGCTCGATCGCGTTCGACGATCTCGAGATGCCGAGCGGCAGCTTCAAGGATGTCGTCGGCGGCGCCGCGACTTACTCTTCCCTCGCAGCGTCGCTGCTCGCGCCGGCGCGTCTCGTCGGCATCGTCGGCGAGGACTTCCCGGAAGCGCAGCTCGTCACGCTGCGCGAGCGCGGCGTCGACACGCAAGGCGTCGAGCGCGTCTCGGGGGGCAAGACCTTCCGCTGGCATGGCCGCTACGCCGACGATCTCTTGTCGCGCACTTCGCTCGACACGCAGCTCAACGTCTTCGCCGACTTCCAGCCGAAGCTGCCTTCGACCTACGCGAGCACGCCGTTCGTCCTCCTCGGGAACATTCACCCGAAGCTCCAGCTCGACGTCGTGAAGCAAGTACGCGCGGCCGGCACCCCCAAGCTGATCGCGGCCGACACCATGAACTTCTGGATCTCGGGCGAGCCCGCGGCCCTCGGCGAGCTGATCAAGAAGATCGATCTCCTCGTCATCAACGAGGAAGAGGCCCGCGAGCTTTCGGGCATCCACAACATCACGCGCGCCGCCGCTGACATCCGCAAGCGCGGCCCGCAGTCTGGGTTGGCTCTCATCATCAAGCGCGGTGAGTACGGCGCGCTCGTGTTCGACGACGCCGGCGTCTTCTTCACGCCGGGCTACCCGCTCGAGGACGTGTACGATCCCACCGGCGCGGGCGACACGTTCGCCGGCGGTCTCCTCGGGTACATGGCTCGCCTCGGAGACGCCTCTCCCGCATCCCTCCGACGCGCGACGTTCTTCGCTTCCGCCCTCGCATCCTTCTGCGTCGAG
>CAXSGV010000370.1:0-2558 GCA_964236615.1 uncultured Polyangiaceae bacterium
TGTTGAGGTGCTCCACAAAACGAGCCTCGCCGAGCTCGAAGCGGCGATCGGTGAGGCCGTTGCGCCCGACGATCGCATCCGCGCGCGTCGCATGCTCGCGCGCGCGCATGCCGAGCGCGGTGCGAACGATTCCGCGGAGGCCGTGCTTTGGGAGGCGATCGCCGAGGGATCGCTCGAGGCCGGCGACGAGCTGGCGAACCTGCTCGAAGGGTCGTCCGCACGCACGTCCGATTTGCTGCGGATCCGCAGAACCCAGGCCGATCTTGTGCCGGGCGATCTCGAGCGCCTCGAAGCGCTGCGCTCCGCCGCGCTCGGCGATCACAACCCGCAGTACGCGCGCGCGGTCGAGCACGTCGCGCGCGCGCTCGATGCCGGCGCCGGACCGTTGCCGCCGCCCACGCTCGTCGTGCAGGCCGAGCAGCCCGGGATGCTCGCGTTGCTTGCGCACCCCGAGATCCCTGGCAGCGCGTTCCTCGATGCGCTCGCCATCGTGTGGGAAGGGGCGGGCTCACTCTTTTTCCGCGATCCTGCGAGCTACGGCATCTCGGGCACCGAGCACGTGACTCCCGGCGGCCAGACGCCGGTCTCGCGACTTTACGAGGTCGCGATGCGACTTCTCGCGGCCCCGAAGATCCCACTCTACGTGCGCCCTGCCATGGGCAACCCGGCGCCGTCGGTCGCGCTGCTGTCGCCCGCGGCGGCGATCCTCTCGGGCGACACCTCGGAGGAGACCGGCCATCTTCGGTTCGCGCTCGGCCAGGCGCTTGCGTCGGCCCTTCCGCAAAACGTCCTCGTCACTGGCCTCGCCGATCGTGAAGCGCGTGTGATGTGGCGCGCGATGCTCGGCGCGTTCGGTCCTCCCGAGCTCGGCCGGCAGCTCGACGTCCCGAGCGCGCGCCTCGCCGAGTCGTTCTGGCAGACGCTCCCTTCGAAGTCGCAGCGCCGCTTGCAGGAGCTCCTTCGCTCGGCGCCGGCGCAGGACTTCGACGCGATCGCGGAGGCCGTGCACCAGAGCGCGCGTCGCGTGGGTCTGTTCATCTCCGGCGACTTCGGCCTCGCCGTCCGCACCTACTTGGCCGAGAGCGGTCACGATCCCGCGGCGCTAATCCACGAAGCAGGTCTCGGGGGGCTCTGCCTTCGCTTCCCTGTCGTTGCCGATCTCCACCGCCTCGCCGTGAGCCCGACCTACGCCGACGCGCGATGGCATCCGACGCCCGTGCAGTCCCCCAACGGGCCGCCCTCGACGGGGCGGTTTCGATTCTCGAGACCGGTCTGATGGCTCGGTGGGTCGAGCGCGCCACCGTGATCTTCGTGGCAGGCGCGGCGCTCTCCGCGGTGGCCTCGTGCATTCTCGCTGACGCCGCACCCGAGCTTCCGAAGCCGGCGTCGCTGCGCCCGACCATCGTGAAAGGCTCCGTTTTCCCTTCCGCGTCACAGCCGATCGGTGATCTTCCGCCCGAGTTCCTCGTGCCCGTCGAGCTCGCCGATCCCACGAAGCCGTTCGAGTGGAAAGTGTTCGTCGACTTCGATCCGCTGCGCAACCCGGGCGACATCCCCGAGCAGAGCGGCGCGAGCCCGGGCTCGAGCACCGCGGCGAACCTACAGGTCGTGCCGTTCAGTGTCAACCGCGATCGCCTCTCGGGCTCCTGCCACCGCATCGAGTTCGTCGTCGCGCTTCGCTTCGACAGCGCGCGCGCGTCCGATCCTCTGCTCTCCGATTCGGTCACGTGGTTTTACGCACCGACGGGCAACCTCGCCGGTTGCACCACCTACGACGGTGGTGCCGGTAACGACGGCGCGTTTCCCGACGCCGCCGCCGAGGCGGGGGACGCAGCGCTCCAATGATTCGCCTCGCGCGATCGGGCCTCGCCGTTGTCGCGGTCGTCGCCGCGTGCGGATCGACCGCGGAAGAAGGGGCGGTGTTCGCGCCGACCAACGACTGCCCCGCGCACGCCTGCAGCGCTTACGCGCAGGTCGCGCAAACCGCCGTGTGCGACGCGCAAGGCTTCTGTCACGTCAACGCCGCGCCCGCATACACGCTCGTGATCTCGCTTCCGGACACCGCGGCCGTCGCGCCCGGCTTCACGTTCGCGATCGCGTCGAGCGATCTCAAGACGACGAGCACGCGCTGCCCGATCGGCCAAACGTGCATCGTCTTGCCTCGACTCGGTCGCTCCGGCGGCACGTACGTCGCTACGTCGGATGTCGCAGTGGCGGTGAAGCGTTACCTCGGCAACGCGAGCGACCGCACGTCGCTTCCTGCGCACGCCACGTTCCGCCCGCTCGGTCCCGGCGCGACGTCCTTCTCGCGCGCGAATGATCTCGGTCTTCCGTTGCCGACGATCTTTGCGGATGTCATTTCGGAGCTGCCGCTCGATCCTCCTCCGCCGGGGCCCGGCGCATCGGCGCCGATCGGATGGGACGCGTCGCTTCCGATCGGCCGCTACGAACGCACGCTGCAGCCCGATCCTCCCTTCTCCGACTCGTTCCCGCCGGAGGTCGACCTCGTCACGATTGCCGGTCGCCCGTTGCAGCACGTGGAGCTCGCGGTCGACACG
>CAXSGV010000370.1:2568-7233 GCA_964236615.1 uncultured Polyangiaceae bacterium
CGCGGGCCGCGAAGCCGCCATTTTGCGCGAACTCGAACGCACGCTCCAGCCCGATCCGCCGTTTTCGGACTCCTTTCCGCCCGAGATCGACATCGTGTCGATCACGGGTCGACCGTTTCAACAGGTCGACTTGACGAAGGTCGATCCACCCGCGCTCCGCACGTTCACGATCGACTCGGAGGGGCAGGACCTCACCGGGTGGACCGCGGAGCTCGACGACAACGCCACGCACCGACCGATCTCGACGGTCGCCACGCTTCGCAGCGGACCGAGCGACGTGACGCTCCACACGGTCAACCGCGAATCGTTGCAAGGTGCACCCGTCGAGCTCGTGTTGAAGCCGCGCGCGTCGCTCGCGGCGGTCCCCGAGATGGTGATTCCCGCGGCCCCCACCATCCCGAAGAACCTTCGCTACCCCGCTATCCCGGCGCCCGGTCTCGTCGCCGGCCGCGTCGTTGCTTCGCCCGAAGGCACGCCGGTTCGGGGCCGCGTTTTCTTCCGCAGCACCTCCGAGCCCGGGCTCACGAACTCGCTTGGCGTGCTTCTTCGCTACTCGGTCGATGTCCTCACGGACTCCGAAGGCCGCTACGCCGTGCGCTTGCCGGCGGGCACCTACGACGTGGTCGTCGTGCCCGAGGAGGGGACCGGCTACGGCGTCGCGGTCAGGCAGGCGAAAATCACGGAGGCGGCGTTCCAGCAGGGAAAGAGCCTTCCGGTCGTTCGCCAGCCGTCGCTCCAGGGGACCGTTCGACTCGCCGACGGGCGCGCGCTCGCGAACGCCGACGTCGAAGCGCGTGCCTCGAACCAGATCGATCCGCCGAGCCCCAATGCCGCCATGCAGCGCGTCGCGCATGGCCGCACCGACGCGAACGGCGCGTTCTCGATGCGGGTCGATCCGGGGTTCTACGATGTGACGATCAAGCCTGCGGAGGGCAGCCGCTTCCCCTGGCTCATCACCATCGCGCGCCGCGTCGAAGACCGCGATCTCCTGCTCGAGGATCAGGTCGTGCGCGTCCCCTTCGACGCAGGCTTGACCCTCTTCGATCCGACGGGCTCGTCGGTCATCCGCGGCGCGCTCGTTCGTGCGTACGCCCTGCCGGAGTCGGCCCCGGGAGTGGTGCGACGAAACTACGTCGAAATCGGCCGCGCGCGGTCACGAGGCGATGGAAGTTACGAGATGTTCTTCTCACCCACGCCGCCGAGATGATCGTAGACTCGACTCCGATCGCAATGCCGACCGAAGACAAGATCAACCTGCTCGCGAAGGTGGCTCGAACCCCAGCGATCCACGATGAGGCAGCGACCGACAGCGATCGCGGGATCGATGGCGGCTCGATCCTCTCGCTCGCGGCAGCCTCGTATGGCGCGAAGCCTGCCGAGGACGCGACGGTCCCCACGGGGTTCGATCCGATGGCCATCGCGCTCTTCGAAGCGATCGTCGAAGCCGCGTACCTCGTCGCCGCCGCGGACGGCGTCGTCGACGAAGAAGAGCGGCGCACGTTCGAGCGTGTCGTCACCGCCGCTTGCGGTGGTGCGGTCGCCCCCAAGCACGTGGCCGAGCTCGTCGCCGACCTCGAAGATCAGCTCGGCGAAGACGGTATGGATCGCCGCATCGAGATGATGGGCAAGACGATTCTGAAAAAGAGCCACGGGCAGGAAGTCCTCCGCATCGCCGCGCTCATCGCACAAGCGAGTGAGAGCGTGAGCGACGTCGAGCGCGACGTGCTCGTGCGTATCGCGGGCTCGTGCGGCCTCGTTGCCAGCGACGTCGACGTCGCGCTGCGCGAAGTCAAAGACGCTCTCGCGACCTGACACCGTAAAAGCCGCCGGCGCGCGGCGAGCGGCGCGGTGATCGAGCAGTCCTCGAGCAGCGCTCGCTGTAGTGTTGGGCGATGCGTGACACGCTTCGGCTGCGCGGGCGGTTCCTCCTCGAGGTCCTTGCGGTACTTCCACTCCCGCTCGCGGCTCCGGCCTGCCGGGCGAAGGCGGAGCCGACGCTGACGCAACCCGTGCAGCGGACGCCGTCGTGCCCGTCGGGGACGTGGTGCACGACGGCCCGGCGCGCTTCGTCCCTCGCCGCGAAGGATTCACTCGTGACCACCGGCTGCCCGGCTAACTTGGCGTGGGAGCGCTCGCAGGACGGTGCGCCGACGGCCGAGGATCTTCCGGCCGCGTACGGGCAGGGGATGCACGAAGCCATCGAGACCGCCGCCGAACGCAATAAGGGAAAAGCGGACGCGTGCTGTTACACGTGGGTCGAGCCATGCCCCGGCGGCCGCGCGCTTCGCTCGGGGGACGGCGTGAAGCTCGCCGGTCGCGGCACGTCCGCAGGGTGGTCGTCGCCGCGCGCCGCAGTGCCAACCGAGCTAGCGCCGGCAGCGCGCATCGCGCTCGCGGATGCATGCAGACGCGTTCGCAGAGCACGCGTCGGTGGCGTCGTTCGCGCGCGCGACCCTGGAGCTCATGGCGGTCGGCGCGCCCGCGGACCTCGTTCGCACCTGCCAGCAAGCGAGCCTCGACGAGATCGAGCACGCCCGTCTCGCGTTCGCGCAGGCGTCGCGCTTCGCGGGCACCGAGATCGCTCCGGGTCCGCTCGTGTGCCCGCCGCTCCGAGCGGCGTCGCTCGCTCAGGTGGCGGTCGACACGTTCGTCGAGGGCTGCGTCGGCGAGACACTCGCTGCGCTCAGCGCCGAGCGTGCACGGGCGGGCGCGACCGACGCTTCGGTGTGCAGCACACTCGACCGCATCGCGCGTGACGAGACCGCGCACGCCGCGCTCGCTTGGCGGACCGTCGCGTGGGCCGTCGGCGAAGGCGGTGACGACGTCAGGCGCGCTCTCGTCGCGGTTGCGACCGACCTTCGTCGCAGTCTCGTCATGCCCGGCGCCGACGACGCGAACGCGGGTGCGAATGCGGCGGAGCTCGCGCGCTTCGGCCGCCTCACGTCACGCGACCACAGGCGTATTTCCCTGCAAGCGTGGAACGAGATCATCGAGCCGACGCTCTGCGCGGTCTTGGACCGAAACCGCGCTGCGGCTGCCGCGTAACCCCTCCATGCCCTCGTCGTTCCCGGTCCGCACCAGCATCAGGCTCGCCTCGATCCTCGCACTGGTCTCGCTGAGCGCGGCCGCGTGCTCGAACGCGTCTGGACACCCGCACACCGCCGCCACGACACCGGCCGCCACCAGCACCGTGACGGCGACGACGACCGCGGGCACCGACCGGGCCCGACCCCCCGGCTTCGGTGCCGCGACGGCGTGGCTCAACGTCGATCATGCGCTGACGCTCGACGAGCTCAAAGGGCGCGTCGTGGTCGTCGATTTTTGGACGAGCTGCTGCATCAACTGCCTCCACACGCTGCCGACCCTCGCGGCGATCGAGGAGACGTTCGCTGCCGACCCCGTGGTCGTCGTCGGCGTGCACTCGCCGAAGTTCGACGCCGAGACGGAGCGCGAGCGCCTCCGCGCCGCCGTGCAGGAGTACGGCATCACGCACCCGGTCGCGATCGACGGATCGATGGGTGTGTGGAACAGGTGGGGCGTCTCGAGCTGGCCAACCGTCCTCGTGCTCGACACCGCGGGTCGCGTGGTCTGGGCCGGCGCCGGTGAGCCCAACAAGGACGCCCTCATCGCCACGATTCGCGGCCAGCTCGACGAGGGCGAGAGGAACAAGTCGCTCGTGCGCACCAAGCTTGCGGGCCTGCACCCCGAGAAGCTCGATAGCGGACCACTCGCGTTCCCGGGCAAGGTGATCGCCCTCGCCGACGGTGGCCTCGCGATCAGCGACACCGCGCACCACCGCGTCGTGCTGACCGACGCTGAAGGCAAGACGACGAGCGTCATCGGTAGCGGGCTGGCGGGCAAAACCGATGGTACCTTCGCCGAGGCGAGCTTCCGCAAGCCGCAAGGGCTCGCCGAGCTCGGAGGCCTCCTCTATGTCGCCGACACGGAGAACCACGAGCTTCGCGCGATCGACCGGCGAACGAGCACCGTCACCACCGTCGCCGGCACGGGCGAGCTCGGGTCGGGTGCCCTCAAAGAGCCGAGCCCGGCGCGCACGACGGGGCTGCGTTCGCCATGGGACCTCGCGGCGGTGAAGGGCACGCTCTACGTCGCGCTCGCAGGCTCGCACCAGATCGGCGCGTTCGATCCGAGCGCGAAGACGATCCGCCCAGTTGCCGGCGACGGCGCTGAGCGCCGCGTCGACGGCAAGGGTCTCGGCGCAAGCTTCGCGCAGCCAAGCGGCCTCGCATCGGACGGTACCCACCTCTTCGTCGCCGACTCGGAGACATCGAGCGTGCGCTCGATCGATCTAGCGACCTTCGACGTGAAGACCGTCGTCGGCAAAGATCTGTTCGTGTTCGGTGACGTCGATGGCAGCGCGGACACGACGCGTCTCCAGCACCCGATCGGGATTGCTTGGGGCGGCGGCGCGCTCTGGGTGGCCGACACGTACAATTCGAAAATCAAACGCATTGATCCGCGCTCGGGTCAGACGAAGACCGTCCTCGGCGGCAGCGATCGCAAGGAGCTTTTCGAGCCAGCGGGCCTCACCGTCCGCGGAGGCGACCTCGTCATCGCGGACACGGCGCACGGGCGTCTCGTCACCGCGCCGATCAAGAGCCCAACGCAAACGCACGCTCTCGTTCCCTCGGGGCTCACGGCGCC
>CAXSGV010000371.1:0-7228 GCA_964236615.1 uncultured Polyangiaceae bacterium
GTATCTGGCCCGCGATCGTGCTCACCATCCTCCCCTTCGTACTTATCGGGACGATGACCGGGGGCCCATCGGTCTTCTCGGGCTACCTCGCCGCGTCGGCTGGCGCGGCACCCGTGCTCGTCGTGCTCGCCATCCTCATGAACTCGGTCGTCGTCGCGCACTACTTCGCGGACGCGTTCATCTACCGCTTCCGCATCCCCGAGGTGCGCAAGGTGGCGCTCACGCGGCTCGGGTTCCTCTGACGCGCGCTTCGAGCGGGCGCGCCGGCGTTCTCTTTGCGCTCCTCATTTTCCTCGGTGCGCTGGTCCTGCGTCTCTGGTTCACGCTCGAGAGCCATCCACCGGACCTCTATCTGAGGTGGGACATGGAGCTCTACGACACCCGGGCGCGCGCGCTGCTCGCCGGCACCGGAACGGTTGCCGACGCTTTCACGCCTCCCGGTTACCCTGCTTTCCTCGCGCTGGTTTACGCCGGCGGCGGTGGGGTGCGCACCGTCGGGGTCGTGCAGGCCATCCTCGGTGCGTCGACGGCGGCGCTCACCTTCCCCGTCGCGTGGCGGCTGCACCGCTCTGGCGTTGGCGCGGCGCTCGCGTCGCTCGTCGTCCTGCTGCACGTGCCGCTTCTCGTCTACACGGGCTTCGTACTCACCGAGACGCTCTTCGCGTTCCTCGTCGTGCTTTGGGCGTGGCTCGGGATCGCCGCGCACGACCGCAGCAGCCGCAAGGGAACGTGGGCGGCGGCGCTCGCCGGCGTCGTGCTTGGGATCGCCATCACGGTGCGGCCGAACCTCGCGCTCGTGCTGCCGCTGCTCGCGCTCGTGGCCGTGACTCGACGCCGCCCAGGCCGCCGCCGCACCGGCCGCGTCGCGCGCTGGTCGCTCGCGCTCGCGTTGCCCGTTCTGATTCTCGCCTCGGCGCGCACGAGCTCGCTCGCGGGCCGGCCCGTCTTCCTCGCGACGAACGGCGGCATCAACTTCTTCCTCGCGCGCGCGCCGTACAAGTCCATCGCGCTTGCCCCGGGCGACGCCATCACCGGAGTCAGCGGCTACCGAAACCGTGCACTCTACACGGAGATATTCGACGCCACCGCCCACCACGCGTGGGACGAGCCCTGGTTCTACGCGGAGGGCGCGCGCGTGATCATCGCGGACCCGGGCGCCGCAGTGCGGTCGTCGGTTCGCAACCTCGACGAAGGCCTCGGTCTCGGGCGCATGGGGGCGTGGCCCGAGCAGGGCTTCTGGCCCGGCTGGATGGGCCACGACGACCTGATGAACGCGTTCGCCGGCGCCGCGGTCTGGGTGGTCTGGTTCCCGCTCTTGCTGCTTGCCACGCGCCTCGAGATTGCAGGCACGTTCGGCAGCGCGCGCGGCGGCCCGCGGCTCTTGCTGCTATTGCCGCTGCTGTCCGTCGTGACGGCGCTGCTCGTCTTCATCGGCGATCCGCGTGTGCGCGTCTCGTTCGACCCTCTCGCCGCAGCGCTCGCGTCCGAAGCCTACGTGCGCGTGGCGCGCACGATCGTCAGAGGAATTCGCAAACGTACGCGGACGAGCCTGTCGACTTGACGTCGAAGCTGCTGTTCGCGCCAATCTCGAACGTGCTGCCCGCCGGGTAGTCACGCCAGGTCCCAGTCCCGCGCGGCCACCGCGCCGAGATCTCGCCGCTGACCACGGTCATGCGCTCGGCGGCGGCGGTATCGAAGTGGTACTCGCCCGGCGCAATGACACCGACGGTGATCTTTCGCCCATGCCGCTCGAACCCAACGCTCTGCACGTTGCCGTCGAAGTACGTGTTGTGTTTGAGGACGCTCATGGCCGGGCACTCTACCAGGCCTTGAAACGGCAGCTTTTACTCGTGGCTGCGGCTCTCAGCCGTCGGCGAGGCGCGCGAGGACGGCGCGTTGGTCTTTGGCTGCAGCGAAATGGGCTCCGGCGGCACAGACGATCGCGATGATGGCGCCGCCGATGAGCACGGGCCGGGCATAGGCGTCGTGGGCGGGATCTTGTCCGCGAAGAAGGTGGACGACCGGAACTGCGGCATAAGCAGCGTGCGCGAGCATCGCCGGGATGACGCTGCCCGTTTGCGCGCGCAGCCAGGAGAGGGTGAGACCGACCACGAACGCCGAGGGCAGCGCGCGGCTGTCGCCTTGCGCGAGCGAATAGAAGACTGCGGTCGCGACCACCGCAACGAGGAAGGTGCGGCCCTTCTTGATGCCGCCGAAGAGGAAGCCACGGAAGAAGATGTCCTCGACCAGCGGCAACAGGAACGCGACCGACGCCACGAGGAATACGCGGCGTGATGGCGTCTCGGTCGCGACGAGCTTCACGAGGAACTCGCTCTCTTCGTCGGTGAGCGGAAAGCGGCGCGAGACGAGATCGTCGAGCGCGTTCATCGTCGGGTACGCGCCCGCACCGATGGGAATCGCGAGCACCGTCGCGAGGATCGACGTCTTGCGGAGCCCGATGACCTCACGAATCGAACCGTTTGGCTCGTAGACCCGAAGGAGCGCGAACAGCGCGACGAGGTACGTGAGGACGTACGCGGCAGTAAAGGTGACGAGATCGGCCGACGCGCCCGGCCGCGCCTCTTCGCACAGCTGGACCACGATGGTGAACGTCATCGAAACCGCGAACGTCCACACCACGCCGGCAAGGAGCGTCAGTGGACGCCGCTCACCGGGCTTTCGCGACTCGCTGTCGTCTTCCGGGGGATCGCTCGTCACGGCGAGCTCATCGCGCTCGTCGGGCTCGTGGGCCTCATCGGGCTCATCGGGCTCATCGGGCTCATCGGGCGCGCGCGTGAGCCGGAACGCCGCGCTTCACCACGACGTCCTTGCCGCCCTTGGGATCGAGCTCGGGGTAATCGATTGTATAATGCAACCCACGGCTCTCGCGGCGTGTCGCCGCGCATTCGACGACCAGCTGAGCGACTGTCGCGATGTTGCGAAGCTCGAGGAAGTCGCGCGTGATGAAGTAGCGCCAGTAGTACTCGGCGATCTCTTCCTGAAGGAGGGCAATGCGGCGGGACGCGCGGCGCAGGCGCTTGTCGGACCGAACGATGCCGACGTAGTTCCACATGGTGCGGCGGATCTCGTCCCAGTTGTGCGTGATGACGACTGCCTCGTCGCTCGTGCCGGCTTCACCCACGTTCCAATCAGGTACGTCGGGCCAGGGCGCCGTGCGGTCGAGGTCTTTCATCGCGAGAGCGGCGCGGTGTGCGAAGACCAGGCCTTCGAGGAGCGAGTTCGAGGCGAGCCGGTTGGCGCCGTGGAGGCCCGTGTGCGCGCACTCGCCGATCGCCCACAGGCCGGGGATGGTCGTGCGCCCCTCGAGGTCGGTCGAGACGCCGCCGCACTGGTAATGCGCAGCCGGAACGACGGGGATTTTCTGCGCCGTGATGTCGATGCCGAAGCGGAGGCACTCGGCGTGGATGCCGGGGAAGCGCTCGCGCACGAAGGCTGGTTTCTTGTCGGTGATGTCGAGCCACACGTGCTCGGCGCCGCTCTTCTTCATCTCGAAGTCGATCGTGCGCGCGACGATGTCGCGAGGGGCGAGGTCGCCACGCGGATCGTGCTCCTTCATGAACGCGGTGCCGTCGAGCCGACGGAGCGTCGCGCCTTCGCCGCGCAGCGCTTCGCTGATGAGGAAGTTCTTCGCCTGCGGGTGGAAGAGACACGTCGGATGGAATTGGTAGAACTCCATGTTCGCGATCTCGGCGCCAGCGCGGTAGGCCATCGCGACGCCGTCACCGGTCGCGATGTCGGGGTTGGTCGTGTAGAGGTAGACCTTCCCTGCCCCGCCGGTCGCGAGCACGGTCGTACGCGCGATGACGGTGAGCACGCGACCCGCGCCGACGTCGAGCACGTAAGCGCCCGCGCAGATTTCGGGGCCGCCATGCTTCTCGAGCGTGATGAGGTCGACACCCATGTGCTCCTCGAGCACGCGGATGCGAGGCTGCCGGGCCACCGCGTCGAGCAACGCGCGCTCGACCTCGCGGCCCGTCATGTCGCCGGCGTGCACGATGCGGCGCGCGCTGTGACCGCCTTCGAGGTGAAGATCGTAGTCGGCGTCGCTCTCTGCGCGGTTCCCCGTTGGCGGAGGCGGAGGCTGGCTCCCGCCGGTTGCGCGATCGAGCTTGGCGCCAATCGAGCGGAGCATCTCGATGCGCGCGGGCGCGTCCTCGACCGTCACCTTGACGGCGTCAGCGTGGTTCAAGCCAGCGCCGGCGATCATCGTGTCGTCGATGTGCGACGCAAACGAGTCACCCGGGGCGAGCACCGCGGAGATGCCGCCCTGGGCGTACTTGGTGTTGGATTCGTCACGGGAGCGTTTTGTGACGAGGATCACGTCGCCGTGGGCCGCAGCCTCCAACGCGAACGAGAGCCCGGCGATGCCGCTCCCAATGACGAGACAGTCGCAGGTGACGAACATGAATGCGCGGATCTTAGCCCTTACTTCTCCCCGTCGATGTCCTTCTCGACGCGGTCGAGCTCGGACTTGTAGGTCGCCTTCGTGACCTGCGCGACCATCTTTTCATCGTCGACCGGCTGCGGGACCGCTTCGGGGTTCCACGCCGTCTTGACCGGCGTGAGTGCGCCGGCGTCCACGACGGCCTCTTCAGCGACCGCCCCCGCGTCGACCGCTTCGACCACGGTGACCGCCGCGTCAGCCGCCTCGTCCTTCTTCAAGAACTTGCAGCCGGTGACTGCCGTGACCAGACCGGCCGTGACAGCAAGGACGGCAAGCGAACGACCCATGCGGGCGAGAAAATTCACGGAGGACCTCATTTCGCACCTGCGTCGGCAACCTTGACGGGCGCCTTTTCGTTGAGCTTCTTGAGCCTGTCCCAAAGCTTGGAATCCATCTTCGCGAAGAGCTGATCGACCCGCGTGACGGTGGCCGCGTCCTTCTCGTTCTCGGCGTTCGCACGGATGCGCCACATGAGGTGGGCGCGGCCCCAGTGCTTCTTGATGACGTCGCGCTCGTCTTGCGTGACCTGCTTGTTGTTGGCGTGAATGGTCGAGCTGATGACGGGCCCAGTCCGCGCCGAGTAGTCCTGCCGGCGCTTTCTCTGCTCCGGGGTCTCGACGAACTTCGGCGGCCCCGCGTCTGCGCTCCCGGCATCGGTAGCTGCGGGCGCAGGTCCGGCGTCGGGCGGCACCACGACGATGTTGGGATCGGTGTGCAGCGGCTGCATCTTCCGCTGGGCAATGGCCGTCCCTGCCAGAAGACAGGGGACCACCGCGATGATGAAAGCCCTCGTGATCGCTTGTCGCATGGCGCGCAGCCTAAACCGAAAGCCTTCCCCGAGTTAAGGATTGAGAGGCGTTGACAGCCGCTGCCCTTCCCCCTAACTGACAGTCTCGTCCCGCTGAACCGCCATTCATTCTTTGTGATTCCACAACCTTTTCGGGAGCAGCCCTCGTGAAGATCCTCGTCCCCCTCAAGCGCGTGAGCGACCCCGACAACGCGAACAAGATCAAGATCAGCCCCGCCAAGATCGAGACGACCGGTCTCGAGTACAAGGCGAACCCGTTCGACGACTACGCCGTCGAGACCGCGCTCCGCCTCACCGAGAACGGCACGAACCCGAAGGCGCGCATCGGCGAGGTCGTCGTGATCACGTTCGGCCCGAAGGAGGCCGAGATGATGCTCCGCGCGGCGCTCGCGACCGGGGCCGATCGCGCTCTCCGCGTCGATGCGACCGACGAGCAGCTCGACGGCGACATCGTCGCGCGGGCGCTCAAGGCGGTCGTCGACAGCGAGAAGCCGGATCTCGTCCTCCTCGGCAAGCAGGCCGTCGACGGCGACTCGAACCAGGTGGGCCAGCTCCTCGCGGAGTACCTCGGGTGGCCGCAGGCGACCTTCGCTGGCTCGATCAAGAGCGAGGACGACAAGGCGCTCGTCGTCACGCGCGAGATCGACGGCGGCACGATGAACGTGCGCGTCACCCTCCCCGCGGTCGTCAGCGTCGACCTCCGCATCGTCGCGCCGAACAGTGTCACGTCGAAGCACACGCCGGCGACGCACAAATACGGCGACGGCGTTCGCTTCGCCGCGCTCATGGCCATCATGGCCGCCAAAAAGAAGCCGCTCACCGAGCTCAAGCTCGCCGAGCTCGCGCCGGGCGCGACGGCCAAGATCAAGTACACGAGCTTCGAAGCTCCGCCCGCGCGCAAGGCCGGCGTGAAGGTGAAGACCGTTCCCGAGCTCGTCGCAAAGCTCAAGTCCGAAGCCAAGGTTCTCTGAAAGGCACGATCATGAAGACCCTCGTCATTGCAGAGCTCATGGACGGCCACGTGCGCAAGAGCACGAACAGCGCGATCACGTTCGCCAAGAACGCAGGCGCCCCCTTTTCGATCTTGGTCATCGGTGCCGGCGCTGCCGCCGCCGCGGCCGAGCTCACTGGCTACGGCGCCGAGAAGGTGCTCGTCGCCGACGACGCGTCCTTGAAAGACACGATCGCGGAGCGCTTCGCGCCCACCGTCGCCGCCGTGGCAAAGGAGTTCGACATCGTCGCCGTGACCGCGAGCTCGTTCGGCAAAGATCTCGCCCCGCGCGTCGCGGCGAAGCTCGATGCGGGCTACGCGCCCGACATCAGCGCCGTCAAAGCCGACGGCGGCAAGCTCTCCTACAAGCGCCCGATGTACGCCGGCAACGCGTACGGCTACTGCGAGGTCACGACCCCGAAGCAGGTCGTGAGCGTTCGTCAGAGCGAGTTCACCGCGGCCGAGCCGAGCGGCGGCGCGAGCCCCGTCGAGGCCGCTCCGGTCGCCCCAGCCGATCCCGCCTCCGCGCGCGTCGAGCTCATCTCGGTCGAAGCCGCGAAGAGCGAGCGCCCCGACCTCGGCGAAGCCCGCGTCATCGTCTCCGGTGGCCGCGCACTGAAAGAGAAGTTCGCCGAGGTGCTCGATCCGCTCGCCGGTCTGCTCGGCGCTGCGGTCGGTGCGAGCCGCGCCGCGTGCGACGCCGGCTACGCGCCGCCCGAGCTCCAGGTCGGTCAGACGGGCCGCGTCGTCGCGCCCACGCTCTACTTCGCGATCGGCATCTCGGGCGCCATCCAGCACCTCGCCGGCATGAAGGGCAGCAAGACCATCGTCGCGATCAACAAGGATCCCGAAGCGCCGATCTTCCAGGTCGCCGACTACGGTCTCGTGCAGGACCTCTTCACCGCGGTCCCCGAGCTCGTCACCGAGTTGAAGAAGGGCTGAGCATCAGCGGCACGATGTGACG
>CAXSGV010000372.1:0-229 GCA_964236615.1 uncultured Polyangiaceae bacterium
CCTTTCCGTCGTTTCCGCCGACCGCGTGCTCGCCGACAAGCCCGATTACCTGGTCGTGCTCGCGTGGAACTTCATCGACGAGATCAAGAAGCAGCAAAGCGCGTACGCAGCGGCGGGCGGCAAGTTCGTCGTCCCCATCCCGGAACCCGTCGTGGTGTGACGCCCGGCCGCGCGGGCGCGGCCTCAGTGGTCTGTCAGATGTCGATTGCCGGGTCTCCGGTGGGGCGGC
>CAXSGV010000372.1:239-7206 GCA_964236615.1 uncultured Polyangiaceae bacterium
ATCGTCTGCCCCGTCTTCAACGAGGAGCAGACGGTGCCGCTTTTTTATGCGCGCCTGATCCCGGCAATCGTCGAAATCGAGAAGAAGGTGCGCCTCGAGCTGCTCTTCGTGAACAACCGCAGCACCGACGGCACGCTCGCGGAAATCGCCGCGATCGAGGCGAACGACCCACGCGTGCACCACATCACGCTGAGTCGCAATTACGGCTACCAAGCGTCGATTACCGCCGGTATGCGAACGGCGCGAGGCGACGCGATCGCCAACATCGACGTCGACTGCGAAGACCCGCCGGAGATGCTGCCGCGGTTCATCGACAAGTGGCTCGGCGGCGTCGACGTCGCCTACGGCATCCGCGACAAGCGCGAAGAGTTCTTCCTCGTCCACTGGGTGCGAAAGCTCTTCTACCGTGTCACGCGCCAGATCGCCGATCACGAGATCGTGCTCGACATGGCGGAGTTCTTCCTCGTCGACAAGCGCGTGCGCGACCACGTGCTCTCGACGCGGTCGACGTTTCCATTCGTGCGCGGGCAGGTCGGCTACGTCGGCTTCCGTCGCGAAGGAATCCCCTACAAGCGCCAGCGCCGCATCAGTGGTGAGACGCACTACAACCTGATCTCGGCGGGCCGCTTCGGCATCGGCGGGATCCTGTCGTCGTCGACGATGCCGCTTCGCCTTCTCGCCTACGTCGGCGTGATGGCGATTGCTCTCGATTTCGCGTTCGCTCTCGCCGTGATCCTCGCGGGCGAAAGCTGGGGGCTGCGTCCCGTCGACCGCGCGGTGATCGCGATCGTCGCCGTGCATGCGGGTTGGTTCATGCTGGCGTTCGGCGCGCTCGGGATTTACCTCGCGCGCGTTTACAAGGACACGATCAACCTGCCGCTTTACGTCGTGGACAACAAGATGTCCGCGTACTCGCTTCCGCAGAAGTGAGCGCGTCCCCTCAGTAGAAGATGCGCATCAGACGACCGTCGTGGTCGCTCATCGCGGTCGCTTCCCCCGCGTTGTAGAAGTGCTTGTCGACGACGCCAGGCCGCGCGTTCTTCGCTGTCTTGTTCAGATCGACCCGGCCACCGCTCTTCACGTGGATGAAGTCGATCGACGTCGACGTGTCGTAGGCCGCCGGGTTGGCCGCGAGGATGGGGTCGTTCCAGCCAAGGTTCGTCTTGCTGCAGTCCGCGGCCGCCTGGCGCGTGGTGCACGCGTAGTCACGCCGGAAGTGGGTGGTGGGTGACTGGTTTCCGCTGCAAGCCTTGGCAGCGTAGTTCCAATCACCAGCCATGATCTTCAAGCCGGCATCGAGGTCGTTCATCGCCGCGTCGATGAGCCGCGAGTTCTGCAAGCTGCAGAAATGGTCGTCACCGCCGGGCTGGTTGTCGCAGGTCGTCTTCATCCCCTCGGCGAAGTTGTCGTCGTGACGAACGCCGAGCACCACGCGATGCGCGCTTCGGCCCGCCTTCGCGCGTGGAATGTCGAGGAGCCGCGCGACCGGAATCTCGATGCCCGCCTTCGTGCAGGCGCCGTTCTTGAACGACATCGACGGGAGCGCGCGGACGTTGGACGCGCTCTCCACGCGGAAGCGATCACTCCGGTAGAGGATGGCGTTCGAGAGCCAGTGGCCCGTCACGCCGCCCGAGCCTGGGTTCTCGACGCAGATCCGACCCCAGCCCGCGACGCCGACACCGCCGTTCGCGGCAGGTCGTTTGAGTAGTGACTCGATCTGCTTCACGTTGTCGCACGACGCTTCCTGGAGAAGGATGATGTCGGGGACGGCCTTGAGCCCGTTGCACGCCGAGTCGCCCATGCAGCGCACGATGTCGCGGACGCGGTCGAGCCCCATCTTGATGTTCTGGCTCCACACGACGACGCTATCGATGTCCTTGTTCTGAGGCAGCGACGCGCTGAGAGACTCCGTCGTCTCGTCACCAGCGTCCTCGCCTTCGCCGCCGCTGCAAGCAACGACGAGGGGAAGGCAGGCTGCAGCGAGGAAAAGGGCCGTGTGCTTCATGGCAAAGGCAATTGCACGAGCCAGACCAGCCGAAGCAACGCTTTTCCGCGACCGCGAGCCTCGATGGCAGGCGCCATTTTCGCGGTGTTTGCGGGGCGCCGTGGCTCGTTCGCGATGGATCGCGACCGGCTGCGACTCATGGATCGCGATCGCACCGTCGCCTAGGGGGCGCTACCGCAGAGGGCTCAGAGAATTCGAAACTGGTGCGAGAAGAGCCAGAAGAAGATGCCTTGAATGAGCATCAGCGCGCCAATGACCGGTCCTTGAAGCAGCGGCTTGCGCGCAAGCCACACGCCGAGCGGCAAGAACGCTGGCCAGCAAGCGGCGGAGTAACGGCCCACCGCGACCCCGCCCGAGCCGAGAACGACGGCCATCAAGACGGTGGAGTCAGCCGCGAGCGCGAGCCACTTCTTGCGCGTGAAGAGCAATACCGTGCCCACGACGGGAAGCAGCAAGAACGGTTGGTAGAGGAAGTACTCCGGATGCACATCGAAGGACTCGTGCTCCCAGACCTCCTTCACGCTGAACCACACGCCGGGTCCCCAGTTCATGTTGCGCGCGTGGACGAAGGCAAGCGCGTCGCCACAGCGCTTCTCGAGGTGGTAGGCGAACATGCCGACGTAGACGAACGGGATGACGAGACCGACGAAGCCGTTCTCGAAGAGAAACCTTCGCGGTGACCAGCGCGCCTGGCGAAGCTGCGTCAAGAGCATGCCCGCCCCACCGAAGATCGTCACGTGGCGCGCCATGATGCCGAGCCCCAGGACGTTGCCCGCGAGCAGATAACGTCGTCGCACCGAGAGATCGAGCGCGAGCGCGCTCGCGAGAATCATGGCGGACTCGGGGTACGCGGCGGCCTGGAAGAAGGCGAACGGGTACGCGGCCATCATCATCAGGCCCCAGCGGGCCGCGGCGCTTCCCGCGAGATCGCGAAACATCCGAAAGATCACGAAGTACGAGAGGAGGCTGCAGAGGTTCGACGCGACCAAGAGAATCGTGAGCTCGTGAACCCCCGTCAGTCGATGGCCCACATTCGCGAGCATGGGGAACAGCGGGAACACCTTGGCGTTCTCGAGCGTCGAGTAGCCCTCGCGCGACACGTTGTAGAACCACGCGCAGTCCCAGCGGCACAGGCCGTCGACGGAGCGGTACGGCTGAAGAAACGCCTGTCGGCCCTCGTTGTGATCGTAGAGCGTGTTGACGAGCGTCAGCCCGATGTACGACGACGCAAGCAGCGCGAGCCGCCCGTACACGAAGAGCGCGAACGGGAACTTGAAGCCCTCGCTGCGAAGCCACGACGAAGAGGCACGCGGTATCGTCATCCGGCCGGCGGCACCATAACTGAAGCGCCGTCGAAACTCTTCGTGTAAGTAGGCGGTGCGATGGACGCTCGCCCTCGTCCCCAAAACCCGCTGACCCCACGAGACCTCCGATGAGCCCGTCTCCCGAAACCGAGTCCGCGTCGCTCACGTGCCCGATGTGCGGCGGCAAAAAGCAAGACGACGTCTTCATGTCGTCGAACGGCTACCCGATCGTCCGCTGCCGTGACTGTTCGCTCGTCTTCACAGACGACCGCACCGCGCCGCATGCGTCGACGCTCTATCCAGCGTTCGAGCAATCGGACAGCGGCCTCCAGCGAACGATGCGCGCCTCGCTCGGCATTTTTTCCAAGCAGCGCGAAGCCTTCGTGCGCGCGGTGAAGCCTCGTGGACGCCTGCTCGACTACGGGTGCGGCAGCGGCGCCTTCGCGCGTTGGATGAAGGGCGCGGGCTACGAGGTCGTCGGGCTCGAGCCTTTCAGTTTGGGCGAGCCGCTGGAAGAGGCGGGGCTCACGCTCCTTCGGCAGCCGCTCGAGAGCGCAGGCGACGCGCTCGGCAAGTTCGACGTGATCACTCTATGGCACGTGCTCGAGCACGTGAAGAACCCCGTCGAGGTACTGAAGCAGCTTGCGGGTCACCTCGCGCCCGACGGCCGCATCATCGTCTCGGTTCCGAACTTCGGAAGCCTGCAGCGCACGATCTTTCAGGGCTCGTGGTTTCACCTCGATCCGCCGCGTCACCTTTTGCACTTCGACGAGAGCACGCTCCGGGAGTGCTTCAAGCGCGCTGGCCTCGAGTCCTTCGAGGAGAAGCGCTTCCTCCCCGAGTACGGCAGCAGTGGATGGGTGCAAAGCGCACTCAACAAGGTGCTACCGCACAAGAACTTCTTGTTCGAGCTGGTGAAGGATCGCGGCGCTCTGCGCGGGATGGAGAAGGCACAGTCGGCCGTCCACCTGGCGACGTCGGTGCTCCTCGGCGCGCCCATCCTCGCGATGTCGTTGCCACTCGAAGCTTTTGCGAGCGCCCGACACGAGGGCGCCGCGCTCACGCTCGCTGCGCGGAAGGTCGTCTGAGCCGGGGTTCGTGGCACGACGCGGCGGCCGCGAGAGCCGCGAGCGAGCTCGTCAAAAAGTAGTAGTTCGCGAACGCCCATTTGTTGAAGGCGAAGAAGAAGAGGTACGTCGTGACGAGCGCGAGGCCGAACTTCGCCGCTGATCCGCGCATTCGCCACACCGCGAGCCCGACGGCCGTGGCCGACAAGAAAAACGGCACGCTGCCCGGGATGACGATGTCGAACTTCCGCTGCGCCCAGTTCGTCACGGTGAGAGCATCGTCACGCGTCGGCAGGCCCGTGAGAAAATCGAAGTTCGCGTATTTGAGCGCCTTGTAGTCCCAGATGAGGAACGGAAGGATCGCTGCCACGGACACAGCGCCGGCCAGGATGAAGTCGCGCAGCCGCCAGCGCAAGATGAAGCCTGCAAGCGGAGCTACCCAGAACATCGTCTGCTTCGCCGAGAACACGACGCCGAACAGGATCGTCGACAGGACGCGGAAGCCCCGCACGTGTGCGTTCAGCGCGAGCGCGATCAGTGCAAATTGCACGGGATCGACCCACGACTGCTCGAGGATGAAAAAGAGCTTGGGCGCCAGCCAGAGAAAGAGGACGGGCGCGTCTTCGGCGAACGCGGGCAGCGCTAGCTTCGCGGACCGCGCGATGTCGCGCATACAAATGCCCGCGTTGAGGATCGCCGCCAGCATCGTGTAGCGAACGTCGCCCGCGATCCGACCGGCCATCGTCAGGTACACCTGCGTCGGCGGATAGACGTAGGGCACATTGTCGCGGACGACGCCGGGGGCCGTGTCGTGAACGGCCACGGCCGTGAACGGGTTGTGGCCATGAAGCAGCGCCTCGGCGCCGTGCATCTGAACGGTCCATACGTCGATTGACGGCGTCGGCGAGACCTTGATTGTGGCGAACCCTGCGGCGAGGAGGGCGGCCGCAAAAAGGGCAAAGCGCGCGCGTCGGATCCACTGAGGCTCACGCCAGCCGGTGCAGAGCCACGGCAGGTAGCTGACGAGGAGCCCCAGCGCCGCCCCCTGCATCTGACGACCGACGACCCAGTCGGCCTGCGCGTAGATGACGATCTGCGGATCGTTCCACGCGTTCCAAACCATGCCGAACGCTCCGATCCAAGCCACGCCGAGCACCGTCTGCGCCACGGCAATCCGCGGCGATTCGCGATCTCGAAGGGCGACGACGAAGCGCCAAGCGAGTAGCACGCACGCCATCACGATGAACTGGAGCGCGTGATCCGAGTACGCGCCGCGCGAGAACGTCAGTGAGATCGCGAGCAGGTAGCTCGCGAGCAGCGCAGGACCGAAGCCTGAAGGGAGACCGCGCACGATTCAGCCTTCGACTTCTAGCCTGTTGCTCCTGTCTTCGAAACGCCCAATCCGTCGAGGTCCGCGGCCGGAAGCTCGCGCCACGCTGGCCGGCGTGGCGTGAGCTCGGACGACTCTACTTTCCAGCAGGCGGCGGGCTCGGCGGGAGCGGGGGACCTCCACCGGCGCCAGGGCCGCCCGCGCCGGGCGCAGGCAAAGCAGGCACGCAGCCCGGAGGAATGACCGGCGTCGGCGGTCGCGCGCCCGGCGCTCCCGATGCGCCATGGGCATCGATCATGTCGGGGCTCAGGCCGCCCATGCGTGCGCCGCCGGGCGCGCGACCACCAGGTCCACCGCCAGGTGCACCGGCCGGAGCCCCGCCGGCCGGACAACAGAGCGGGATGGCGGGAAACGCGGGCGGATGTGCAGCTCCGACGGGAGGCTCTCCTGCGCCGCCAACGGGAGGCTGGCCCTCGCCGCCAACGGGAGGCTCGCCCCCGCCGCCGACTCCGGGCTCGCCCTCGCCTTCGACGGGAGGCTTGCCTGCACCGGCGGGAGGCGCGCCCGCGCCAACCGGAGGCGGCGGAAGGAGCTCGAGCCCCGGGGGGCACATGAGATCGTGTGCTCCTGGCCGCGCGCCCATCGCGCCCGCGCGCTGCGACGAGTCACCCGGCGTTTGGTGAGCGTGCTCGACGAGCGCGTCGGCCGAGGTGTCGTCGCCCGATTCCGCGGTGCCGCTGCAAGCGGTGGCGAGAAGCGCGGCAGTGACGATCGAGAGCATATGGAGTCGGTTCATCGAGTTCTCCCAGTTGAAGGAGCGCCGAAGTTGGCGTTCGAGGAGACCCATTGCAGCGCCCGCGCCACCGCGGGAAATGGCCCAAACGCGAGGATTCAAGTTTCGGATACATCCAATAATCGACATTGGAGATATCCAACCGACGATGTCGGATAGCATCCAAACATGAAGCCGCGGCGGCCGGACCTCGAGCCACGAGCGATCCGCGCGCTACGCGGCGATCGCACGCGCGCGGAGCTGGCGCGGCTTCTCGGGGTGACTCCGCTGACGGTGTACCGATGGGAGCTCCCGCTACGTGCCGCAGAGTCGCGTCGTCCACGCGGCGCCATGGCGGAGACGCTGCTGCGCCTCGCCGGCGATCCCTCGCTGACGCCTTCGCCGAACACGCTCGATGCGCCAGCGCACGCCTGCATCGAGCCGCTCCTCGCCGGCGACTGGAGCCGGGTCGAAGAGCAGGCGCTTGCG
>CAXSGV010000373.1:0-3390 GCA_964236615.1 uncultured Polyangiaceae bacterium
ACGTGCGCTCGGTCGCCATGGGGCCGTCCTACGCGGCGGGCTCGGTCGACCGCGCATGTTCGGGCGATCTCGATCGCGAGGGCACGGCGATCGCGATCGGTCTCAAGGACGACGTCGGGTACTGGATCCTTCCCGCGGGCTTGCCGAGCGCGGCGGCTGCGAACGCACCGACCTTCGAGGCTGCGCTCTCGTTTTCGGCGCAGCTCACTCCGGGGCCACACGAGCTCGTGCTCCGCGCCGTCGACGCCGCACGCCACTTCGGTCCGCCGACCGTGCGCACGTTGAGCATCACCGAGCGCGGCGTTCCCGACGGCGAGCTCGTGGTCGCGCTCTCGTGGAGCAACACCGCCGATCTCGATCTGCACGTCGTCGATCCGCGCGGCGTCGAGATCTTCAAGCGCAACCCGAATTCGTACGTGCCACCGGCACCGGGCTCGCCGCCCGATCCTCCTGGCGCGCCGCACGACGGCGGCGTCCTCGATCTCGACTCGAATGGAGGCTGCGTGCCCGACGGTGGGCGCGCCGAAAACGTGGTCTGGAGCGAGCCGCCGCCGCCCGGCCATTACATCGTGCGCGTCGACACCTTTTCGCTGTGCGGCCAGCCCTCGGCGTTCTGGCGCCTCGCGGTCTACCGTCGCGGCACGCGCATCGCGACGGCGTCGGGCACGAGCACCGAGAACGACGAACGCTTCACGCACGATCGAGGCGACGGCCTCCTCGCCCTCGAGCTCGACGTGGGCGACTGACGATGCGCCGCGCGATCGCCTCCCTCTTCGTGGCCTTCGCGCTCCTCGCGCCGAGCCCCGCGCACGCACAGCAGCGAGGCAGCGACGTAGGCGGCCAACCCGCTCGCCGCAAAATCACGAAGATGCCGCGCCTCGTGAAGTTCGTGGAGGCGCCCTATCCGCCCGCACGAAAAGCCTCCGGCACCGCAGCCTCGGTCACGCTCGTCCTCGAAATCTCCGCGACCGGCCAAGTAGGCGCAGTCACCGTCACTACCTCCGTCGGCCAAGACTTCGACGCGGCCGCTACCGAAGCCGCACGCCAGTTCGTGTTCGAGCCCGCCGAGGTCGACGACAAGCCCGCGCCATCCAAAATCACCTACCGCTACGACTTCACGATCACGCCGGACCAGCCCCCGTCTTCCCCTCTCCCTGCTCCCCGTATCGACGTGCCCGTGCCCGTGCCCGCGGCCGCTCGGGAAAACGTGCAAACTACACCCACCGCCCCCGACCAAGTCGAGGTGCATGGCCGCCCCCGCGCCCGCCGCGAGACGAACCAAACGACAGTCAGCGCCGCCCAGGCCCGCAAGATCGCGGGCACCCAAGGCGACGTCCTCAAGGTGGTCCAGAACCTCCCCGGCGTCTCCCGCCCGCCTCTCGCCTCGGGCCAGATCGTGGTGTGGGGCTCCGCGCCAAGAGACACACGCGTCTACGTCGACGGCGTCGATCTGCCCGCGCTCTACCATGGCAGTGGTCTCCGCGGGACGATCAACTCCGATCTCGTCGCGAGCGTTGATCTCATCCCCGGCGCGTTCGGTGCGGAGTACGGCCGCGGCCTCGGTGGCCTCGTGCGCGTCGAGACCCGCGCGCTCCCTCGCGGGACACACGGCTACGTCGGCGCCGACACTCTCGACGGCTCGGCGCTCGTCTCCACCGAGCTCGGCGAGCGCGTGCGCGTGGCCGCCGCCGTCCGGTACGGCTGGCTCGATCGCGTCTTTGCAGCCACGAGCGCGCGCGACGTCGGCGACTTCTTTCCGATCCCTCGCTACCGCGACGCCCAGATCAAAGCGACCATCGATCTCCGCCGCCGCGAAGCGATCGACCTCGTCCTACTCGCATCGATGGACGATCTCGATCGCACGGTGCCCTCCCCCGATCCCGCGAAGACCCGCGTCGAGGGCTCATCGAGCGGCTTCTGGCGCGCCTATGCGCGCTACACGAAGGTCTCCGAGAACGGCGACACCGCGATCCTCACGCCCTTCGTCGGTCAAGATCGCAGCGGCCTCACGCAGCGCTTCGGCGCGACGCCCGCGCGCCTCGACATCGACTCCAACCGGTACGGCGTGCGGGGCTCCTTGCGCTCGCGCCTCGGCTCGTACGTTCACCTCGTGACGGGCATGGACGCGCTCGGTACTTCATCCGAGATCCGACGTGAGGGCTCACTCACTCTCCCGACGCGCGAGGGCGACATCTCGGTGTTTGGGCAGCCCCCGGGCGACGAGATCGCCTCCGACACGTGGACGACGAACATCGTCGACATCGGACCGCATGCTTACGCCGACGTGCGCCTCGGGCCGTTGACGGTGACACCCGGCGTTCGTTTCGACGCGTACTTGATCGAAGGCAGCCGCCGCACGCCGCGCGTCGGGCCCGCACCATCGATTGGATTTTCACGCCTCGAAACCACGGTAGCGCCCCGGGCTTCGGCGCGCCTCGAGGTCACGCGGCGCGTCGCGCTGACGGCAGCCTACGGCACCTACCATCAGCCTCCGGAGCCCGAGGATCTCTCGGCGGTGTTCGGCACACCCGATCTCGGCATCTCGCGCGCGACGCACGTGAGCGCGGGCGAGTCGATCAAGATCACGTCATCGCTCTCGGCCGACGTCGTCTTCTTTCACAAGACGATGAAGGACCTCGTCGTGCGGAGTCGCCTCACGAATCCGATTCTCGCGCGCGCGCTCACGCAGAACGGTGAAGGGCGGAGCTATGGCGTGCAGTTCTTACTTCGTCAGGAAATTTGGCGCGGCTTTTTCGGATGGATCTCGTACGCGATCAGCAAGAGCGAGCGACGCTACGATGGCGATACGACGTACCGCGCGTTCGACTTCGATCAGCCGCACGTGTTGTCGACGGTTCTCTTTCAAGAGGTCGGCCGCTGGGGCTTTGGCGCGCGCTACCGCTTCGCGACCGGTAACCCGCGTACGCCGGTCACCGGCGGCGTTTACGACGCGCGCGCGGATCGCTTCGACCCGGTTTTCGGTGCGCAGAATACGAGCCGCGTGCCTGCCTTTTGGCAGCTCGATCTCCGCGTCGAGCGCACTTTTCCGCTCGGCCGCGGGTTGCGGCTCCTGGTCTTCGCCGACATCCAGAACGTGACGAACCGCGAGAACGCCGAAGAGATCGTCTACTCGTCCGACTTCCGCCAGCAAGGTCGCATCCGCGGTTTACCCGCGCTCGCGATCATCGGCGGGAGACTCGAGCTGTGATGACGACGCGTCGCCCTCGGCTGCCGATCGGCGCGCTCGTCGTGGTCGCGCTTGCTGCGTGCCGGCCCGATCTCGGCGATCGCGACTCGCACGTCACGCGCACGGTCGTGCTCGCGGTGCGCTCCGATCCCGCCGAGGCCCGGCCGGGCGGAGTGCCGGGCGGACTTACTCGCGGTGGTGGC
>CAXSGV010000373.1:3400-7186 GCA_964236615.1 uncultured Polyangiaceae bacterium
TGCGCGACCCCGAAGGCTCTCACGGAGAACGGCGCGGTGAGCGCTGCTTGCCTTGGCGACGGCGTGCGTCCGATCGGCGACGCTTCGTCGAAGGTCGGCGCTTCGATGCCCGCGGATGCGTGCTCGCTCTTTGGTCCCGAGGTCACGACCGCCGAGCTTCGACCGCGCGATCCCGACGTGACCGGAGGCTTCTACCAACCGGTGCGCGTGACGGTCTTCGACCGCGACGAGCGCACGGTGGCGTTCGGTCAGCATCGCGTGCGCTGCCACTCGTCCAACGCGGGGGCCGAGGTCGCAACCGCGTTCGAGGCGCGGTACACGTCCAACGACAACCCCGAGCTCTTGCCGATCGAAGCGCGGATCGGCGAGACGTCCGCTTCGCTCGAGGCGATCCCTCCCGGCGCGCGCGTGACGTTTCGTGCCGCGTGGCCCGTGGCTTCGGCCGAGGCTTATGTCACGCTCGACGTCGCCACGCAGACCCTCGTCAATCGACGCGAGACGATGCGCGTGTCGTGGTTTGCTACCGCGGGCACCTTCGACAGCGACCGCACCGGACGCACCGAGGACGACCGCACCGCGTTTACCGACAACGGCTGGACCGCACCGAACGATGCGCGCACGACGCACCTGTTTGTGGTCCTCCGCGACGATCGCGGCGGCGTGACCTGGACGACTCGAGCGATCACCACGCGGTGACGACGCGGCGCCGCGTTAGATGGGCCAACGGGCTCGAGGTCGCGATCTGATCTAAGCTTTGCCTACGATGTGTGGTCGCGCGACGCTCACGACTCCCGGTGACGAGCTCGCCGAGCTCTTTCGGCTCGACGAGATCCCCGAGCTCGAGCCGCGCTACAACATCGCCCCGACGCAGCCCATCCCACTCATCAAGAGCAGGCGCGAGGGTCCGCGCCGTGTCGAGCTCGTGCGCTGGGGCCTCATTCCGTCGTGGACCATCGACCCCGCGTTCGGCACTCCTCTGATGGTGAACGCGCGCGTCGAATCGATCGACACGCGGCGCGCGTTTGCCGAGCCATTCAAGAATCGCCGCTGCCTCGTCGTGGCGGACGGCTTCTACGAGTGGCAGCGGCAGGGCAAGGCGAAGCAGGCGCACCACATTCATCGCAAGGACGGCAAGCCGTTCGCGTTCGCGGGCATCTGGGATCGCTGGACGGCGAAGGACGGCGAGGTCATCGAGAGCTGCGCGATCGTCACGCGCGAGGCCGTCGGCGACGTGTGCCTCTTGCACGATCGCATGCCCGTGATCCTCGACGCAGCCGATCACGACGCGTGGGTCGACCCCGAGACGAGCACCGAGCGGATCAAAGCGATTCTCGCCAAAGCGCCTCCCGATCTTTCCCTCGTCCCGGTTAGCGCCTATGTGAACAGCGCCGTCCACGAGGGGCCCGACTGCCTGCGGCCCGACGGCGGCACGACGCTGTCGCTGTTCTGAGCCACACTGTCTCGTTCGCTCTCGTTCGCTCTCGTTCGCTCTCGTTCGCTCGTTCGCTCTCGTTCGCTCCCCCCGATTCGCCCGAGAACACCCATGCCCCGACTTGCTCGTCTTGCCCTGGTCTCGCTTGCGCTCCCCTTCGCCGCCGTCGCGTGCAGCTCGTCGTCGACGGGGACGCCGACCACGACGACCACGACCCCCGACGCGCTCAGCGTCGAGTACGGGATGAAGCTCACGATCCCCGCGGGCGCCGAGACGCACATGTGCAAGCTCGTCACGTTGCCTGGTGATGGCGGCTACGTCGGCAAGATGGAGCACACGTACACGACGGGCAGCCACCACCTTCTCTTGTTCCGCACCGACTTCAAGTCGATCGCGCCCGGGCTCGATCAGCCGAACGATTGCTACGAAGGCGCAGGCGGCGGCGTCATGTCCCACGTGCGCGCGATCCTCTACGGCTCGCAGGAGCCCAAGGGCGAGAGCACGCTGCCGACGGGGATCGGCCTCCACGTCGAGCCGAACGAAGTGTTCCTCTTGCAGGCGCACTACATCAACCCGGGCGCGACGCCGATCGACGCGGGCGTCAACGTGAAGCTCACGATGTCCGATCCCGACACCGTGCAGCAGCGCGCCGGCGTCCTCTTCTTCTACGATCCGCTCATCTCGGTGCAGCCGGGTCAGCAAGCCAAGGCGGGGATGCGTTGCGCGATCAAGAGCAACATCACGCTGCTCACCGGCTTCTCGCACATGCACAAGCGCGGCACCGGCTTCGAGGCCTTCCTCGATTCCGAGAACGGCGAGCTCACGCCCACGCCCTTCTACACGTCGAGCGATTGGGAGCACCCGCAGGGGCTCGGCGCGCCGATGAACATCTCGGCGGGCTCGCGCATTCGCTTCAACTGCCACTACGACAACCGCAACGGTACGAAGGCCTATTACCAAGGGCAGAGCGCCGAGAACGACGAGATGTGCCTCTTCTCGGGCCTCTATTACCCGGAGATGGGCGTCGCCGCCGACTTCTGCTTCGACGGCGACATGCTCGGCACCGGGACGAAGAGCTGCCGCGAGACCTCCGACTGCACGAGCAAGTGCCCGCGCGAAAATTCCCCCGCGAGCCTCTCGCAAGAGCACACCGACGTCGATCCCTGCTGGCAGAAGTGCCTCGTCGACTCATGCCCCACCGCGTGGAGCGCCTACCTCGCGCAAGCGAGCTGCGGCAGCTCGAAGTGCAAAGCGGAGTGCGCCGTTCAGGACAGCACCGAGTGCACCGCCTGCGCGCTCGACAAGTGCGGCCCGCAGGTCGACGCGTGCTCCGCGTCGACCTGCCAGTGACCGCGCGGCCGCTTACTTTCGCTTGAGCGTGTAGAACGTGTCTTCCGCCGCCGTCGCGCCGGGGATGCGCGACGTGATGGTGTCGCCCTTCACGCAGAACTCGGTGGTCGTGACCTTCCCCTTCGAGTCGGTCGACGTGATCGAGCTACCGCTGATCGTGTAGGTCTGCGGCGCTTCGGCAGGGAACGACTGGCTGCCCGTGCCCGTGCACTTGCAGACGGACGCCTCGTCGACGCAGGTCGACGTGGGCGCACCGCCGTCTTTCGGGGTGAAGAGCGCGTTCTGCACCGCGGCGCAGTCGTTGATGCCCGAGTCGTACGTGCCGCCGTCCGGGAGATCGTTCATGCACGAGAGCGGAACGGTCGTGTGCGTGGTTCCGTTGAGCGTGAGGCCGCTGCTGGTGATCGTGGTCGCGTCGATCGTGACGTCGGCGACGATGTCGAGCTCCGACGTGAGCGACCAGCCCTTGCACCGGCCGTTGAAGGGATCGGCGCCGCCTCCGCCGCTGCCGGTGCTCACCGGCGGGCAGTACGTGTCGTACGTCCACGTCCCCTTCGGATCGCCACCGCACGCTACGAAGCTGGTCCTCATGTCCGTGCACGTCGCGGACGGCGGGACGACGAGCTTGCCGTCGACGACCATGACCGTGAACGACGTGAAGTGAGGGACGGCACCGGTGGCGACGCCGTTCGCGAAGGTCGAGCCTTCGAGCGGCGTGAACGCCCCGCCCGTGCCCATCGCAACGACCAGCGTCTTGCCCGAATGCGCGAGCGACGCGTCGGCCTTGATGTCGAGGGTCGCCGGCTTCGTGAACTTCGTTCCGTCGGGACCAAAGTCGTAGACCTGGGTGAGCGCCTGGCCGCCGGCGGGCGAGAGCCTCAGTGTGATGTCCGTGTCTTGCTCCAGCGAGCCTGCGGGAATCGTCAGCGTTGCGGTCCCACCGGGATCGGTCACCTTCCCGCCCTCGGCGGCATTGATGTGGACGGTGGTCACGCCGTTGGTAC
>CAXSGV010000374.1:0-428 GCA_964236615.1 uncultured Polyangiaceae bacterium
ACCCCGCTCTTCGTGTGGACCGCCGCGAGGTGGAAGTCGAGACCGCTCGTCGTCTTCACATAGCCGGTCCAGGCGGGGCGCACGCTCATGTCGCACCAATCGCCGGGTCGCCAATCGAAGCGGTGCGGCGTCGTCACTGTCGTCTTCTTCGAGTCGTAGAGGAAGCCTTGGTGCTGCGCGCGCGGCTGCGGACAGGGATCGACGTCGGCGTGCCAGTCACCACCCGTGAGGACGTCGAGGCGCGCGACGAGCTTGTCCATCGCGATCTTCGCGTCGGGGTGGTTGAGCACCTCTTCGAGCGCGATGACATCGGCGTCGAGCCAGGCGACCGGGTCGCGACCCTGCTCTGGAACCAGCCCGAGCACCTCGAGCTCTACGTCGGGGTTGCGGGCATGGGCGGGGTGCTCCACACGCTCAACCCGCGGCTG
>CAXSGV010000374.1:438-7183 GCA_964236615.1 uncultured Polyangiaceae bacterium
CGACCGAGCACGCGAGCCAGTCGATGTTCGTCGGCTTCTTCACCGCGCCCGCGACCGGCATCACGCCATCCGGGAACCAGCGAATGTTCCAGCTCGCGACGCGGGCGGCGCCCTTCCGACGTGGCGCGAGGTGGCCCGTCGCGACCGCGAGCTCGCAGGCTTCCGGCGAGGTCCAGGGCGACGTTCCCACGTCCACCGAACCGGGGGCGACGACCGCGGCGTTGCCTTCACCAGGGTCGGTCGACTCGGCGTTGGCCGGCACTGGCGTACCCATCGGCGCGCTGCTGCACGCGAGCTGCGATCCGGTGAGAAGCGCGAGGACCAGAGCGGGCACGGCGCGGGTGGTTTTCATCACGAGGCGAAGGTGGTCGCCAAGGACCACAGGCGCACCTCAAAGATCCTCAAACTCCGTCAAACACGAGGGAAACGGCGGGATCGAAGAGATAGCCGTCGCCTTGCGTGAGGAGCACCGGCTCGAGCCCGGCCTTCCGCAGCGTCCACACCGCAGTGTAAACGCGCTTCAACGCGGCGTCGGTTCGCATCTTCTCGCCGGGCCATCCCGCGGCCGCGAGCTCCTGCCAACCGAGGCCCTCGCCCGCGCGTGCGAGCCGGTGCTGCGCGAGCGCGAGCACGATCCACCGCTGCGCGTTCTTGCGCGCGAGATCCAGCCGCGTCGTCCGAAACGAGATCCACCGCGCATCCGCGCCGACGACGATAGCGGGCGGTGCGACCGAGCCACGCACGAGCGTGAGCGCGCGCCGCACGTCGCTCGAACGTTCGCGGGCGGTCTCGTCGTCGAGCGCGGCACCGAGGAGCACTTCGACCGCGCACGCGACGAGAGGGCTCGGTTGCTCGGCTGCACGCGCACGCGCTCGTTCGGCCTCGGCCGGCACGAGGGGCGCATCGCTCGACGCCATCGCGTACGCACGCGCCAGCGCTTCGACGGTCGCATCGCCATCACGCGAGCGCTCGGCCGCCTCTTGGTAGGCCTTCGTGGCGGCAGCGCGTTCGCCGCACGCCAGCTGGTAGTGACCGAGGTGCAGCAGGGTCCGGGCTTCGAGGCGCGACTGCTTCGTCGTGCGATGAATCGACAGCGCGCGGTCGAGCGCGTCGCGCGCTGCCGTGAGGTCACCCGCGTCGACAGCCAGCGCCCCTGCAAACGTAAGCAGCACCCCTTCGAGCGCGCGCTCGCCGATGCTTCGGTAGATCGCGAGCGCCGCGTCGTAGGAGGCGCGTGCCGCGTCGTGATCGCCGAGCTCATGGCTCACAAACCCGAGGTGCGTGAGATCGGCCCCTTCGAAGCGCCGATTTTGCACCTCGCGATGGATGGCGAGCGCGGCGCGGTGGAGATCGACGGCCTCGCGCATGCGTCCGCGACGGTGCGCAATCACTCCGAGGTACGAGAGCTCGATGCCTTCAGAGCGGCGGTTGCCGACGTCACGATGAAGCGCGAGCGCCGCGGTGTGGCATTCGACCGCGCGATCGAGCTCGCCCCTGCCCTGGAGAACGGCGCCAAGCTCGCCCATGGCCATGGCCTCGCCCGCCTGATCGCCCTCGGCACGGCGCAGCGCTATCGCGGCCAGGATGTCGGTGTGCGCGTCGTCGAGCCGCCCGTCGACGCGCGCAATGGTCGAGCGCACGCGAAGCGCGGCGGCCTCGACGCCTCGAGCATCGAGCGCGCGCGTCATGGCGAGCGCACGATCGACGTCGATGCGCGCCTCCCGAACAGCGCCGCGCAGACGTCGTAGCTCCGCCCGCGCCACGAGGGCACGTGCGGCGAGCACGCTGTCTTTGGCTGCAATCGGCCCGATGACGCGGTCGAGCGCGACGAGCTGCACGTCGAACGGACCGCGCGCGAAGAAGAGCGGGTGCATCGCCAGCACGGCGCGCGCCGCCATCTCCGGCTCGCAGCGCGCCGCGATCGCCCGCACGTTGTCGCTCTCACGTGCGAGCGACGCCAGCGATGTCGGTGCTTTTGGCCCGTGCTCGTCCGCAGCCCAGCGCTCGGCGACAGCGATGAAGTAGCGCGCATGGCGTGCCTCGGCGGCGCGGTGCGCGTCGCCTCCCAGATGCTCGGCCGCGAGCTCGCGGATCTGCGCATAGAGATCGAGGCGCAGCGGCCCCTCCTTCGGGCCGACGCGATGAAGCAGCGATTTACGGCGTAAAGCCTCGACCAGATCGATCACAATCGGTGCGCCCTTACGCCGCGTGAGGACGGCTTCGGCTGCGGCGAGCGTGAACCCGCCCTCGAAAACCGTGCACTCGGAAAGCGCGACGCGCTCGTCCGCGTCGAGCAGGTCCCACGACCACTCGACCGCCGCCCGCATCGTCCGGTGGCGCGGGACCGCCCCGTCACGACGTGCGAGCAGATCGAGCTGCGCGCCAAGACGCTCGAGGAGCTCATCGACCCCGAGGATCTCGGTGCGTGCCGCAGCCAGCTCGATCGCGAGCGGCAATCCGTCGAGCCGCCGCACGACCTCACGAACCGCCGCGGCTTCGTCGGGAGCGCCGAAATCACCCCGTACCGCGCGGGCGCGCGCGACGAACAAGAGCACCGCCTCGTCCTCGGGAAGAGCGCCTACCTCGAGCCGCGCCTCGTTCGCGACGCCGAGTGGTTCGCGCGAGGTGACGACGAATCGTGCCTCGGGCGCCGCCTCACTCCATGCGCCGATGGTCGCCGCCGCATGCGCAGTCGCCTGCTCGAAGTTGTCGATCAGGAGCAGCACCGGGCCGCGCGCCGCGAGCGCCGTCGCGATCGCCTCGCGCGCCGAGAGACCCAGCGACGTCGCGACGACGGCCTCGACTTCTTCACGGGTGCGGGCCGCCTCGACGTCGCACCACGTGACGCCGCCCGGCGCCGGGTACTCGGCAACGCGCTGCGTGGCGAAACGACGCAGCAGCCTGGTTTTTCCCGCTCCGCCCGGCCCCCACAGCGTCACGACCTGCTGACCCTGCGCGTGAAGGCGCTCGAGATCCTCGAGCTCGCGCATACGTCCGACGAAGCTGCCGCTCGTCGTGCCGGATGGCAGCGTCGACCCAGACCCAGCATCGAGGTGACGCGTCGAAGGCGCGATCGCCGTCACCTCGAAGGGCATGCCCGCCGGCGACGCTCCGGCAAACGGCTCCAGCGCAGCGAGCATCGCCTCTGCGGTCGGGAACCTCGCGGCGGGGTCTTTCTGGAGCGCGCGCGCGATCACCTCCGATAGGCCGACCGGCACCTCGGGGCGCAGACGCGAGAGCGACTCCGGTACCTGCTCGAGGATCGCGTAGAGCAGCGCGGGCGCGGTCGCGGCGTCGAAGGGCGGGCGACCGGCCAACGCGTGGAACATGCATGCACCGACGCCGTAAAGATCGGCACGCCCATCGATGTCGCCGCCGCGCGCCTGCTCCGGCGCCATGTACGAGGGCGTCCCGACCGTCGTGCCCGCGGCGGTGAGCTTCTCGAGGCCGCGCGCGTCGCGCAGCTTGGCGACGCCGAAGTCGACGAGCTTCACGACGTCGGTATGCACGGCCATCGACGTGAGAAGGACGTTGTCGGGCTTGATGTCGCGATGGACGATCCCTGCCCGGTGCGCGGCCGCGAGCGCGTGCAAGACCTGCGACGCGATGTACGCCACGCGCGCGGGGAGCAGCGGCCCCTCGGCGATGATCGTCTGGCCGAGCGATCGACCTTGGAGCAGCTCCATCACGAGAAACGGCGGATCGCCCGAGCTCACGCAAAAATCCGTGACCTGCACGATGTTCGGGTGACCGATCGCGGCGGCCGCCTGAGCCTCGCGGCGAAAGCGACGGAGTTGCTCTGGGTCCCACGCAAACGTCGCGTGCAAGACCTTGATAGCGACCTTGCGGCCGATCGACTCGTCGATGGCCTCGTAAACTGCGCCCATACCGCCTTGGCCGAGCAAGCCGGCGACGCGGTAACGTCCCCCGAGGACCTGTCCTGTCAGGTCCACTGCAGTCATGGGAACCGCGCGTGGATCATGCGGTACGCGAACCACGCTGCGCCGCCGGCGATCAACAGCGTAGCGAGCCAACCGAGAACGAAGCGCCACGGCACACGGCGTCGCGCCACCGTTGCGTGCGACAAGATTGGCAGACGAAGCTCGCGCGCGGAGGCGGCCGACTCCGGAACGTTGGCGTAGCCGGCGTCCGTCAACGGCGTCGGATCCGACGGCGGCGGCAAGACGATCGCGAGCGTTGGTGCCGACTGCAAATCGGTTGCTTGCTGTCCTTCGAGCGCGTTCGCCGCGTCCTCCATCGATTCGAAGCGATCGGTAGGCGAGCGGCTCAGGGCACGCATGACCGCCGCTTCGATGTGCGCCGGCACGTCGGGCGCCATCTCGCGCAGCGGCTTCGGTCGCTCTTGCAAGATGGCGAATTGCACGGGGAGATTCCGTGGGTTGTTCGTGGTCGCGGGGTGAATGCCGCCGCTCAAGAGCTCATAGGCGACGGCGCCCCACGCGAACTGATCGGAGCGGCCATCGAGTGGCTCCTCGAGCACCTGCTCCGGCGCCATGTACATCGGCGTACCGATGACGATCCCGGTACGCGTGACGAACGACGGCTGCGATGCTGGCCCCGCGATCGTCATCTGCTCGTCGTCCGGGACGTCGTATTTCTTCACCTGCTTGGCGACGCCAAAATCGAGCACTTTGATCGTGCCATCGTCGGCGACCATCACGTTCTCGGGCTTCACGTCGCGGTGCACGATCCCTTTGCGGTGCGCGGCGCCGAGCCCGCGCGCGACGTCGACGAGCCACTCGACGCGCTGCTCGAGCGGCACGCGCTCGTCACCGATGAACTCGTTCAACGCGCGGCCGTGCACGAGCTCCATCGCGATGTACGGCGTGCCGTCGATTTCACCGACGTCGAGCACCGCGACAGCGTTCGGGTGGCTGAACGCCGACGCCGCCTTGCCTTCGCGCATCAACCGATGCGCCGCTTCCGAGAGCGTGTTGCCTTCGCCCTCGTGGGCGACCTCGGGGCGCACGACCTTCAGCGCAACACGCCGATGGAGGCGCGTGTCGTACGCGCGGTAGACGAGGCCCATCCCGCCTTCGCCGAGCATCGCTTCGATCCTGTACCGGTCGAACATGTCTCCCGGCTGGAACATCAGCGACTTTTCCCCCCGTACATGGCGTTTAGGGCTCGTGGCGCGCGAGCTTGCGCAGCGCAGCCACGATGTCGGGCCGCTGCGGCACGCTGGCTTGCTCGAGCGCATCGGCGAGACCGATGCCGGGAACGCACGCGCCCGCGAGGAGCTTCGGCGGCGCATGAAGCTCGTAAAAGAGATCCTCGACCACGCGGCGTAGCAGGTGCTCGCCGAAGTTCGTGACCTCGGTGTCCTCGTTGACGAAGAGCACGCGGTTCGTGCGCTGAACGCTGGCCTTGATGGTCTCCCAGTCGTACGGCCAGAGCGTCCGCAGATCGATGACCTCGGCTTCGATGCCCTCGCTCGCGAGCTCTTCAGCTGCCTTCGTGCACACCTGGACCATGCGCCCGTAGGTGACGCAGGTGACGTCGCGCCCTTTGCGAACGGTCCTCGCTTGCCCGATCGGGATGAACATGTCCGCCGTGTCCGGCCACTCGGGCGCCCACGCGGTGCGATCGCCGAGTGGCGCGTCGATCATCTTGCTCAACGTCTTTTCGTCGGGCTCGCCTGGGATCTCTTCGCCCGGGAGCGCTTTGGCGCGGAGGAGCGCCTTCGGCGCGAGGAACATGACCGGGTTGGGATCTCGAATCGCCGAGAGCAGCAGCCCGTACGCGTCGCGGGGCGTCGAGGGGATGACGATCTTCCAACCGGGAATATGGGTCGCCGTCGCGTCGAACGAATGCGAGTGGTAGATGCTGCCGTGAATCCCCGACCCGACCGGTGTCATCACGACCATCGGAAGGTTCCACTGGCCGTTCGACGACCAGTACATCGCGCCGGCGAGCTTCAAGAGATCGATCGTGTTGAACGCGTAATCGCAGAACTGAATCTCGGCGACCGGCTTTTGGCCTGCGAGCGCGAGACCGATGGCCGCGCCCACGATGCCGCGCTCGTCGAGCGGGGTGTTCCACGTGGTCTTGAGCCCCTGGGTCGCGGTGAAGACACCGCCGAGCGGCGGTCCGACGTCCTCACCGAAAATGTCGGTGACGCCGAGGCGATCTTCGCCGACGTGGAGCGCCATGCGAATGGCTTGAACCATCGTCGCCATGTCAGTTCCCTTCCGTCGTCTTGAAGACGTGGTCGAAGACCGTGCTGCCGAGGGGCTGCGCTTCTTCGCGCACGCGCTTCGATGCGTCGAGCAGCTCCTGCGTGTAGCGCGTGCGGAGCTCGTCCATCTGCGCGCGGGTGAGCAGGCCGTTCTCTTCGAGCCGCGCTTCGAAACGCTGAAGGCAGTCGACCTCTTCGCTGATGAAGTTCGCGCCAGAGGACGAGGAGTGACCGTAGAGGCGGGACACACGCGCCTCGAGCAGGAATGGCTTTCGCTCCGTGCGCACGAAGTCCATCGCGGCCTTAATGCCGTGGTAAGCCGCCTCCGGATCGTTGCCGTCGATGACCGCGGTCGGCATACCAAAGGGCTTACCGCGATCGGACACGTTCTTCTCACCGTGCTGCGACGACGCGTGGGTAGAGATGCCCCACTCGTTGTTCGTCACGATCATGAGCACGGGGAGCTCCATGTTCGGACGGGAGCTCCACACGAGGCACGTCGCGAAGTCGCCCTCGGCCGACCCCGCGTCGCCGCCTTGCACGATG
>CAXSGV010000375.1:0-7173 GCA_964236615.1 uncultured Polyangiaceae bacterium
AGGCTCGGATGCAGCTCGCTCAGCTCGAGCTGATGCACTGACGCTTCACGGAAGGGCGTTTCGCGCGTGACGCTTCACGGGTGCGCTGCGATCTCGGTGTCGATCCACTTCTTCACGAGGTCGACGCGCGCGAGAACCTCGCTGCCGCCACCACCACCGGAGTTCACGGCGACGAGAACGTGCGGTGACGAGCCTGCGAGAATGTCGGGGCCGCCCGAATCACCTGACTCGATGAGCTCGTTCGCGATGTAATCGAACGGGTAGCCGTACGGCGTTGCGTTGTAGACGGGCGTCGGCGAGCTCACATCGAGCGCCGAGGTCGATACGTTGCCGCGGCGGATGCGGCCGATGTTCACGACCTTCGACCCATTGGGGACGGGGGCCGACGCGAGCACCGGGTACGCCGTCAGCGTGATCGCCGTGTCGAGAAAGACGAGCCCGATGTCGTGGTGCTTCGGGTTCACGGTCTCTGCGCCATTCTCCGCCCAGTCGAGGGTCTTGCCCGAGGTCGCATTCGCGCGTTGTCGGTTCGCGAAGGGCGCGGTCACACGCCAAGCGCCGATGCCATCGACGCAGTGCCCGGCCGTGAGCACGACCTTCGGGGCGATCAGCGAGCCGGAGCAATAGGCGTCGAGCCGACCGCCGACGTACATGTCGACGAGCACCGACTCCGGGTACGCGGTCGCGGCCGTCCCGCCGAGGATCGGCGCTTCGTTCTGCGTCTCGTCGGTTGCTCCTTCGGTCGCTGCGCCTGCCGAGCAGGCCGAGCCGAACGAGCCGAGCACCATCGCCACCATGACCGAGAGTCCGTCGCGTAGCTGCATGGGAAGCATGACTAGTCGGCAATCGCTAATCGGCAATTACGATCGGAGCTGCGGACTCCGTTTGGTGAGAGGCTTGCCGACCTATTTCCGGGTCGCGAGGATCTTTCGCGCCGAGCCACGCGAAATGCGCCCTTTTGCGCAGGCGTGCGCACGAGAACAGCCAGCTGCGTTGGCCTGCGGGGCCCTGCGCCGATGTGGGCATGACGCCGCGGGTAGGCGACGCCGGCGTATTACGAAATATTTCGTAATGCGAAGTAGGGATTCCGAAATAGCAATTTCGGGATCGCCGCGCTCACGCAACCAGTGTCTGGTACGCCGCGGTCGCCGCCGCGAAGCGAGCCGACAGGTGCCGCCGCTCCTCGTCCGAAGCCGCGGGATGAAGATCGGGGTGCGTCTCGCGGGCGAGCTTTCGGTAGGCGCGCTTCACGTCCCCCGGGTCGGCCTCGGAGCTCTCGGGTAGGCCGAGCATGCGCAGCGCCGCCGCGCGGTGAGGGTCGACGCGGAACGTGCGAATGCGCACCTCCGATATGTGCTCGGTCGCGCGATCGCGAGCACGGCGCCGGCCTCGCAAGAACTCGTCAGGCGCCAGCGGGCGATCGGTGAGCGCCCCGCGCGGCGTACGAACCGCTACCCGGTAGGTCACGCGAGCGTCGGTGAGCTGCTCGAGAAATTGGAGACGCACGGCGACCTGACGACGGAGCGCGGCCCCGACGACGGTGGGCGAGATACGAAAATCGTTCACCAAGACCTCACCGAGGAGGCGGCGCGAGGCCAGCGACCGAAGGAGCGACCGGCGCAAAACGTCCTCGTCGACCGCGCGCTCCTTGCGCAGAAAGTCGGCGAGCGTGGCGGCCGAGCCGTCGACCTCGACCGCGACGACGAGGCCGGCGTTCACATGCACGCGGTGCGCGCGTTCGCGGTCGTCGACGAGCTCGAGGGTGCCGTTTGCGCGGGCGCGATGAAGCGTCCCGAGCAGATCGCCGAGGGAGGTCGTGCGGAGGCGGCCAGGTAGCTTCACCCTCTGTGGGTTAGCGTCGTGCCTACATTGGGGCCAAGTTACGCGGCCGTGCTTATGTAACGACGAGCGGCGCGCTGACGATCACGACGCGCGGCCGGCAAACCCCCTCGGCGCAGACGACGACGCGGATGCGGGCTTCGACCTCCCCTGCCCCACGATCGCGCGCGACGAGCGCAAAGCCCCAGCGCCATCCGTCGTCGCCGCGCACGGTCGCGTCGAGGGGCGCGATGCGACCTCGAAGCGGCGACGCGAACGCAGGGGTTCGCAGGATCTCGACGTCGCCCCACACGATGGTCGCGCGCTCGGTGCGGGCCTCGGCGTCGCAGCGGACGCGGCCAGCGCCCGACGCCTTCTCGCACACGAGGGAGGCGCGCAGCTGCGGCTCCTCGCTCGCGGCTCGTGCGTCGCGCGCGGCCGCCGGTACCGCGAGGGCACACGCGACGACGAGCGGGACGATCGGGAGGAGTCTCATGCTTTCGTCGTATCAGCTCGCACGCCCCCGAGTTGACTGAGCCGCCACAGTCACACGCCCCTTGACCCGCAGCGCTCTTTCCCACAAAAACGGCGCATGAAAAAGCTCGCGGCGGTCGCCTTTCTGTTCGTGTCGGTCGGTCTCGCAGGATGCGGCTCCACCGCCGAGCAGAACATCGCAACGGTGGGGAACACGATGGCCTACGACACCACGAGCTTCTCCGTGAAGGCGGGTCAGAAGGTCCACGTCGTCCTCAAGAACAACGGCGACTCGCCGGCGATGACGCACAACTTCGTTCTCGTGAAGCCCGGTACCGAGGCCGCGGTCGCAGCGGACGGGACCGCCGCAGGGCCGGCGGGCAACTACGTGAAAGCGGGCGATCCGAACGTCCTCGCGTCGACGCCGATCGCGAACCCGCGGGCCACCGTCGAGGTCACCTTCACCGCGCCGTCCGAGCCCGGGACCTACCCCTACATCTGCACGTTTCCCGGCCACTTCCAGACGATGAAGGGCACGCTGACCGTCGCCGCGAAATAGGGCCGGAACAGAGGGGAGAGAGCGCCGCTCCCCCGCGTAACACCGCCGCATGGATGAGAACGCAAAGCTTCAAGCCGAATGGGCGCGATCGAACCAGTGGGGGCGACAGCTCGCCCGCAAGAAGGCGGTCGCGACCATCGTCTCCACCTTTGTCTTCGGGATGATTCTTCTGTTTGGACTGCTCCTTGTCGGCGTTCAAGGCTTCATCGCCGCGTTCGTCCTTGGCATCCCGGCCGGCATGGCGGTGCGTCGCGCGCTGTGGCCGAGCGGCCAAGGACAGTTCGCTTGATTCGTACGGAGCACGCTCGCCCGAAGGGGTGAGCTACTCCCAGATGCCGACGAAGGCCCGACCGCCGCGCACGCAGGCTACGCGCACGCCGTCGTCGCTCACGGTGCAGTCACGTAGATCGCCGTAGCCGCCTTCGAGCTCCTTGGCGCGAAGCAGGCGTGGCTTGGGGCTCGTGCCGCCGATCACGCGCACGACGATCCCTTGCGACGTAGGTACCGCGAGCGCCTTTCCATTCGGCGAGCGCGGTGAGCCTTGCGGCCCTGGCTGCTCGAGGAGCGACGCGAGCGCGCTTGCCCGCGCGAGGTCGGCCGAGAAGAGCACAGGCTCACCGGCGACGATCGCTTCGAGACCGCCCGCACCCCACGCGATCGGGATGGCGTGAACCGACTCGCCCTTGGCGCTCGTGCAGCGGCCGCTGAAGGCAGGTGCGATCGGGAGCGCGATGTCTTTCGGATCGGCGTCGCCGGTCGGCGCGAACGTGGCGTGAAGCGCGACGCCGTCGCAGGCGCTGTAGGTCTCGATCCAGCGAAGCGAGCCGTCCGGCGAAGCTACGTGCATTTTCCACGTGCTCACGTCGGCCGCCTCGGCCTCGTCGCCCTGCGTCGGATCGACGCGCACGACGCCCGCGAGCGTCCGCACGAGGAGCTTGCCGCCAGCGTCGAACGCGAGGGCCCCCCACGCGGGCGCCTTGCCGCGATCGATCTGCGGAACTGCAGAGACCGCGCGCATCGTCGATGGCGTCGCGGCGACGGGGGCGGCCTGCGTGATCCAACCTTGCGCCTCGGTCGTGCGCGCTGGCGTCTTCGTGGCCGGGGCGCGCTGGGCTCGGTCGAATGCGGAGACGGCGCGGAGCACGTCGCCCGTCGTCGCGTACGCGCGCACCTCGGCCAGGCCTGCCTCCTCGAGACCGCGGCTTGGACCGCATGAAATCGTGCCCGAGCCTTGCGCGCGCGTGATGCGCGGCGCGCCGCCCTCGGCACAGAGCGCCGAGTAAAGCGCGCGAATCTGGCGCACTTGAATCGGCACATTCGGAGCGTCTTTGGCGCGACCCGCGCGGGCGACTGCACCCGAGGCAAGCGCGCGAAGCGACGCGTCGGGCTCGTCCGCATCGCGGCTCATGCCGGCGGGGCGATCGAACCAGCGCAGGATGGTGCTCGTCTTCGGGCCCGGCTCGAACGGTGGCGCACCGCCGGTGAGCGTCGCGCGCAGAGTGACGTCATCGAGCCCATCGCCGTCGCGATCGGAACCGTCGGCCTCGAACGTGAGCTCCGGCGCCGTGGGCGGATCGGTGATGAAGAGCTCGAACGCGAGGCGAGGACGCGCGTCGATCGCCGCGACGGCAAGCCAGCGCGCAGGATCTTTCGCCGACTGCGGCGGACAACCCGAGCCGACCTCGACGAGCGCCGAGCGCTTACCGACGATCGCAAGGCGAAGGCGCGGCGGCGGCGGCGACGGGTTCTTCGCGCACGACGGATCGATCGTGAGGAGCGGCGCATCGCCGACGACGACCGCTGCCGCCGTACCCGCCGTCGTGCCTTTGTAGAGAACCAGCTGCGTGCGCTCACTCGAGAGCGACCGCACGAGCGCCACCGCATCCTTGAAGCCGTCGCCGTCGAGATCCTTCACCGCGGCAAGCGCGAGCACCATCTCGGGTGGCGCGCGCAGCGTCATCCCGTCGAGTCGCCACTCGGAGACGTTCGGCGGCGCGACCTCCGCAGGCTGCTCGACGAACGCGCCCGCGTCGGCCGTGTCGGTCGGCAGCGCTGGGTCGATCGAGGCGACCGGCTTCGGCCCCGCCTCGTCGATCGAGTAGGGCACGTAGGGGTGACCTTTGCCGCACTTCGAGCAGCCTGCGCCCGAGGCGAGAACGAGCATCGACCCCAGAAACACAGCGCGTCTGGTGCCGAGGCGCATCGGCCTTCGTGTAACACGGCTCACGCGCGGGGTGGACTGCATCGAAGTGTCGGTCTTTGGAGAGAACGCCTCAACGGGGTGCGCCGTTCCCCGAAGTCGTTCTAACGTAGCGTCGTGCCGCCTCGCGTCCTCGTCATCGTCGCCTTTGGGCTCGCCTTGGCGATCCTCGTGTCGGCGCGCGCCGCGTGGGCCCGCGCAGCCGATCCGAGCGATGCCTCGGCCGCGTCCAATCCGAGCGATGCTTCAGCGGCCGCGTCCAATGCGATCGAAGAAGCGAATGCCCTCTACGTCGCGGCTGAGAAGGACGATGCCGAGCTCCGCTTCGCGCAAGCGGCCGATCACTACGAGGCCTCGATCGTGAAAGCCCCCTCGCATCGCCACGCGCCGCGGGCGCGCGCGCGTGCCGAAGTGCTGCGCCGCCACGCCGAAGGGGACTTCGTGCCCTACACGAAGCTCGAGCGCATACGCCGCGACCCCAACCTGTCCAACGATCCCACGACCCTCGACGCGCTCGCCTTGGAAGCGCGCACGTTCCCGCCAGGCCTCGTGCGCGTGGAGGCGCGGATGCTCGTCGCCGAGGCCTACCTCGGACGCCTCGAACGACCCGCGGACGCATTGCCGCTTCTCCGTGAGGTCGTCGCCGATCCCGCGGCCGACGCCCTTTCGGCGCGCCAAGCGCGGCGCGCGCTCGTCGATGCGCTCGAGCGCAGGGGCGACCTCCAAGGTGCCGCACGCGCCGCCAACGCCGACGGCGCGGACCCGCAGCTCGCTCGAAACGTCGCCCTCCAGGCGCGCCGCAAGTACGTGCACATTGCATCCGTCACCGCGCTTGGCTTGTTTTTGGCAGCGGCCGTGATCGGGATTGCGCTGCGCTTGCGTCGGTCGATTGCCGAGGTGAAGCAGGCGCTCCGGAGCTTCGCGACCGTCACGATCGCATTCGCACTGTGGTCCGGTCTGCTGGGCGGTCTGCTCGCTTCGACCTACGAGACCGGCAACGCAAAGCCGTTCCTGCTTTTCGCCGCCGGCCTGATTCCGCTGCTTCTCCTCGCCCGAGCGTGGGGCGCGGTCGCGGGTAGCGGCGACGGTCAAGGCCATTGGCCGCGCGTCGGCCGTGCCGGGCTGTCGGCCGTGAGCGTCATCGCGGCGGGGTTCCTCGTGCTCGAGTCCGTCGACGTCACTTACCTCGAGGGCTTCGGGCTGTGAGCGAGGCACGCGAGCGGGGCGAGGAGCAGGCTGACGAGCAGGCTGCCCGACGCGAAGCCGCGGATGGCGTCCGCCCCGAGCACGTGCGCGCGGTGCGCCTCGGTCATGGCGCAAACTGCTCGAGCGTCGGCAGCGTCATCGACACGCTCTTTGCGTCGGCCGTCGTCGGCGGCGCGATCTTCGCCGCGATCGCGGCGGCGCTCCGCAACGAGGATGTCACCGTGGTCGGACTCGGAGACGCGCCCGACGGCGCTCCAAAAGGCGAACCGCACGCTGCGCCCGAGAACGACGAGGCTCCATGATCGTCCGCTACGAGCCGTGGGGCGCGTGGGTGCGCCTCGAGAAAGAGGCAGCGATCGTCGCGCTCGATCGTGAAGGCGTACGTGCCCTCGGCCTCGACGGCGGCGGCGCGTGGCACGACGACGCCCAGGCACCGAGCGCGCCGCTCGAAGTTCACCTCGCCGTCACCAGCAAGTGCGCCGCCGGCTGCGACGGCTGCTACCTCGATGCGCGCGCCGACGGAGAGCACGTGCCGCGCACCTCGCTACGCGCCACGCTCGACGCCATGCAAGCAGAGGGCGTCTTCACGGTCGCCTTCGGCGGCGGCGAACCCACGTTGCGTGAAGATCTGGGTGAGCTCGCCGGCGACGCGCGCGCGCGCGGCATCACGCCGGTGCTCACGACGAGTGGGCTCGGGCTCACCGACGCGAAGATCGCGCGACTCGGCAGCTTCGCCCAGGTCAACGTCAGCTACGACGGCGTCGGCGCCGACTACGAAGAGGTGCGCGGCTTCGACGGTGGCGGTGCCGCCGAGCGCGCGATCGCTCGCCTCGCGGCCGCCGGCATTCGGGTGGGCGTCAACGTCGTGCTCACGTCGGGGACCTTCGCTTCCCTGCCCCGCACGCTGGCGCGCGCG
>CAXSGV010000376.1:0-7161 GCA_964236615.1 uncultured Polyangiaceae bacterium
CGGCGAGACGCGCAACACGACGTACTCCGCGGCCTGACGCACTCACGCAACATCCGTCGTGCGGGGGTAGCATCGGTCCCGCGTGAACGAGCGCTCCAAGAAACCGCCCGTCCCTTCGCGCCGCGACATGGTCGTGGGCAAGGACGCGTTTCCACGCGACGACACCACGATCATCCCGACGGACGATCTCCCTGCGGGGCTGCGACGCCGGCCGGAGATTGTTCCACCGAGCGCGCTGAAGGGGCTGGGCGGCCGTCTCGGTGACGCGTGGGAAGACGCTGTGGAGGCTTTCCTCGACGACGTCGAGAAGGCGACCGACGCCAAGACGCTCGCGGGGCTGCTCAAGAAGATCGCCGCGATCTTCCGCGACAAGCTCGGCGACGAGGCGCAGGCGTTCGACGGGCTGTTGGCGGCGTTTCGCGCCGATCCGATGGATCCCGCCATCGTGACGGCGATTGAAGAGCTCGCGCGTGGCCAGTCTCGTTTTCAAGAGCTCGTCGATGCCGCGAGTCGTCTCGTCGAGCGCGAAGCGGCGCTGGGCCCGGCACGTGAGCTGCACCTGTGCGAGCTGATCGCGCGGTGGCTCCGCGACGAGCTGCAGAACCCAGGCGGCACCGCGCCCTTCATCGCCCGAATCAAGAACATCGACCCCGGGCACCCGGCCGTGCAGCGGAGCATGGCCGATGTCTTCGGCGAGCGCGGATCGTGGGAAGCGCAAAAAGAGGCTCTCGAGCGCGCGCTCTTGGCGGCGCCTCCTGGCGAGAAGAAGAACGGCGAGATGGCGCTCGGTGCGCTTCTCGAGAAGCTCGTGCACTTCCCTCGTCACATCGAGCTCGCGCGCGCGCACTACCAGCGCGCCCGCTTGCTCGAGCCGACGGCGTACGAGCCACTCGAGGCGCTCGAGCGCATCTACCGCGCCGACAGCAAGTACGCCGAGCTCGTCGACGTCCTCGAAGCGCAAGTCAACGCGGCGCCGGACAACAAGCGCCGCATCGGGGCGCTGCTTCGACTCGCCGCGGTGCACGAGCACCAGTTCGTGAAGCCTCGGCAAGCGGCGCAGAAGCTCGAGGTCGTTCTGGCGCTCGACCCGATGAACAGCGAAGCCTTCGACGGGCTCGAGCGGACGTACCGTGCGGTGCGCGATTGGGACGATCTGGTGCGCGTGCTCGAGCTCCGCGCCGAGGTCGCGGCGACCCCGCCTTTGCGCGCGCGCATGCACTCGCAGATTGCCGAAATTCACGAGTCGAAGCGTGAGCACCTCGACGCCGCGATCAAGAGCTATCTCGCTGCCGCGAAGGCGGATCCGTCGAACAAGCGCGCGGTGTGGGAGCTGGCGCGCCTCCACGAGAAGAAGCGAGACTTCCCGGCGGCAGCGGCGTACCGCGCGAAGATCGCCGACCTCACGAAGGATCCGGTCGAGAAGGCCACCATCTTCGTCGCGATCGGCGAGATGCTTCTCGAGGGTGACCGCGATCCGGCCGGCGCGCGTGTCAACTTCGAGCGGGCCGTCGCGCTCGACTGCACGCTCGTGCGCGCGTGGGAGGCTCTGCAGCTCCACGCCGAGCGCTCGGGCGACGAGCTCCGCGCCGCCGACTGCCTTGCGATGCGTGCGCTCTACACCGAACCATTGCGTCTGAAAGCACAGCTCTACGTCGAGCTCGGCGAGCTGCGCGGCGAGGCGCTCGGCGACGCCGAAGGCGCGTACAAGGCATTCGATCAGGCGTGGAAGGCCGACCCGACCAACGAGGTGGCGGCGCGCGCCGTGCTCGACGACTACGTTCGGCGCGGTCACTTGAAAGAGGCGAGCCCGGTTTGCGAGCTGCTCGTCCACGCGGCGACGCGCGACGGCGATCTCGAGCGCGCACACGAGCTGTTCGAAATCGCGGCGCACATCGCGACAGCGAACGGCGATCGCGAGCGTGCGCTCGTCGCGCTGGTTTCCGCCTTCGAGTCGATGCCACGCGCGTCCGCGGGTCGCGTGCGTCTGATCGAAGCGGCGTACGAGCTGCGCGAGGATCCGCGTTTGCTCGAACGCACGCGCAGGGCGCTCCTCGCCATCGCGGCGCAGCCCGCGTCGCTCTCGGTGGACCACCTCGTCAAGCTCGCGACCTCGGTGCGTGCGCTCGGTGAGGGCGAGCACGCGCTCGATCTCTTTCAGAAGGCGACCGCGCTCGTTCCGCACCACGAGGTCGCGCTCGTCGAGCTCGCCGAGCTTTATGCCGAGCGTGGCGACTGGGCGCGTGTCGCCATGTGCAAGCGTAAGCAGGCGCTCGGAAGCCGCGACGAGGACGAGCAGTTCCGTCTTTACGTCGAGGCCGGCGAGATCCTCGCGCACAAGGCGCAGGACCTCGAGGCCGCTGTTCAGGACTACGAAGAGGCGCGCGCGCTTCGTCCCGAGGACCACTGGCTGCTCCACACGCAGCTCTGGCTCTACGGCCAGATGGAGCGGTGGGGACAGCTCGTCAAAACGTTGCGCGCCATCGCCGACGTCGAGGCCGACGCTCTCCTCCGCGCGAAGAAGGTCTTCGCCATGGCGCAGGTCGTTCGCGACAAGGTCGATGATCCGCGGTGGGCGGCAGACCTCTTCGAAGAGGTGCTCGAGCTCGACCCCCGCCGCCTCGATGCGTTCGAGCGCATTGTGCGGATTTACACGGAGCTCCGTGACTGGAACGCGCTCGAGAGCGCGTATGCTGCGATGTTGAAGCGCATCGAGAAGAGCACCAACCGCGTGTTGCAACACGCGATCTGCCACCAGCTCGGCCTGCTGTACCGCGATCGCATCGGCGAGCTCGACAAGGCGCTCGCGGCGTTCCGCACCGCGCTCACGTTGAAGCCCGAGAGCGACGATGACCGCAAAATCGTGGCCGAGCTCTTCGTCGTCAAGGGTGACATCGACTCGGCGCTCGACGTCACGTGGGCGTGCCTTCGACGCGATCCGCACGCGGTGGAGCCGATCCGCGAGCTCTACCACCTGTTTTTGCGGAGGCAGAGCTTCGACCAGGCCTGGTGCACCGTCGAAGTTCTCGCGCAAGCGAGCCCGACCACGCTCAACGCAGAGCAAGCGCAGTTTCTGCAAAGCTACGGACCGACCCCCCTCGGTGAAGTTCCCGGCACCCTCGTCTCCGCCGCGTGGGACACGCACATCCTCCATCCGGAGATCGATCCGGTGCTCACCGCGCTGCTCCGTCTCGTGGTGCCGGCGGTCATGCGGGCACGGCTTGCTCCACTTGCAGAAGCCGGCGCCGATCTAGGTCCGCGCCTCGAGCACGTTCAGGACGAGATCGCGTACGCGGTCGGGCGCGCCTTCTACGATGCCGCGGAGATACTCGGTGTAGCCCCGCCCCTGCTCTACGTGAAGCATGGGCAAGGCACGCCGTTCGCTGTCGCGCCTTCGCTCGACGGCGCGCTCTTCGTCGCGCTCGACCTCGCCGCCAACCTCGATGTCGACACGCTCGCCTTCCTCGCCGGAAAATACATCGCGCTCCTGCAGCCCGAGCTCGTTGCGCGCGCGCTGTTCCCTTCGGTGAGCGAGCTGATGAGCCTCGTCCGCGCCGCCGTCCGCGTCGCGTCCTCGCTCGAGAACCCCGCGCAACAACACGACAGCGTTCGTTTCGATGCGACCCTCGTCGCGTCGATGCGTGGCGAAGAAGCCGAGGGCCTCCGTCACACGGTCGCGACGATCCTCGCCACCAACGCGACGCTCGACGTCAAACGATGGGCGGAGCTCGCTGAGCTCTCGGCCTCGCGCGCAGGCTTGTTGCTGGCGGGCAGCGTCGACGCGGCGCGCCGCGCAAATACCCAGGAGCGTCGCTCTCCGGGGGACCTTGCTCCGTCCGCGTGGTGGGGAGAGCTCGTGCTGTTTGCGACGAGCGATACCTTCGCAGAGCTTCGCTCGGCTATCGGCGTCAGCGTCGCGGCGGAGTGAAAGACCGAGAAAGCCTCGTCGGCACGAGCCTGGTCGGCACAAGGATGCGTCGCCCGATCATCCGACGGACAGATTCGTGGCTTCCTTCACGACGCGGGCGATGTTCGCGAACAGCTCGACCGAGGGATCCTTGTCGTCGAGCCACTGCGAGCTCGCCGCGTCCCAATTGAAGTGCCAAGCCCGCGAGCTGGCCGCGCACCACATCTGGCGTGTAGGCCGCTGCGTATTGATGATGCATTTGCGATTGCCAGAGAAGGTCAACGTGAGGACGTCGCCTGCTCGTTCGCAATCGACATCTTCGGCGTCGACGTCCTTGAACAGATCTTCGATGCGTTTGAACGCCGCGTCCGCGAGTCGCATGTACTGCTGCTCATCCATCATCAAGTGAACCTCACTCAATTGAGCGAGTGCGGCAGCGCGAGCGCAAAGGCGGCGATCGTGGCGTCGAACTCGCGGCCATCGGGGCGATGCATCTGGTAGCTGCCACGCATCTCGCCCCGCGGCGTGACGAGCACACAGCCACTCGTGTACTCGAAGTGATCGCCAGGACGGAGGAAGGGCTGCTGGCCGACGACGCCTGGGCCGCGCACCTCCTCGACCTTGCCATTGCCGTCGGTGATGACCCAATGCCGCGAGCGGAGCTGCGCGCCCTCGGCCCCCTCGTTCGAGATCTTCACGGTGTAAGCGAAGACATAGCGCTGGGCACGAGGCGCCGACTGCTCGGCCACGTAAACCGATTCGACGACGATCTTGATGCCTTCGGTGAGGGCGGTAGACACAGTGCGCAGCCTTGCCAGATCAGGCGGAGGACATCAAGGGCGTCCGCTCGAGCGCCATGTGCCGGGCGAGGAACGCGCTCGCGGCTCGCCACTTCTTGCGGGCCGCTGGGCGCCAGACCATCGCGTCGAAGCCGTGGATCTCGCCCGGGGCGATGAAAAGCTCGGCTTCGACGCCGAGGCGATCGAGCGCCTGCTTCATCCGGCGCGAGTGGCGCAGGAGCGGATCGCGCGTACCCACCGACAGAAAGAACGGGCTGAGCGGGCGCGTCGTCACGAGGTCGTGCTCGAGGAGCAATACGGGGCTCGCGAGCGGCGAGATGGCGCTCAGATCGTAGACCCCGTGGCCCACGTACGCCGAGGCCGCGTCGAACAGCATGCCCTTGAGAAGGAAGCCGAGCTTCGGGTGATCGAGGTAGCGCGCGAGATCCGTGACGTCGCCAAACGGGTAGGTGCACACCGTGGCGCGGATCGATATATTTGCATCATACACGCGCCGGGCAAACGGCTCGGGTCGGCGTACCGCGTTCGTGATCGCAAGCGCCGCGACCAAGTTGCCACCGGCCGACTCGCCCGCCAGCGCGATGCGCGAGGGGTCGCCGCCGTAGTCCTTGCAGTGGTGATGCACCCAGAGAAGCGCGTCACACACGTCCTCGAGCGGCGCGGGAAATACGTTCTTCTGACCCATCCGGTAATTGACGTTGAAGACGACGTAACCACGACGCGCAAACTGCATCGCCATGACGTAGTGCGTGTCCTTCGAAAGCATCGAAAACCCGCCGCCATGGACGTACATGACGACCGGCAAGGGTCCTTCGGTCTTCGCGCGCGCCGGCATGTAGACGTCGAGCCGATGGTCTCGGCCGTTCGTCGGGCCGTAGATGACGTTCTTCGTGACGAGGACATCGAAACGGCGCGGGTGCGCGTCCGGCAGCGCGTAGCGAGCTCGCGCGAAGAGGTGGACGAAGCCGTCGATCGCGGCGCTCTTGAGCTCCGCGCTCTGCAGGCGGAGGCGCTGACGCAGGGTGAGGCGGTCGCGCCCAGGAGAAGGAGATCGCAAGACGAGACGAGTGAATCATTGTCCGTTCGCGAGAGCAACGCGTTGACGCATTCATGGTATCGGCAGCGATGCCCTCACCTCCGCGCATCTCGGGAGCCCTCCTTCGGGCCGCCGCTCGCCTCGCTCGAACAAAGCCCGGCGCGATGGCGCTCTTCCAGACGTACCGAGCCGATCTCAAGATCAGCGCCCTCGATGCGTTGCCCGCATCGGCCCGTGGTGAGGTGCCGCTTCACAACCGCGCCATTCAGGCGCGTCCCCCGCGCACCGGCGAGGACGCGCGTCTCGCGTTGCCCGAGCGAGGCGCATGGCCACTCACGTCGGCAGACTTCGTGGCCGCCTACACGAGCAAGAAAACGACGCCGCGCGAAGTCGTGACGCAAGCGCTCGACGGCGCGCGGCGCCTCGCTAGCTTGACGCCCTCGGTCGGTCCGCTCTACCGCACGACGGAGGGCACGGCGCTCGAAGAAGCAGAGCGCTCCGCTGCGCGCTACGGCGCGGGTCGTCCGTTGGGGCCGCTCGACGGCGTGCTTTACGCTGTAAAAGAACAGACCGCGGTACGCGGCCTCCCGCGCCAGGGTGGCACCGCGTTCATGCCGGACACGCCGCAGCCGGAGGACGCCACGTGCGTCGCGCGGCTCCGCGCCGCCGGGGCGATCGTGATCGGGTCGACGCCCATGACCGAATACGGAATGTCGCCCATCGGTCAGAACGCGAAGCGCAAAATGCCCAAGAACCCGCACGATCCGGCGCGGGTCGCGGGCGGCTCGTCGACGGGCTCGGGCGTAGCCGTGGCCACAGGGCTCGTCCCGTTCGCGATTGGGGCCGACGGAGGGGGATCCATCCGCATCCCGTCGGCGATGAACGGCGTGTTCGGCATCAAGCCGACTTGGGGACGCGTGAGCCGGGCCGGAGACATCTCGACGGGCACCGTGGCGCATCTCGGCCCGCTCGCGTCGAGCGTGGCGGATCTTGCCCGTGTGCTCGACACGATTGGCGCGCCGGATCCGTTGGACGCCGAAACGAGCTACGCGCCGCCGTTGGAGCCCGGCGCACTTCTGAGCGCACTCGGGCGTGGCGTGCGCGGGTTACGGATCGCCGTCGACGACGCGGAGTGGGCCGACGCGTCGGATGCGGTCGCCCGGGCCGGCCGCGAAGCCATGCGAGCACTCGAGAAGGCGGGGGCCATTCTCGTGCCGGTTCGCCTCTTGCTCGCTCGGCACGCGCCCGCGCTCGGTTATCTCAGCATTGGGCTCGAGACCCGCGCGATCCTGCGTGACGAATGGGCTGCGCACGCAGACGACATGGGCGTGGATCTTCAAGTGACGATGGGCGTCCTCGGCGAGGTTGGCGCGCTCGAGTACGTGGATGCGCAGCGGCTGAGAAACGGGCTGCGTCACGAG
>CAXSGV010000377.1:0-4082 GCA_964236615.1 uncultured Polyangiaceae bacterium
ATCCCGGCTGCTTCGGTCTCACCTACCTCCTCAAGACCGATGACGGCTTCGTGCCGTTTCCGCGCTTCCTCGATCTCCACAAATACCTCGAGGTCATCTCGAACCGCGGGACGATCCGGCCCGACGAGCAGTTCGAGGACGCCATTCGCAGCACCATCGACGAGATGTGGACGAGCGCAGGGCAGGTGCCCGACAGCGCGAAGATCCTCGGCACGCTCAAGCGAACGATCCGCCTGATGTACCCGGAGGACCGCGCGCTCGAGCTCGAGGAGCGGCTCCACGTCGGCGAGAGCATGGTGAAGACGATCTTCGTTCACGCCTTCATGGACGTTCACACCTTCGAGGTCGATCGCATCAAGAAGTGCTGCACGCACTACGCGCTTCCCGACGGCCGCTTGATGCCGGGCTGCGCGTACAACTTGCTCTACCGCGACAAGGATCCTCGCTACGCCGGTGAGGCCGGCACCGCGAAGATCTGGGGCAAGGGCTGACTCGCGCGTGAACGAGCCCGACCGCCAGGCCGCGCGCTTGCTCGGCAAGCGTGCGCTCGTCACCGGCGGCTCGCGCAGCCTCGGTCGCGTCCTCTGCCGCACGTTCGCGCGGCTCGGCGCACGCGTCGCGTTCACGTACACACGCGACGAGGAGACCTCCAAGGCAACGCTCGAGGACATCGCGGCAGCAAGCGAGGGGCGCGGCGACGGCATGAGCGACGGCCGCGCTTACCGCGTGAGCGCGTCCGACGGCGAGGCCACCGAGAAGCTGGTCGCCGAGCTCGAGCGTGACTGGGGCGGGCTCGACATCCTCGTCAACAACGCCGGCGTCACGCAGAACCTGCCGCTCGCGCTCCTCGAGGAGGACGACTTCGACCGCATCATGCGCGTGAACGTGAAGGGCACGTTCGTCACCTCGAAGGCAGTCCTGCGCAGCATGATGCGCCGTAAATCGGGGGTGATCCTCAACATCGGATCGCTGGCCGGCGAGCGCATGATCGAGGCGCCCATCCATTACGCGACGAGCAAGGCCGCCATTCGCGGCATGACCGAGTCGATGGCGAAGGAGGTCGCGCGCCACGGCGTGCGCGTGCTCAACCTCGCACCCGGCTTGCTGGAGGACGGCGTCGGCCGCAACCTCCCCGACTACAAGCTCGCCGACTACTTGAAGCACTGCGCGCTCGGCCGCGTGGGAACGTTCGACGAGGTCGCCGAGCTGGCCGCGTTCCTCGTCTCGGATGCGGCCTCGTACATGACGGGCGAGCCCATCGTCATGGACGGGGGCGTATGAAGCGCGTCATCGTCCTCGGCGGGTCGGGCACCGTCGGCCGCGGCGTCGTCCGCGCGCTCGTGGCGAGCGGCGCGCGTGTAGTGTTCACGTTCTTCGAAAACGAAGCCGCTGCGCGCGAGCTCGCCGAAGCCACCGGCGCGACGGCCAGGCGCCTCGATCTCGCGAGCTCCGAGGAAGTTTCGCGCGTCACCCTCGAGCTCGCCGCCGAGCTTGGTGGTGTCGACGCGCTCGTCCACGCCGCTGCCGTGGGCTCGACACTGAAGCCGCAGGCGTTCGAGCCGATCGACGACGTTCTCGCCGCCGGTTTCGATCGCCTCATGGCGATCAACGTGCGCAGCGCCTTCTTCGCCATCAAGGCGCTGAAGCCTGCGCTCGCCGAGCGTGGGGGCAACGTGGTTCTGATCGGATCGATCGATGGCGTGAAGAGCGTGCCCTCGCTCGTCGCTTACGCGGCGTCGAAGGCAGCGCTCGTGGGCATGGCGACCTCGCTCGCGAAGGAGCTCGGCCCGAAGAAGATCCGCGTGAACGTGGTCGCGCCAGGGATCCTCGAGGACGGTGTATCGCGCGCGCTGCCGGAGGAGCTCACGAAAGAATACGTCAAGCACTGCGCTCTGAAGCGCCGCGGCACGATCGTCGAGGTCGCCAACGTGATCTCGTTCTTCGCGCTGGAGAACACCTACGTCACCGGCCAGACGATCGTGCTCGACGGCGGACTGTGAAGCGACCTCTCGCGCTCGGGATCGTCGCGATCGCGTGCTACGCGCTCCACGCGGCCGATCGCCTCTGGCAACACGATCCGTGGGATCTGCTGTGGGCCTGCCATGTGAGCTGTCTGCTCATTGGCTTCGGCGCGTTTTTTCGCGTGCCCGTGCTCGTCGCGGCGGGCGTGCTCTGGCTTTCGTTCGGCGTGCCGATGTGGCTCCTCGACCTCGTGACCGGCGGTGATTTTCTGCCGACGTCGACCCTCACCCACGTCGGCGGTCTCGCGACGGGCGTTCCGGTGCTCATGCGAACCGGCTGGCCTCGGGGCGCGTGGTGGAAGGCGGCCCTCCTCTTGATGGGCTTGATGCTCGTCACGCGGATCGTCGCGCCGCCGGCAGGCAACGTGAACCTCGCGTTCCGCGTGTGGGCCGGCTGGGAACCGCGATTTCCGAGCTATGGCCCGTACTTCGCGCTCTTGCTGTCGTGCGCGGCGCTCACGTTCTTCTTCGTCGAGCACGTGCTGGTGGTCGGGCTGAGCCGCGTGAGGTCTCGCATCGCGCGCCACCCGCGTTCGGGGGTATCGTCGACCTCGTGAGCACCATCCCGCCCAGCGCGTCGAGCCCGCCGAGCTTGGCCCATTTCGGGTCAGCGTCGTCGCACCCGTCGGTCATCAAATACGCCCGCCACGTGAACCCCGCGTTCGTGCGGCTCCTCGGAGCGCTCGGGTACGGCCGCGTGTTCGTGCGCGCGCGCGGAACCAAGATCTGGGATCACGAGGGCAAGGAGTACCTCGATTTTCTAGCCGGCTACGGCGCGGTCAACCTCGGACACAACCCGCCCAAGCTGATCGAGAAGCTGCGCGACGCGCTCTCCGAAGATCTCGTGAACCTCGTGCACACGGGCCCGCAGATCCACGCCGGCGATCTGGCGGCCGAGCTCGTGAAACGCGCGGGCGATCCGCTCTCGGTCTGCATGTTCTCGTCCTCCGGCGGCGAGGCCGTCGAGTCCGCGATCAAGCTCGCCCGTGCCGCCACGCGCCGTCGCGGCATCGTCTACGCGAAGCACGGCTTTCACGGAACGGGTCTCGGCTCCCTCAGCATCATGGGCAACGGACGCATGCGTGACGCGTTCGAGCCACTCATCCCCGAGTGCTACGAGGTCCCGTTCGGCGATTTGCTCGCGCTCGAAAAAGAGCTGCTCGAGAAGAAGATTGCGGCGTTCGTCGTCGAGCCCATTCAAGCCGAGGCCGGCGTGATCATGCCGCCTGCGCTGTACTTGAAGAGCGCACAGGCGCTTTGCACGAAGCATGGCGCGTTGCTCGTGCTCGACGAGGTGCATACGGGCATCGGCCGCACCGGGACGATGTTCGCCTACCAAGCCGAGGGCTTCGTTCCGGACGTGCTCGTGCTCGGCAAAGCGCTCGGCGGGTCGCTCCTGCCCATCTCCGCGACGCTCTGCTCCACCGAGCTGCACGGCAAGGCGTTCGGCTCGATGGACAAGTTCGATCTCCACGGCTCGACCTTCTCGGGCAACGCACTCGGTTGCAAGGTCGCGCTGGCGACGCTCGCCATCGTCGACGAGGATGGCTTGGTCGAGAACGCACGCGTTCAAGGCGAGCGTCTGAAGAAGGGGCTCGAGGAGCGGCTCGCCGGTCACCCGTTCGTGCGCGAGATCCGCGGGCGCGGGCTGCTCGTCGCGCTCGAGCTCGGTCTCAAGGAAGAAAAGGGTCTCCTCGGTCGCCTGATGAAGGGCGTCGTCGACACCGTGTCGAAGCGCGTGTTCGGTCAGTGGCTTTCCTTGCGTCTTCTCGAAAAGGGGATCCTCTGCCAGCCGGCGTCGCAACAGTGGAATGTCTTGAAGCTCGAGCCGCCGCTCACGGTCACCGCGGCCGAGATCGACGAGGTCGTGTCGTCGATCGCGCAGATCCTCGAGGAATACCGCGATATCAAGAGCCTCGTCTTCGACGTGGGCGAGCGCCTCGGCAAGCAGTTCAAGGGCGGCTGGGGCTTTTGAGAGCGAGCCTGTTTTGAAGACGAGCCTGCACCAGCTCGCAAACGACGCACGCTTCACCGCGGGTCTCCTGCGAAAGAAGCCGTTCT
>CAXSGV010000377.1:4092-4880 GCA_964236615.1 uncultured Polyangiaceae bacterium
CACGAACCGCTGCAACATGGAGTGCAGCTTCTGTGATTTCTGGCCGAACCCCGCGCCGAAGAAGGACGAGCTCACCGCCGTTGAGATGCGCCGCATCGCCAAGGAGCTCGCCGAGCTCGGCACCTTCGTCGTGTCGATCGAGGGTGGCGAGCCGTTCGTGCGAAAGGACCTCGTCGAGATCGTGCGCGCCTTCGGCGAGCGTCACATCCCTGCGCTTTACACGAATGGCTGGTTCGTCACGCCGGAGAATGCAAAGGCGCTCTTCGACGCCGGCCTCACGCAGGTGCACGCGTCGATCGACTACCCCGACGCCGCGCGCCACGACGCAAAGCGCCGTCTCGCCGGTACCACCGACCGGGCTTGGCGCGCCGTCGACATCCTGCGCGACGCCGCACCGCGTGGCGGTAAACAGGTCGGGGTCATGAGTGTGCTCATGCAAGACACGCTCGACGGCATGGAGCGCCTGTTCGAGATGAGCGCGAGCCACGGTGTGGGTCACCAGGTCACGCTGCTCTCGACCTCGGGCTTCCGGCGCAAGAGCACGGTCGACGCACTGCCCGTGACGGGCGGGATCGGGAACGCCTCGGTGTCCGCGAAGATGACGGCGCTCTGGGAGAAGTACCCTCACGTCCGCTTTTTCAAGGACTACTTCGCCAAGATGGACGCGTTCCTCGAAGGCGGCGCTATGCCCACGTGCACGGCCGGCGCGCAGAGCTTCAACATCGATCACGTGGGCAATGTGTCGCCGTGCATCGAGAAGATCGATCAGAGCGTCGGGAACGTGCGCG
>CAXSGV010000377.1:4890-7161 GCA_964236615.1 uncultured Polyangiaceae bacterium
CAGCTGCAAGACGGCGTCGAACGACGGCCCGTCGTCGGGAACGTGCGCGAGCACTCGCTCGCGACGCTGCATCAGCGACTGTCGGACAAGTCCGCCGAGATCGCTCGCTGCCAAGATTGCTGGACGGCCTGCCGCGGCTTTCAGCAAGCGATGGCGGGCGGCGGCACGGCGCGTGGCTGGCTCGATCTCGGCAGCCGCATGAGGACCCAGTAGCCGTGCGGTACTTTTTGCTCGATCGCGTGACGGAGGTCGTTCCGGGCGAGCGGGCGTGCGGCATCAAGAACGTGACGCTGACGGACGAGGTCCTGCACGATCACTTCCCCGACTTTCCGGTGCTTCCGGGGGCGCTCGTGATCGAGGCGGCGGCGCAGCTCGCCGGTTTCTTGCTCGAGGTCACCACCAACACGGACGACGCCGTGCCACCACGGCGCGCGGTGCTCGTGCAGATCGAGCGCGCGAAGTTCTCGCGCGCCGCCGAGCCTGGCGATCGCATCGACCTCGAGGTGAAGCTCCTGTCGTCGCTCGAGACGGCCGCGCAGATCACCTGCGAAGCGCACGTCGGTGATGCGCGCGTGATGCGCGGCACGCTGACCTTCATGTTGAAGACCGTCGAGTCGGAGCGCGTGCACGAGCAGCGGCGCTACCTCTACAAGCTTTGGACGCGCGGCATGGCTGCGCCGCCGGAAATCCGATGACCGTGCGCGGCCCCGAGATCGACGTCGTCGTGACCGGCGCCGCGGCCGTCGTCGTGCGCGACGCCTCCGAGCCCGCCGACCCCACGCCCTGGCTCAAGGTGCGCAAGAGCCGAAAATTCATGGGCGTACAAGACGATCTCGCGGTCGTTGCTGCGGGCCGCGCGATCGAAGCTGCCGGCTTGTCGCGCGCGCTCGGCGAACGCGCCGGGCTCTTTCTAGCCGTTGGCTACATCCCGTTCGAGAAGAAGGACATCGATCCGGTGCTCGCGGCGTCACTCGACGACGACGGCGCGTTCTCGATGGCGCGGTTTTCGAATGGCGGCTTCCAGAAGGCGCACCCTCTGCTCACGTTCCGTTGCCTTCCGAACATGCCCGCGTACCACGTGTCGGTCTGCTTCGACGTGCAGGGGCCGTACCTCGTGACGTACCCGGGCGCGGCACAGTTCTACCTTGCGCTCGAAGAGGCGGTGGCGGCGCTTGCCGAGGATCGCGTCGACATCGCGCTCGTCGGCGGCGTGGCGCACCAGCGCAACTTTCTCGTCGAGCACCACTTCGCGCGCGTCGTTCCGCCGGTGCCGAAGGAGCGCCTGTGCGACGCGGCTGCGGTGCTCGTGCTCGAGCGCGCATCTGCCGCGAAGGGGCGTGGCGCGACCACCCGCGCGACCCTCACGTCGTTCACGCTCGCGTACACGCCCTTCGACGCGCTCGAGGCGATGCCCATCGCGTTCGACTCGGCGGCGAGCGAGGGCGATCTCGGCGCGGCCTCGGTGCCTGCAGCCGTCGCACGCGCGATCGCAGCCGGCGCGGATGCGAGCCACCGTACGACGAGCCGTGATGGCCTCGCCGGCGAGAGCACGTGGCGCATCCCCGGGGCCTCGAAATGAAGAAGCACCGCGTCGTCGTCACCGGTATGGGCGTTGTCGCGCCGAACGCGGCGTCCGTCGACGACTTTCGCGACGCGCTCCTCGCGGGCAAATCCGGTGTCGGTCCGATCACTATCTTCGATACGGCCGATCTTCCCACGCGCATCGCGGGGGAGTCGCGCTTGCCGGAAAGGGGAGATTTCACAGGAAGGCGGGGAGGCGGGAAGGGGGGATTTTTGGATCGGAAGATCCTCTTCGCGCTCGAGGCGGCGCGGCAGGCGCATGCGGCCGCGACGGAGTGCGGCTCGGCGCCTGCGGGGATTGGCGGTGTGAGCATGGGCGTGGGGCTCGAGCTGTTTGCGATGGAGGACCTCGTGCGGTCGCGGCAGCCGGGGTTCGTTTTGCCGGAGCGGCTCGCCGAGCGGCTCGCGTTCATGCAGACGCCCTCGGATCTTTCGGTGGCGATGATGTCGCGCGCGTTCAGGGCGACGGCGCCACCCGTCGTGCATGTCTCGGCGTGCGCTGCGGGGACGGATGCCGTGGGCAGTGCGTACCGGCTCGTGGCGACCGGCCGCCGTGACTTCATGCTCGCGGGCGGGACCGACTCCATGATCAACCCGCTCGGCGTCGCCGGCTTCTGCGCGCTCTCGGCGACGAGCACCAAGAACGCCGAGCCCGAGCGCGCGTCGCGCCCCTTCGATCGCACGCGCGAG
>CAXSGV010000378.1:0-2448 GCA_964236615.1 uncultured Polyangiaceae bacterium
GAGCGTCGCTCGCCTCGCGCCGCGCGGTATCGATGTCGTGCTCGCGACGGGCTTCGGCGGCGGTGATGTCGTTGGCGAGCCGTGCCTTCGTCGCTTCGAGCTCGCGCGCCGCCTCGGACCGCATGCGGTCGAGCTCTTCTTGGTGCTCGGACTTGAGGGTCGCGAGATCGCTGGCGTAGCCTTCGCGAAGCTCGGCTTCGCGCTCCGCGATGGCCCGCGCTCGGTCGCGCGCCGCGTGCTCCGTCGCGTCCTGGATCGCGACGTCGCGCTCGGCTACTGCGCGCTCGACCTCGGCCTTGCGACGGGCTTCGGCCTCTTCGAGCGTGGTGGTGTGCTCCTCGCGAAGGCGCACAATCGCACGCTCGGCCTCGTCGCGAAGCGATGCGAGAGCGCGCGCGCTCTCTGCCTCGGCCTGCTCTTTCGTGCGGGAGAGCGCGTCGCCGTGCTCGGCGCGAAGAACGTCCAAGTTGTCGTCGTGCTCGGAGCGAAGCCGGCCAAGCGCGCCTTCCTGCTCCGATTTCAGCTGCGTAATCAGCTGCTCGTGGTTGCCGAGCTCTTCAGCGTGCCGCGCCCGGAGATCGTCGCTCTCGGCGGTCGTGCGAGCGCGCAGCTCCGTGAGCTGGGCGCTGGTGCGGTCGCGCAGCTCCGCGATCTCGGCGGCCGTGCGGGTGCGCAGCTCCTCGAGCTGGGTTGCGGCCTGCGATTGCGTCGCTTGGAGCTCGGCTTCGGCCTGCGCGCGCTCGGCCGCGGCTTGTGCGCGCGTCGACTCGAGCTCGGCGCTCGTTCGCCCACGAAGCTCCTCGAGCTGCGCGGCGGCTTGTGCCTTCGCGTCCTCGATCTCGGCGGCGCTGCGAGCGCGCAGCTCGGCGAGCTCCTTGGTCCGCGCCTCCATCTCGGTCTGCGCGCGCGTCATGCGCGTTTTGAAATCTTCGCTCGCCTTCTTCGCTTGCTCCTTGTCGGCCGCGAGGGCGTTGCTCTTGTCGGCCGCTTCGGCGACGGCACGTTCGAGCTCGACCACCTTGTCGTCGAGGTCGGCCTTGCTGCGCTCGAGCGCGAGCATCTTGTCGCGCGACTCGAGGATCTCCTTGTCCTTCTTGCCGAAGGCTTCCTTCAGCGAGAGGATCTCTTTGTCCTTCTTGTTGAGGTTCTCGCGCAGATCGAGGAACTCGCGGCTCGACACGGCGCCGGCCTTCGCCCCCGCGCCCGCTGACGTCGCTGCCACGAGGCGCGTCTTGAGATCGTCGATCTCCTTCTGCATGCGCTCGCGATCGGCTTCAGCGTGACCGGCGTGACGAATCTCGTCCTGCAGTCGCTCGTTTTCGCTGCGTGCCCCTGCGAGCTCGCGCTCGAGATCGGCGACACGCGCGCGCGCCTCTTCGAAGAGCGCGGCGCTCGCTTCGTCGTCCGCGCCGCCACCAGCGGGTGGCACCGACGACGGGCGATGCGAGACGCGACGACCCGGCGGAGTGCTCTCGGCGGCGCCGTTCGTAGGCATGCCGTCGACGCTGTGTCCCCCCACGTCGACGGTCGGATGCTCGCCCGACGTCATCGCCCCGAAGGCCGCGTCGGCAAACGCATCGATGTCGGCGTCGACGTTCTTCGTGTGCGAGACACCGGCGCCACTTGCGCTCGGGAACCCGCTGCTCGGCGAACGGCCGCCTCCTGCTGCGTGCGGAGGTGGAGCCGGCGGAGGCGAGGGCATCGGCGGAGGCGCCTCGCTCATGTCGGCGATCTCGACCTCTTCGTCGTCGATCACGATGCCTTCGCTCATCGGAGCGTCGTCACCGGCGGGGGCCTGCTGCGAAAGGCTGCGCAGCTGGATGAAGGCTTCGATGTGCTGGAGCAGCTCGCCGAACGCGATCGGCTTGTGGACGTAGTCCTCGGCGCGCGTGCGGAGCTTCTTGTGCTGCTCGAACGTCTCGTCGCTCGACTCGCTCGACATGATGATGAGCGGCACGTCCTTGAGCGAGGCGTCCTTCTTCAGCTTGTTGCAGACCGAGAACCCGTTCATGCGGGGGAGCTCGATCGACAGCAGGATCAGATCAGGACGATCCGTGACCGCCTGTTGGAGACCGACGTTGCCGTCGTCGACGACCTGGGTCGTGCAACCGAGCTTTCCGAGCTCGCTCCGGAGCTCGCCTGCGAAGGCTGCGTCGCTCTCGAAGACGAGGACTTTGGTGGGCATGATCGGCGAGAAGCGTAGCGGATAGCTTGGCTGCTTGTCACTTTCTCGCGGCTTTCTCCACGTGGCCCGAGATGCCACTGCGTCGCTCGAGCTCCACGAGCACCTCGCGCCACGCAATACCGCGGGCCGCGAGACCCACGGCGAGGTGGTAGACGACGTCGGCCGCCTCCGAGGTGACCCGCTCACGCGCCTCGCCTTCGATTGCGCGCGCGAGCTCGTCCCCCTCTTCGACCTCTCGCAACCGACGGTCTCCCATCACCTGA
>CAXSGV010000378.1:2458-7152 GCA_964236615.1 uncultured Polyangiaceae bacterium
TCCCCCTCTTCGCGTAGCTTCGCGCCGATCTTGGCGGCGCCGCCTTCGAAGAGGCTCTTCGTGTAACTCGCGTCGGCCGTGCTCGCGCGCCGCGCTTCGATGCGAGCTTCGAGGCGCGCCATCGCCGTCTGCGGGCGATCGAAGCAGCTCGCAGAGCCCGTATGGCAGGTCGGTCCTTCGGGATCACACGACCAGAGGAGGGCGTCGGCGTCGCAGTCCAGCGTGACGCCCTTCATCGCGAGACCGTTGCCGCTCGTCTTCCCTTTCTCCCACAGCTCCTTCCGCGAGCGGCTCCAGAAGGTCGCGCGACCGGTCGATGACGTCTCCGCGATCGAGGCCTCCGATGCGTAAGCCAGCATTCGCACCTCGCCTGTGAGATGATCCTGCACCACGACGGGGATCAGGCCGCGTTCGTCCAGCTTCATACGTCCCCTCTTCGCAGCGACCCCACCATCATGCAAGCGCGCCGACCCGCCCTCGCTTTCGCATCGCCGCGAAAGCTACCCAAGGCGAAGAATCTCGTCGGTCGCGTCGTGGTCGTCGATCTCGCGTTTGCGTCGGAGGCCTCGGGCAGTGGCTTCGACAAGATCACGAAGCCGCTGATCGACGGTCTCGGCTCGCGGCTCGCCGCGTGGGTCGACCACCACGATCACGCCCTCCACGCGCAGTACAAAGTCGATCCGCGGTTCGTTCTTGCAACGAAGGCGGAGCACGGTGCGTGTCCGGAGATGGTGACCGAGGAGCTCGTGGCACGCATTGGGCCGGTGGACACCATCGTGTGCCATAGCGACTTCGACGGCCTGTGCAGCGCCGCAAAGTGGATGCGCGGCGGGATCGAGCCGTACCCCGGGTCGGACGACGACGCTCGCGCGATCGACACACGCATCGGCGCGCCAAGCGCGATTGGCGTTCGCTTCGATCGCGCCATCCGCGCGCGCGGCCGCGATCTGGCGCTGCTCGGCATGATTGTCCGGCACCTCGCGGACGGCCTCGCCGATGCGTCACTCTGGGCCTCGATCGACGAAGCCGCATCGGAGCTCGCCAAGCGTGAGGAAGCCACACGGAAGATCGCCCAGGGGTACAAAGTCCTCGAGCTTTCGGGGCCTGCCAAGAGCGTCGCCTACCTCGACGCGAGCGAGCACCACGGCATCTACGACAAGACGCAGCTCCTTTTGATCGGCCAGGAGCGCGCCAAAGTGGCCCTACTGCTCGACCGTGACACACTCTCGATCGCTGCGGCCTTCGACAGCGGCCTCAACTTCCTCGAGATGCTGGGTCTGTCCGGCGGGATGCCGACGCTCGTATCGATACAAAAAGAGCGGCTTTCGGAGGTCTTCACCAAGCTGCAGGCCTCACCTTCGGATGTCAGCCGCTTGGTTGGCTGAGGCCTCACCCCTGCACGCTGGATTGCAGGGTTGCGATTGAAGCCTCAAAGTCGGCAATTCTAGGCCTGTTCCCGTTGACCACGCGTTTGCAGCCGTGGTACTCGCATTTCATAAGTGAAATGCGTTCGCCAGTTTTTCGGCGCGCAGGAACAACCGGGTGAGGGGTCGTCATGGCAGTCAAAGCGTGGGGAGCGGGAGCGGAGAAGAAGGCGAAGACACTGAGCGCGAAGGCGCCGAGCGGTGGTGGCCGTGGAGCCGTCGCGCGGCAGCTCGAGCCGGCCGATAGCTCGGGCGTCGAAGAGATCTTCTTCTCGAACGACGCGGTCTCGCTGTGCCTCCTCGTCAACCGCCGCGTGAAGACGATGCGTGTCATCGACTTTCGCGCCGGGCCGACGAACGCGAAGCGCATGTTCGTCCTCTCCCTCGCGCACCGCGAAGGCGTCGAGAAGGTCTACACGCTCGTCGAGCGTGACGAGGTCGCCACCTGGGTGAAGCTCGGCTTCGCCAAAGAGGGCAACATCCCCGGCTTCTACAAGCGGAGCGACGCATTCATGCTCGGCTGCTCGGTGACGGCGGCCACGAACGGTCGCGCGCCCATCCAGAGCGAGATGCGTCTCACCGCGCGCCCGCCGATCACGATGCGTCCGCCGCGCGATGCGAACGGTCGGCTTCGTTTCGACTCCGAGCCGCCGCGCATTCTCGAGCCCGAGCAGGAGCCCGTCGAGGAGATCGTCGACACGCGCGCGCACGATTTTGCCGAGAAGACCCTCGTCAAAGCGAAGAAGGCCGCGAAGGAGCTCGCCGACAAGAGCTTCCCCGTCGCCAAGATCGTCCCCATGAAGGACGCGGAGGTGAAGAAGCCACTCGCCGCTGCTCTCAAGGCGGGCCGCGCGCTCACCGCGTTCGAGCCCTTCGGCCGCGACGTCCAGCGCCGCTACTTCAACGTGACGGCACGCGGCGGGTTCGAGCTCATCGTGTCGACCGAGTCGCAGGCGTGCTTTGGCAACGCGTTCCTCGAGCTCCTCACGGCGCCGAAGAACGACGCCGAGCGTCTTGCCACGACGTCGGCGCTCAAGACGCTGTGCGAGCGCCTGCTCGCCGAAGGTGTCGTCACCTGCTTTGCGCTCGCGCCGAGCGACGACATCGGTCTCGCGGCCGCCTTCGTCTACAACGGCTTCCGCCGCACGGGTCTTCTGCAGAACCACGTCGTCCTCGGAAACGAGCGCAAGGACGTCATCATCTTCTCGCGCAAGCTGGCGAATCCGGCGGACGAATAGCCGCTTCCAGCGTTATCCTCGGCGCGTCTTAAATGCGCTTCGAGATCGTTCATGAGTTCGAGATCCCGCGCGATGCGCTGGAGCTCGCCGTGATCTCGCCCAACCTGATCGACACCCTCGGCAAACGTCTTCCCAACGTGGAGTCGGTCGAGCAGAAGACCTACGCGCTCAAAGACGGCGTGCTCGAGCGCGTCTGGGCCTACCAGGCCAACGTGAGCATCCCGGCGTTCGCGAAGGCGTACGTCACGCGCGAGATGTGCGCGTGGGACGAGCGCTCGGTTTACACGATCAAGACCCACTCCTCGGCGTGGAGCATTCACCCGCACGTGAAAGCCGAGTGGCAGAAGTACTTCGTGGCCTCGGGCACCTACGAGCTCGTCGACACCGCCAATGGCAGCAGCAAGCGCGTCGTCAAAGGCGAGCTCGAGCTGCGCGTGCCCCGCGTGATGAAGCAGCTCGGCGAGCGGATGATCGTCGCCGAGGTGAAGAAGACCTTCGAAGCCGAGGCCGCGACACTCCGCGATCTCGCCACGCTGACTTGAAAATTAAGGAGACCGCGTGCGTACTCGCCTCTTTCGATCCCGTGCGCTCGCGATGCTCGCCTGCGCGTCCGGCGTTGCTGCCGTGTGCAGTGCCTCCGCGAGCGAGCCGCTGCCGACCCGCGCCGACCGCATCATCTCGCCAGGTCGCGCCGCCGCGAGCGAGATCGGCGCCGACGCGATCGTTCTCAACCCCGCGAACGTCGCTTACTTGCCCGCGCCCGAGCTGCGTTGGACCGGCGTCGGCTGCCACGACGCACCGGGCCGCGTCGGTTGCGGCCACGCGTTCGAGATCGCGACGCCCGTCATCTTTGGCATCTCGACCGGCGTGCGCGTGGACTTCGTGCAAACGCCCGCGAGCGTCGGCTTCCCGTACAACGGCTACGACTACACCTGGGTCACCTGGGCACTCGGCTACAAGATCTCCGACGCGTTCGCGCTCGGCGGCAGCCTTCAACGCTCGTACTCGGTCGACTCGTACTTGAACGGGCTGTGGGGCATCACCGCGTCGGCCAGCTTTCATCCCGGCCAGCACCTCGCGCTCGCGTTCATCGCGCACGACTTCAACGGCCCGAGCACGCAGAGCCTCCCCCCGCGCGGCCTGCCAGTGCTCGATCAGAGCTACGTCATGGCGGCGGCGTTTCGCCCCACGGGCCGCCGCGGCCTCGAAGCAGGGCTCGATCTCCGTTACCTCCAGGGAAGCGATCAGTTCATTCCGCGGGCCTCGTTGCAGCTCGACATCCCCGGCATCGGGCGCGCGCGCGGCGACGTCGAGGTCGCGCACCTGCCGAACGACCAACGCCGCGGTATCGTGGGCACCGCGGGTCTCGAGATCGCGTTCGGCGGCGTGTCGGCCGGCGGCGGCGTGCTCTTCGGGAGCGGCCTGGGCAAATCGTCCTCACTCGGCGAATACGGCACTGTCTCCATCGCGGGCTACTCGAACCCCGTCTCGAGCGTCCCTCGGCCGGAACGTGCAGTCTACATCCGTATCGAGAAGACGCCCGGCCCGCGCAGCCACATCTCGCTGCTTCGTAAGCTGTGGCGCCTCTCCGAAGATCGCGACGTCAGCGCCGTCACGCTCGTGATGCGCACCGAGCCCGCGAGCTCGTTTGCGCACGCCGAGGAGCTCGCAGACGCCGTTCGCGTTCTCAAAGCGCGCGGCAAAAAGGTGCTCTGTAGCTTCGAGGACAACGGCGCCAAGGCGCTCTACGTCTGTGCCAACGCCGATCGAACGGTCATGAACCCGGCGGGCGGCCTTCGCTACGCCGGCATCAAGACGCAGCATCTGTACCTCGGTGGCCTGTTGTCGAAGCTCGGCATCAAGGCAGACATCCTCCGCATCAGCGAGCACAAGACCGCGCCCGAGCAGTTCACGAACGAGCACTCCAGCGAGACGGCGCGCGCCGACGCCGAGCGCCTCCTTCGCAACTACGAGGCGGTCTTCAACAAGAACCTCGCCGTCGGCCGCCGCATCTCCGACGAGCAAGTCCGCG